>JAMPXV010000021.1 GCA_023700985.1 Lysobacter sp.
GACCTCAGGAACGCCTACAACGTGTTCCGCGACGCCTGGCGCGCCCGCAACGACTTCGGCTTCCTGCGCATGTGGAGCATCCACCCCTCGCAGGTGCAGCCCATCGTCGACGCGATGAAGCCCGACCTGAACGAGGTCGCCACGGCCGCCGCCATCCTCATGGAGGCCCGCGACGCGAACTGGGGCCCCATCCAGTTCGACGGCGAGCTGCACGACCGCGCCACCTACCGCTATTTCTGGGAGCTGCTCCAGAAGGCGCGCATCACCGGCGTGAAGATGCCCGAGGAGGCGGCCGGCGCCTTCTTCGACTGAGGGGCAGGTTGCACGCCCCCGACCGCGACGACGCTCCCGCCCGCCCGACCCTTATCGAAGAGCAACCTGTCCCCAGGAGAAGAACCGAATGACCGAAATGTCCCCCGGCGCCCGCTTCCGCGCCGCGATGAAGGAAGAGCGGCCCCTGCAGGTGCCCGGCGCCATCTGCGCCTACCACGCAACCCTCGCGAAGGCCTCCGGCTTCCGCGCGATCTACCTTTCCGGCGGCGGAGTCGCCGCGGGGTCCCTGGGGCTCCCCGACCTGGGCATCTCGAACCTCGACGACGTCCTCACCGACGTGCGCCGCATCACCGACGTCTGCGACCTGCCGCTGCTCGTCGACGTGGACACCGGCTTCGGGTCGAGCGCGTTCAACGTGGCGCGCACCACCCGCTCGCTCATCAAGGCGGGCGCGGCCGCGATGCACATCGAGGACCAGGTGGGCGCGAAGCGCTGCGGCCACCGGCCCGGCAAGGAGCTGGTGAGCCAGCAGGAGATGGTGGACCGCGTGAGGAGCGCGGTCGACGCGCGCACGGACCCCGGCTTCTTCATCATGGCGCGCACCGACGCGCTGGCCGTCGAGGGCCTGCAGGCCGCCATCGACCGGGCCTGCGCGTGCGCCGAGGCCGGCGCCGACGCCATCTTTCCCGAGGCGATGACCGACCTCGACATGTACCGCAAGTTCGCCGCCGCCGTGAAGGTGCCGGTGCTCGCGAACCTCACCGAGTTCGGCAAGACCCCCCTCTTCAAGGTCGAGGAACTCGCCTCGGCCGACGTGTCGATCGCGCTCTACCCGCTGTCCGCGTTCCGCGCCATGAACAAGGCGGCGCTCGGCGTCTACCAGGCGCTGCGCCGCGAGGGGACGCAGGCGTCGGTCGTCGACACGATGCAGACCCGCGAGGAGCTCTACCACTACCTGGGATACCACGAGTTCGAGAAGAAGCTGGACGCCCTGTTCGCGAAGTCCAAGTAGGGCCACTCCAGCCGACGAACGCCAACCACAGGAAACCGCCATGACCGACGCCGCCGCCCCCGCAGCCCCCAAGCCCAAGAAGTCCGTCGCCCTGTCCGGCGTCACCGCCGGCAACACCGCGCTCTGCACGGTAGGCCGGACCGGCAACGACCTGCATTACCGGGGATACGACATCCTCGACATCGCCGAGAAGTGCGAGTTCGAGGAGGTCGCGCACCTCCTGGTGCACGGCAAGCTCCCGACCGCGCCCGAGCTGGCGGCCTACAAGACGAAGCTCCGGTCGCTGCGCGGCATCCCCGCGGCGGTGCAGGACATCCTCGAGTGCATCCCGGCCTCCACCCACCCGATGGACGTGATGCGCACCGCCTGCTCGGCGCTGGGCTCCGTGCTTCCCGAGGGCGACGAGCACAAGCTCGCCCCCTCGCGCGACATCGCCGACCGCCTGATGGCCTCGTTCGGCTCGATGCTCCTGTACTGGTACCACTTCTCCCATTCCGGCCGGCGCATCGACGTGGAGACCGACGACGAGACGATCGGCGGGCACTTCCTGCACATGCTGCACGGACGCCGGCCCTCGGACCTGTGGGTGAAGTCGATGCACATCTCGCTCATCCTCTACGCCGAGCACGAGTTCAACGCGTCGACCTTCACGGGGCGCGTCGTGGCGGGCACGGGCTCCGACATGTACTCGGCGATCACCGCGGCCATCGGCGCGCTCAAGGGCCCGAAGCACGGCGGCGCCAACGAGTTCGCCTTCGACACCATCGGCCGCTACGACAACGCCGACGAGGCCGAGGCAGACATCGTGCAGCGCGTCGCCGAGAAGCAGGTCATCATCGGCTTCGGCCACCCCGTCTACACGATCGCGGACCCCCGGAACCAGGTCATCAAGGAAGTCGCGCGCCGGCTCTCGAAGGACGCCGGCAACATGAAGCTCTTCGACATCTCCGCGCGGATCGAGGAGGTGATGTGGCGCGAGAAGAAGATGTTCCCGAACCTCGACTGGTTCAGCGCCACGAGCTACCACCAGATGGGCGTGCCCACCGCGATGTTCACGCCGCTCTTCGTCATCTCGCGCACCTCCGGCTGGTGCGCCCACGTGATCGAGCAGCGCATCGACGGCAAGATCATCCGCCCGAGCGCCAACTACACCGGCCCGGAGGATCTCGCCTTCGTCCCGATCGAGAAGCGCAAGTAGTTATCGTAAAGCGGGGAACGCCGATGAACGCCGATGATTACGCCGATGAACGCCGATAAGATTGTCGGGACGCGAATAGCCAGGCATCGGGAATACGGTCCCAAGCCGCGGGCCGTGTCCAACGCAAGGATCTCATCGGCGTTCATCGGCGTAATCATCGGCGTTCATCGGCGTTCCCCGCATTAACCCGCCAGGAAAGCAAAAAACCGTGTCCGCACATATCTCCAACGTCCGCCCCAAGCCCGACAAGGTCCTCGTCGACATCGCCGACTACGTCCTCAAGTACAAGGTCTCCTCCAAGGAGGCCTACGACACCGCCCGCTACTGCCTCATGGACACCCTCGGCTGCGGCTTCGAGGCGCTCGAGTACCCCGCCTGCACCAAGATGCTCGGGCCCATCGTGCCCGGCACCGTGGTGCCCAACGGCGCGAAGGTCCCGGGGACCCCCTACCAGATGGACCCGGTGAAGGCCGCCTTCGACATCGGGGCGATGATCCGCTGGCTCGACTTCAACGACACCTGGCTCGCCGCCGAGTGGGGCCACCCCTCCGACAACCTGGGCGGCATCCTCGCCACGGCCGACTGGCTCTCGCGCAATGCCCTTGCCGCCGGGAAGAAGCCGCTCACGGTGAAGGACGTGCTCACCGCGATGATCAAGGCGCACGAGATCCAGGGCTGCATCGCGCTCGAGAACAGCTTCAACAAGGTGGGCCTGGACCACGTGGTGCTGGTGAAGGTGGCCTCGACCGCGGTGGTGGCCCAGATGCTCGGCCTCACGAGAGACGAGGTCATCAACGCGGTATCGCTCGCCTGGGTGGACGGCCAGTCGCTGCGCACGTACCGCCACTCGCCCAACACGGGCTCGCGCAAGAGCTGGGCCGCCGGCGACGCGACGAGCCGCGCCGTGCGCCTGGCGCTCATCGCGAAGACGGGCGAGATGGGCTACCCCTCCGTCCTCACCGCCAAGACCTGGGGCTTCTACGACGTGCTCTTCAAGGGCAACGCCTTCAGGTTCCAGCGCCCCTACGGCAGCTACGTGATGGAGAACGTGCTCTTCAAGATCTCCTTCCCCGCCGAGTTCCACTCGCAGACGGCGGTGGAGGCGGCCATGACGATCCACAAGGAGCTCGCGAAGGCGGGCCGGACGCCCGCGGACATCAATCGGATCACGATCCGCACGCACGAGGCGTGCATCCGCATCATCGACAAGAAGGGGCCGCTGGACAACCCGGCCGACCGCGACCACTGCATCCAGTACATGGTCGCCGTGCCCATCCTCTTCGGCCGCCTCACCGCGGGCGACTACGAGGACGAGATCGCCAGGGACCCGCGCATCGACGCGCTGCGCGACCGGATCGTGTGCGTCGAGGACCCGAAGTTCACGAAGGACTACCACGACCCCGACAAGCGCTCGATCGCCAACGCGCTCACGGTGGAATTCGCCGACGGCAGGAAGCTCAAGGAGATCGTGGTCGAGTACCCGATCGGCCACAAGCGCCGGCGCAAGGAAGGCATGCCCGTGCTCGTGGAGAAGTTCCGCGTCAACCTGGCCCGACGCTTCCCGGAGAAGCAGCGCAAGGCGATCCTGGAGCTCTGCCTCGACGCGAAGCGGCTGGACGCCACGCCCGTCAACGAGTTCACGGACCTGATGTCCTCCTGACGGCGCGCATGGCGGGAACCCCGGAAGGGGGAGGAGAAACGCGGCGCGAGCGGGCCACGAGCCCCGGACGCCGCAAGGAGGCAACATGACGAAGAGACTCGCCACGATCGCGGCCGCCCTCATCCTGGGCGGCTGCGCCTCGACCCTGCAGATGACCCTCATGCCGCGCGACAGCGGCAAGCTCTACTACGGGACGCTGGAAGGCACCGGCGGCTCGGAGGGCCCGATCGCCATCACCATCGAGGGCCGCACCTACGCCGGCACCTGGGTGGAGGTCGTTCCCGACCGCTCCACCGGCTACGTGACCGGCGGCTGGGGCGGGCGCGGCCACGGCTGGGGCCTGGGCGGGACCATTTCGATGGACAATCCCGGCGGCGGCGAGGCCAAGGCGCTCCTGCGCTCGCCCGACGGCGCCGGCCTGCGCTGCGACCTGCGCGGCGGCGCCGGGCGCGCCGGCGGCGGCGTCTGCCGCGACGACAAGGGCCTGGAGTACGACGTGCAGTTCCGCGCCGCCCCGCGCCCGTAGCCCCCGAACGACCGATCGACCGACAAACCGAACAACGACCCCGAGACGACCATGCCCCACAACGCCTTCGACACCCTCAAGACCTTCCAGCCCGTCCCCGGCAAGACCGGCCAGTTCTACTCCCTGCCGGCGCTCGCGGAGAAGTTCCCCAACGTGAAGCGCCTGCCCGTCTCGATCCGCATCGTGCTCGAGTCGGTGCTGCGCAACGTCGACGGCAAGAAGGTCTCGGAGGAGCACGTGCGGGAGCTCGCCGGCTGGGGCGCCACGTCGCCGCGCACCGCGGAGATCCCGTTCGTGCTGGCGCGCATCGTGCTGCAGGACTTCACGGGCGTGCCGCTGCTCGCCGACCTGGCCGCGATGCGCGGGGTGGCGGCGAAAATGGGCAAGAACCCCAAGGTGATCGAGCCGCTGGTGCCGGTGGACCTCGTCGTCGACCACTCGGTGCAGATCGACCACTACGGCGGCCCGGAAGCCCTCGACCTGAACATGAAGCTCGAGTTCGACCGCAACCGCGAGCGCTACGAGTTCATGAAGTGGGGCATGCAGGCGTTCGACACGTTCAAGGTGGTGCCCCCGGGCATCGGCATCGTGCACCAGGTGAACCTCGAGTACCTGGCGCGCGGCGTGTTCCAGAAGAACGGGATGTACTACCCCGACACGCTGGTGGGCACCGACAGCCACACCACGATGATCAACGGCATCGGCGTGGTGGGCTGGGGGGTGGGCGGCATCGAGGCCGAGGCCGGCATGCTCGGCCAGCCGGTGTACTTCCTCACCCCGGACGTCGTCGGCGTGAACCTCACGGGCAAGCTCCGCGAGGGCGTCACCGCCACCGATTTCGCGCTGACGGTCACCGAGATGCTGCGCAAGGCGAAGGTCGTGGGCAAGTTCGTCGAGTTCTTCGGCTCCGGCGCCGAGACCCTCGCCGTCACCGACCGCGCCACCATCGCCAACATGGCGCCGGAGTACGGCGCGACCATGGGCTTCTTCCCGGTCGACGCGCGCACCATCGAGTTCTTCCGCAACACCGGCCGCACGGCCGAGGAAGTCTCCGCCCTCGAGGCCTACTTCAAGGCGCAGGGGATGTTCGGCATGCCGAGAGAGGGCGACCTGGACTACACGACGGTTCTGGAACTGGACCTGTCGTCCATCAAGCCGTCCGTCGCGGGGCCGAAGCGCCCGCAGGACCGCATCGACCTGGGCAACCTCAAGGCGAAGTTCACCGAGCTCTTCTCCAAGCCCGTCGCGGAGAACGGCTTCTCGAAGAAGGCCGAGGACCTGGCCAGGCGCGTGAAGACCTCCGACGGCACGGACCTCGGCTCGGGCGACGTGCTCATCGCGGCCATCACCTCGTGCACCAACACCTCGAACCCGAGCGTGCTCATTGCCGCGGGGCTCCTCGCGCAGAAGGCGGTCGCGAAGGGCCTCACGGTCAAGCCGCACATCAAGACGTCGCTCGCCCCCGGCTCGCGCGTGGTGACGGAGTACCTCAAGGCGGCGGGGCTGCTGGGCTCGCTCGAGAAGCTGGGCTTCAGCGTCGCGGCCTACGGGTGCACGACCTGCATCGGCAACGCGGGGCCGCTCGCCGAGCCCAT
Organism: Lysobacter sp.; assembly: GCA_023700985.1. Lineage (GTDB taxonomy): Bacteria > Pseudomonadota > Gammaproteobacteria > Burkholderiales > Usitatibacteraceae > FEB-7. The sequence continues at coordinate 6,265 of JAMPXV010000021.1, forward strand.
CGAGAAGGCCGTCGTCGACAACGACCTCGTCTGCGCCGCGGTGCTCTCGGGCAACCGCAACTTCGAGGCACGCATCCACGCCAACATCCGCGCCAACTTCCTCGCCTCCCCGCCCCTGGTCGTCGCGTTCGCCATCGCCGGCACGGTGCTCAGGGACCTCGAGAACGACCCGGTCGGCCAGGGCAGGGACGGCCCGGTGTACCTGAAGGACATCTGGCCCACCTCCGACGAGGTGCAGGCCCTGATGAAGTACGCCACCGACCCGGCCGTCTTCGGGCGCATGTACGCGAACCTCGCCGAAACCAACCCCCTGTGGAAGGCGATCGCCTCCGCCACGGGCCAGGTCTACAACTGGCCGAAGTCCACCTACATCGCCGAGCCGCCCTTCTTCGCGGGCTTCGGGATGAGCGCGGGCACGGCCAAGAACGTCCTGGGCGCGAGTGTGCTGGGGATCTTCGGCGACTCGGTGACCACCGACCACATCTCGCCCGCCGGCGCCATCAAGGACACCTCGCCCGCCGGCAAGTACCTCATCGAGAACAAGGTGATGAAGCCGGACTTCAACAGCTACGGCGCGCGCCGCGGCAACCACGAGGTGATGATGCGCGGCACCTTCGCCAACGTGCGCGTGAAGAACCTGATGCTGCCGCCGAGGGCGGACGGCACGCGGGTGGAGGGCGGCGTCACCCTGTTCCAGCCCTCGGGCGAGCGGATGCCCATCTACGACGCGGCCATGAAGTACATCGCGGGGGGCAAGCCCACCGTGGTCTTCGGCGGCGAGGAGTACGGCACCGGGTCGTCGCGCGACTGGGCGGCCAAGGGCACGCAGCTCCTGGGCGTCAAGGCGGTCGTCGCGAGGAGCTTCGAGCGCATCCACCGCTCCAACCTCGTGGGGATGGGAGTCCTGCCCTGCCAGTTCAAGGGCACCGACTCGGCCGAGTCGCTGGGCATCACGGGCGACGAGACGATCGACGTGGTCGGCCTCGAGAAGGGCATCAGGCCGCAGATGGACGTGACGCTCGTGATCCGGCGCAAGGACGGCACGGCGAAGGAAGTGCCCGTGCTGCTGCGCATCGACACCCCGATCGAGGTGGACTACTACCTGCACGGCGGGATCCTGCCGTTCGTGCTGCGGGAACTCGTGGCCGCCTGAGCGACCCATCGACTTCCTGGGCATACCGCTCCCGGCAGGCTGGGCCGTCGCGAGCTTCCTCGTGGCGGCCGTCCTGCTGGCGCGGGCGGCGCGCCGCGCGCCGTGGCGGCTGCTCGCCGACGAGTTCCGGCTGCACGGCTGGCTGGGCGCGGTCTTCGCGATCGCGCTCGCCTGGATCCTGTCGGCGCGCCTCGCCGACGGTCTGTCGCTGCACCTGCTGGCCACGCCCCTCGTGGCCCTCATGTTCGGTCGTGACCTGGCCGTGCTGGCGGCGCTGCCCGCCGTCGCGGCGGTGCTCGCCTGGCGCGGCGGCGACTGGTCGGGCGCGGCGGCCACGTGGCTCCTCGCGGCATGGCTTCCGGCCGCGCTCCTGGATGCGCTGCGCCGCGCCGCCGACCGCTGGGTGCCGCGCAACCCCTTCACCTTCATCTTCCTGGCCGGCTTCTTCGCGCCGGGCGCCGCCTTCGTGGCGACCGTCCTCGTCGCGGCGCTCGTCCACGCGACGGCGGGAACCGCGCCCTGGGACCGGCTCGCCGAGGGGTTCATCCCCTTCGGCATGCTCCTGGGCTGGGGAGAGGCGTTCCTCTCGGGGCTCCTCACCGCGATCTTCGTGGTCTACGAGCCGCGGTGGATGGCGACATTCGACGACGCGCGCTACCTGCGGCCGCCGGGCAGGCCCGGGCCGGGCGCCTAGAAGAGGTACTGCCCGATCCACCAGGCCACGGCCGCCATGAAGGCCGAGGCCGGGATGGTGAAGATCCACGCCCAGACGATGCCGCCGGCCACCCCCCAGCGGACCGCCGACATCTTTCGGGTCGCCCCCACGCCCACGATGGCGCCGGTGATCGTGTGGGTGGTGGAGACGGGGATGCCCAGGCCGGTCGCGACGAAGAGCGTGATGGCGCCGCCCGTCTCCGCGCAGAAGCCGCCCACGGGCTTGAGCTTCGTGATGCGCTGGCCCATCGTCTTCACGATGCGCCACCCGCCGAGGAGCGTGCCCATGGCGATCGCCACGTAGCACGACACGATGACCCACATCGGCACCGGCTCGTTCGCCGCGAGCGAGCCGGAGGAGATGAGCAGCAGCCAGATGATGCCGATCGTCTTCTGGGCGTCGTTGCCCCCGTGGCCCAGGCTGTACAGCCCGGCCGAGACGAGCTGCAGGCGCCGGAACCAGCGATCGATGCGCGCCGGCGTGGTCCGCCGCACGATCCACGAGACCAGGACCAGCAGGGCCGAGCCCAGGATGAAGCCCAGCGCCGGCGCCACGAGGATGAAGAGCACGGTCTTGCCGATGCCCGAGCCGATGAGCGGCCCCGCGCCGGCCTTGGCCACCACGGCCCCGATGAGCCCGCCGATGAGCGCGTGCGAGGAGCTCGAGGGAAGCCCCGCCCACCAGGTGATGCCGTTCCAGGCGATCGCGCCGATCAGCGCCCCGAAGATCACGTAGTGGTCGACGACGGCGGGATCCACGATGCCCTTGCCCACCGTGGCGGCGACCTTCAGCTGGAAGACGAGGATCGCCAGGAAGTTGAAGGCGGCCGCGAAGGCGACGGCGTGATGGGGCTTGAGCACGCCCGTGGACACCACGGTCGCGATCGAGTTGGCCGCGTCGTGCAGGCCGTTCATGAAGTCGAAGGCGAGCGCCAGCGCCACCAGCAGCGCGAGCGTGCCGATGCCGATCTCGGTTCCGCTCATCGCGGGGGCGCCTGTCGGTCACGAGTTGGCCAGGACGATGCCTTCGGCCAGGTTGGCGACGTCCTCGCAGCGGTCGGTGATCGCCTCGAGCTGCTCGTAGATCACCTTCATCTTGATGACCTCGCGCACGTCCTGCTCCTCGCGGAACAGGCGCGAGATGGCGGCGCGCATCTCGCGGTCCGCGTCGCTCTCGAGGCGGTCGATCTCGTCGCAGGTCTTGAGGACCGCCTCGGCGTGCTTCTCCTCCCCGAGCAGGCCCACGACGTCCTTCACCCGGTCGCAGCAGCGCAGCGCGATGTCCGCGAGGCGCACCGTCTCGGGCGTGATGGCGCGGATGTCGTAGAGCGTGATCGACTCGGCCACGTCCTGGATCAGGTCGCAGATGTCGTCCATCGCGTTCACCAGCTGGTGGATCTGCTCGCGGTCGATGGGCGTGATGAAGGTCTTGTGCAGCAGGCGCATCGCCTCGGCGGTGATGCGGTCGGCCGAGTGCTCGGCCTCGTCGATGCGCCGGGCGTAGCCGTCCCGGTTGGCGAAGTCGTGCATGAGCGCGGCCAGTTCCCGGCCGGCGATGACCACCTGCGCGGCGTGGGCGTTGAAGAGGTCGTAGAAACGACCCTCCTTGGGCAGCAGGCGGCCGAACATGGGAGAGGCTCCGGGCGGGATGGCGGGGTTGTTGTTGTGCTTGGATCTTACCAGCCGCGGTTTGCCGGCGAGGCACGCCGTGGCTATAATCGCGCCTCGCTTCCCCCCTTCGAGCCCTCCGACCATGACCCGCCGCCACCACACGACCGATTCCCGCCGCGCGCTGCGCGGGGCGTCCCGTGGCGGGCTCACGCCGCGAATCGGGACCGCGCCGCTCGCCGGCGGCGAAGACTGACGCCCGGGCCCGACCGCCCCGGCGAGAGTCGAGGCGGAACCCGAGGCGGCCTACCCCCGCTCCCCTGTCCGCCTCGCGCGTTGCGCGACGCGTAAGCTCGCGCGCAGCAGGACCAGGAAAGCCGGCCCACGAGGCCGGCCGAGAACAAGAATGAACACGCTGCTATCCCGGCTCCACCCGCGCCGCTGGCTCACCGGCCTGTGGCGAAACCCCGACTTCGTGAAGCTCTGGGGCTCGCTCACCATCACCCACTTCGGCGGCCAGGTGACCTTCCTCGCGCTGCCGCTCACGGCCGCGCTGATGCTGGACGCCACGCCGTTCGAGGTGGGCGTGCTCACGGCGCTCGAGGCGTTGCCCTATCCCCTCTTCGGCCTCTTCGCCGGCGTGCTGGTGGACCGCGCGCGCAAGCTCCCCGTGATCATCTGGGCCGACATCGGTCGCGGCCTGGCGCTGCTCGCGGTGCCGATTTGCGCCTGGCTGGGCGTCCTCTCGATGCCCGTCCTCTACGTGGTCGGCTTCCTCGTGGGGCTGGGCAGCGTCATCGGCTGGCCGGCCTACCAGGTGTTCATGACCGAGCGGGTGGGCCGGACCAACCTCGTCGAGGCCAACGCGAAGATCGGCATCTCGGACTCCGCCTCGCAGCTGGTCGGGCCGGGGCTCGCCGGCGCGCTCATCCACTGGCTCACCGCGCCCATCGCCATCCTCCTCGACGCCTGCTCGTTCATGGTCTCGGCGTGGATGCTGCGCGGCATCCCGCCCGCGCCCACGGACGCGCCGAAGGTGTCCGGCGAGAGCGTGTGGCGCGAGATCGGCGAAGGGCTCGCGGCCGTCTGGCGCAACCGGACGCTGCGCGCGCTGGCGTGGTCGCTCGCCGCCTGGCAGCTCTTCCGCCACGCCTACGTCGCCGTCGTGATCCTCTTCGCGGCCCGGGAGCTGGGCTTCTCCGCCGGCCACGTCGGCGTGCTCTTCATGCTGGCCGGCGTGGGCTCGCTCACGGCGGCGGGCGCGGTCACCCCGCTCAACGCCCGCTTCGGCTTCGGGCCCACGATGCTGGCGGCGCTGGGCGGGACGGGGGTGGCCTGGATCGTCCTCGGCGCGGCCTCGGGCGGCCACGTCGTCGCGTCGGTGATCTTCGGGTTGGGCCTCTTCCTGCTCGACTTCGCGGCCATGACGTTCTTCATCAACTACCTGACGCTGCGCCAGACGGTGACGCCGGACCGGCTGCTGGGGCGCGTCACGGCGACGATGATCTGCCTCACGGTCGCCACGGCGCCCCTGGGGGGACTCGCCGGCGGCTGGATCGCGGAGCACTGGGGGCTGCGGGCCCCGATCCTGCTCGCGGGCGTCGGGGCGCTCCTGATGATCCCGATCGTCGCCTGGACCTCGCCGCTGGCGCGCATGATGGCGCTGCCGGGGCCGCAGGAGGTCTCGGCCCCGGACAGCGTGGCCGAGGAAATGTCGGGCTGACGGCGCGGCCCCCGGCGAATCCGCGGGGGCCGCCCGCCGCGTCCAACGGGCATGAAAACCCGTGCCCTGCCCGGAACCCGGTTTGCCCGGCATCCGGGCCCACGCCGATAATGCGGGCCGCAACGGCCCTCGGAGAACGCCATGGAGACCTCGGAAGTCCTGGTCGCCATGACGGGGATGCTGGCGAGCTTCGGCCTGCCGCTACTCGTCATCGCGATCGTGCTCGCCTACAAGCACCAGCGAAACCGCCTGCACCAGGAGACCATCCTCAAGCTCGCGGAAAAGGGCCTGCCGGTACCCCCGGAGCTGCTGCAGCCCCCCGAACGCTCGCCCAGCCCCAAGGGCGGCCTGGTGCTGCTGGCGCTGGGAATCGCGCTTTCCGTCTTCTTCTGGGAACGGGGCCAGCCGTGGTCGATCGGGCTCATCCCGGGCCTCATGGGGGTGGCGCTCCTCGTGGCCTGGCGGATCGACTCGCGCTCGTCGGCGGCCCGCCGCGACCCGCCGCGCTAGCGCCGATGACCGGGCGGCCGGAACCGGCCGATGCGGAACTCGTCCTCGCCGTCGTCGTCCGCGACGACCGCGAGGCCTTCGCGCGCCTGGTCCATCGCCACCAGTCGATGGTGCGCTCCGTGCTGCGCCGGCTGGCCCGCGGCGACCACGGGCTGGCCGACGACCTCGCGCAGGAAACCTTCCTCCTCGCGTGGCGCAACATCCGCTCCTTCCGCTACGACGCGCGCTTCTCGACCTGGCTGTACCGGATCGCGCTGAACGCCTGGCTTTCGCACGCGCGCAAGCGCCGCGAGGTGCTGCTGGACGACCCCGACGACGCGCCCGAGGCGCCGCCACCCGAGGAGGGGATTCCCGCCGCCGACCGCATCGACCTGGAACGCGCCCTGGCGGGCCTGCCCGATGGCGAGCGCGCGGCGATCGCGGCCTGCTACTACGCCGACCTCACCCACGAGGAAGCGGCCGAGGCGCTGGGCATCCCGCTCGGCACCGTCAAGACCCACATCCTGCGCGCCAAGGCCCGGCTGCGCGCAAAGCTCGGCAAGGAGGAACCCCGATGAAAGACCCCGCCAACGACCCGCTGGACAGGCTTCTCCTGGAAGACGCGCGCCGGCCCCTGCCCGACGACGGATTCAGCCTTCGCGTCGCGCGCGCCCTGCCGCCGGCGCGGCGCCCTTCCCCCTGGCTGCGGCCCGCGCTGGTCCTCGGATCGGCCGCGATAGGCAGCGCCGCCGCGTGGCTGCTCGCGCCCGCGGGCACTTCGCTCGCGCAGGGATTCGTGGACCTCGCGAGATTCCAGTCGCAGACGCCATCGGCGCTCGCCGCCATGGCCCTGGCGCTCGCCATGGCCGTGACGGCTGCCGTGCTGGTGGCCGAGGAAAACTGACCCGTCCTCCCGGCTAGACGGGGGGGGTGGTCCCGGCGGGATCCGGGTTCGCCCCCAGGGCGTGGCCACGCAGCCGCGCGCAGGCGCCCTCGCCGGCCTCGGCCCGGGCGCAGTTCTCCATGACGAACGCGAGCACGCGCAGCATGTGCGGCACGTTCGCCCGGTAGCGCAGGAATCTCCCCTCCTGGCGCACCGTCACGAGGTTCGCCGCCAGCATGCCCTTCAGGTGGAAGGACAGGTTCGTCGAGGGGATCTCGAGCGCGTCGGCGATCTCGCCGGCCACGAGCCCCGTCTCCCCCGCCTGGACCAGCATGCAGAAGAGGTCGAGCCGCAGGCTGGAGCCCAGCGACTCGAAAACCTTCAACGCCGACGATCGGTCCATTCGCGTCTCCTTGCCGGCCGGTGCCGGCTCCGTGTGCCCGTCCTCATTTCAAGGAAATTGTAGGCCTAAAGGCCCAACCGGGCGGCGCGCTGTGTGACAAATCTAACTCTACAACAAGGCCCGGACTTGATCCATATCAGCTTCCGCTAATGGAAGAAGGTTTGAAATGTCGCTGTCCCCTCTTCGATTCGAGGCCGTGATGGAACAGCTCTCCCGCAGGCGATTTCTCAAGATCAGCGCCGCCACTTTCGGGGCCGGCGCGGTGGGCTCGCAGATCCCGGTCGTCTCCTCGCTCGCCATGGGCTCCGCGCCTCCGGCAGGCAAGGTCGAGACGATCGCGACCTACTGCGAGATGTGCTTCTGGAAGTGCGGCGGCATCGCCCACGTCCGCGACGGCAAGCTCTGGAAGTTCGAGGGCAACCCCCTCGACCCGATGAGCCGCGGTCGCCTCTGCCCCCGCGGCACCGCCGCCGTCGGCACCCACTACGACCCGGACCGCATCTCCAAGCCCCTCATCCGCACCGGCGAGCGCGGCAAGGAGGAGTTCAAGGCCGTCACCTGGGACGAGGCGCTCAACTACGTCGCCGACCGGATGAAGAAGATCGCGGCCGAGCACGGCCCGGAGTCGATCGCCCTCTGGAAGCACGGCACGGGCTCGCGCTTCTTCGAGCACGTGATGCGCGCCTACGGCTGCATCAACAAGGGCGCGCCCTCCTTCGCGCAGTGCCGCGGCCCGCGCGACATCGGCTACCTCCTCACCTACGGCACCGGCCTGGGTTCGCCCGAGCCCACGGACATCGCGAACACGAAGTGCCTGGTCCTCATCGGCACGCACCTCGGCGAGAACATGCACAACACGCAGGTGCAGGAGTTCGCGCAGGCCATCGGCAACAAGGCGACCATCATCGTGGTCGACCCGCGCTACTCGGTGGCCGCGAGCAAGGCCAAGTACTGGCTGCCGATCAAGCCCGGCACCGACATGGCCCTCGTCCTCGCATGGATGAACGTGCTGGTCGCCGAGGGCCTCTACGACAAGGAATTCGTCGCGAAGCACGGCCACGGCTTCGACAAGTTCGCCGCCGCCATCAAGGACAACACCCCCGAGTGGGCCGAGGGCGAGACGGGCATCCCGGCCGCCACCATCCGCATCACCGCGCGCGAGATGGCCAGGACGCGCCCCGCCACCCTCGTGCACCCCGGGCGCCGCGTGAACTGGTACGGCGACGACGCGCAGCGCGCGCGCTCCACGGCGCTGCTGAACGCGTTGCTGGGCAACTGGGGCCGCCAGGGCGGGCTCTTCCTGCAGGCCGGCATGAGCGTGGCCGGATACGGCTTCCCGAAGTTCCCCGAGGCGACGAAGCCCAAGGTCGACAACCCCGACGGCAAGTGGCCGTTCGCCGACGAGGAAGTGACGACGGGGCTGCGCCAGGCCACGATCAGCGGCCAGCCCTACCCGATCAAGGGCTGGGTCGTGTATGCCGCCAACCTCATCCAGACGCTGCCCAGCGAGAAGGAGACGATCGAGGCGATCTCCAAGCTCGACCTCCTCGTCGTGGTCGACACGCACCCCAGCGAGATCACCGGCTACGCCGACGTGGTCCTTCCCGACACCATGTTCCTCGAGCGCCACGACGACCTCTACGTCGCGTGGGGCCGGCAGGGCTGGGCGGCGCTGCGCCAGCCCGTCGTCCCGCCGCCGGGCGAGCAGAAGCCCGCCTGGTGGATGGCCAAGCAGCTCGCCGACCGGCTGGGCGTGGGGGAGTACATGCCCTTCAAGGACATGGACGAGTACCTCGCGAAGCGCTGCGAGAAGAGCGGCATCGACTACGCGAAGTTCAGGAAGGAAGGGATCGTGATGGGGCCGAAGCGACCCATCACCGTCGAGGAAGGCGCCACGCTCGAGTTCGACACGCCGTCGAAGAAGGTGGAGTTCTGGTCCGACCAGCTCGCCAAGGCGGGCTTCGACCCGGTGCCGAAGTACACCGCGCCCGAGGCGCCGCCGGCGGGCTTCTTCCGGCTGGTGACCGGGCGCGCCCCCGTGCACACGTTCAGCCGCACGCAGACCAACCTGCTGCTCAAGGACCTCATGCCGGAGAACGAGGTCTGGGTGAACGCCGCGACCGCCGCGAAGGCGGGCCTGAAGAGCGGGCAGTACGTGAAGCTCCGGAACCAGGATGGCGTCGTCTCCAACCGCGTGAAGGTGAAGGCCACGCAGCGCATCCGCCCGGACACCCTCTACATGGTCTACGGCTTCGGCCACACCAGCAAGATGCTCAGGAGCGCCTACCTCAAGGGCGCCAGCGCGGCGCAGCTCAACACGCGCTACAAGATCGACCCGCTGATGGGCGGCACGAGCATCCACCAGAACTTCGTCACTTTCGAAAAGGAGGCGTGAGATGCCACGCTTCGGAATGGTCATCGACACCCTGAAGTGCGTGGGGTGCATGGATTGCGTGGTCGCCTGCCAGACGGAGAACGACGTTCCGCAGGGCTTCTGCCGCGACTGGATCGTGACCGAGACGCGCGGGGAGTTCCCCAACCTCTCGCTCGAGATCCGCTCCGAGCGCTGCAACCACTGCGACAACCCGCCCTGCGTGACCTGCTGCCCCACGGGCGCCAGCCACGTGGAGGAGTTCGGCAGGACCGTCCAGGTGACGGCCAACGCGTGCATCGGCTGCAAGGCTTGCATCTCGGCATGCCCGTACGGCGCGCGCTTCGTGCACCCGAAGGGCTACACCGACAAGTGCACCTTCTGCCTGCACCGCGTGAAGGAGGGCAAGGACCCGGCCTGCGTCTCGGTGTGCCCGACGCACTGCATGGTCTTCGGCGACCTCGATGACCCGAAGAGCGCCGTGAGCCAGCTCCTCAACTCCCGCAAGCACCGCACGCTGCTGCCGGAAGCCGGCACGAAGCCCCGCGTGTTCTACCTGTCCTGAGGCCCGCCACCATGCTCGAATTCACCACCACCCGCCACAACCCGCTCGTGGACCCGGTGCTCTCGGTCTGGAGCTGGGAGATCCCGGTCTACCTTTTCCTCGGCGGCATGATCGCCGGCATGATGGTGCTCGGCGGCCTGAACATGCTGCGCATCCTCAAGGGCGAGCGCCCCGAGGGATTCTTCAGCGTGCAGACGCCCGTCCTGGGTTTCGTCATGCTCAACCTCGGCATGGGCGCGCTCTTCCTCGACCTCGCGCACAAGCTCTACGTGTACCGCGTGTACATGGCGTTCGAGCCGACCTCGCCGATGTCGTGGGGCTCGTGGGTGCTGATCCTCGTGTTTCCGGTCCTCATCCTCTCGGCGCTCATCCGCCTGCCGGAAGCCTGGCCGTGGCTGGGCGATCGCGTGCCGGCGCTGCGCGGCTGGTCGGAAGCGATCCTCGCGCGTCCCGGCCTCGTGAAGGCGCTCGCCTGGCTCAACGTCCTGCTGGGCATCGGCCTCGGGATCTACACGGGGATCCTCCTGTCGACGATGGTGGCGCGCCCGCTCTGGAACAGCGCCATCCTCGGCCCCCTGTTCCTCGTCTCCGGGCTGTCTGCGGCGGCGGCGATGGTGCACCTCGTCTCGAGCCTCGTGCCCGGCCATCCCGCACCCCGAAGCTTCCTGGGCGGCGCGCTCGCGATGCTCGTGCAGCCGCTGGGCGCCACTCCCCCGGAGCCGAAGACCGCGGTGTCGCTCGTCAGGGCCGACCTCGCGTTCCTCGCGATCGAGCTCGTGCTGATCGGCCTGCTCTTCATCGGCCTCGCCTCGAGCTCCGCCTCGCACGTGGCCGCGATCGACCTGCTCACCTCGGGCAAGTACGCGACGGTCTTCTGGTGGGGCGTGATCGTGGCCGGCATCCTCGTCCCGCTCGTCCTCCAGGCGCTCGAACTCGGGCACCGCATTCCGCACACCGTCATTCCCGCCCTTCTCGTCCTCGCCGGCGGCTTCGCGCTGCGCTGGGTGATGGTGGGCGCGGGGCAGGCCAGCCACATGATCGCCGCCACCGGCATGTAGGAAAGGAGATCCCATGAGCTCGATGACCGCAGCAAACGCACCGGCCGGGACCGCGACGAAGCGCGTCCCCGCGCCGTACTGGAACCCGTACCTGGCCGGCTTCGGCCTGGGCCTCGTGCTCCTCGCCGCGTATCTCATCGCCGGGCGAGGGCTCGGAGCCACCGGCGCATTCTCGTCGGTCGCCGCCTGGCTCGCGAACCTCATCTCCCCGGAGCACGCGCAGGCGAGCGCCGTCCATGCGCGCTACCTCGAGAGCGGGTCGCCCGCCACCGCGTGGCTCGTCTGGCTGCTGGCAGGATCCTTCATCGGCGCCGGGGTCTCGGGCTACATGGCCGGGCGCACCTCGCTCACCATCGAGCGCGGGCCGAGCATCACCGACAACCAGCGCCTGGTGCTCGCGCTCGTCGGCGGGATCATCGCCGGCGTGGGCGCCAAGATCGCCCGCGGCTGCACCAGCGGCCAGGCCCTCACCGGGGCCGCGGTGCTCAACGCGGGCAGCCTCGTGTTCATGGGCGCCGTCTTCGTCGCGGGTTACGCCGTGGCGTGGCTCTTCGCCAGAAAGGAGTGGCTCTGATGTTTCCCCTGTCCTCGACGATGGAACTCACCCAGGCCACGACCCTCGGCCTGGCACTCGTGATCGGCCTCGGCTTCGGCTTCTTCCTCGAGAAGGCCGGCTTCGGCAGCACGCGCAAGCTCGCGGCCGTCTTCTACTTCTACGACATGGCGGTGGTGAAGGTGATGTTCACCGCGATCGTCACCGCGATGGCCGGAATCTTCATCCTGTCCTCCGCCGGAGCGCTGGACTTCGCCGAGCTCTACATCGAGCCGTCCAACTACCCCGCCGCGATCATCGGCGGCATCGTCTTCGGCGTGGGCTTCATCGTCGGCGGCTACTGCCCCGGCACGTCGCTGGCCGCGGCCGCCACCGGCAAGATCGACGGCTGGGTCTTCATCGCCGGCATCTTCATCGGCTCCTACGCCTATGCCGAGTTCCTCTCCGGTTTCGACACGTGGCTCGCCGCCTCGGCCAGGCCGGACGTGACGCTTCCCAGCCTCACCGGGATCCCGATGGGCTGGTTCGTGCTCCTCTTCATCGGCTTCCTCGCGCTCGCGGGCTGGGGCATGTCGCTCGCCGAGAAGAAGTTCGCGGGGCTGCGCCCCTGATTCACCCCCCACTCCACGCAAAGGACAGCAAGAAAATGAAGACCACCCGCCTGTTCCGGGCCCTCGCGCTGGCAGGGCTGGCCGTTCCCACGGCCGCCCTCGCGACCGACGGCTACTTCTCCCACGCCTACGGGCTCAAGTCCCTGGGCATGGGGGGCGCGACCGTCGCCGTCGCCAACGAGCCGTTCGGGGGCGCCGGCAACCCCGCGGCCATGACCTCGGTCGGCAACGCGTGGCAGGCGGGCGTGCAGGTCTTCATGCCGCGGCGCGAGGCCGAACGCACGGGTTCGGGACCGGCGGGGATCGACGGCGCCGTGTCGAGCGACAGCCTCAGCTTCGCGATCCCGGAGTTCGGCATCAACTACATGGCGCGCCCCGACCTGGCCGTGGGCCTCTCGGTCGTCGGCAACGGCGGCATGAACACCGACTTCGCGGGCGAGCAGATCCCGGCCATGAGCGCCTGCGCCGCGTTCAACCCGAGTCCCGGCCCGTACAACATGCTGTGCGGCAACGGCCGCCTCGGCGTGGACCTCATGCAACTGCTGGTGGCGCCCTACGCCGCCTGGAAGTTCGCGCCCTCGCACTCCGTGGGCGTGGCGCCGACCTTCGCCTACCAGCGCTTCCGCGCCCAGGGCCTGCAGGCCTTCGACAACCCGATGCTCTCCACCAGCCCGGGCGACGTCACCAACCGCGGATACGCGAGCTCCACGGGCTACGGCGTGCGCGTGGGCTACCACGGCACCTTCGACCGGGTCTCGGTCGGCCTGGCGTGGGCGAGCCGGATGTCGATGGACGAGTTCGACAAGTACAAGGGCCTGTACGCGGAGCAGGGAGCGTTCGACATTCCCTCGAACTTCACGGCGGGCGTGGCCTTCCGGCCGAGCGACAAGTGGCTGGTGGCGTTCGACTGGGAACGCATCAACTACACGGACTCCAGGTCGGTCTCCAACCCGAGCGCCCTGCTCCTCAACTGCATGGGCGGCGACCCGGCGTCGTGCATGGGCGGCTCGAACGGGCCCGGCTTCGGCTGGAGGGACATCGACGTCTGGAAGTTCGGCGTCGAGTACGTCGTCGACCCGACGCTCACGCTTCGGGCGGGATACAACCGAAGCGAGAATCCCGTCCAGTCGGCCGACGTGACCTTCAACATCCTCGCGCCCGGCGTCGTCACGGACCACTACACGGTCGGCGCCACCTGGCGCCTCGACGCGACCGCGGAGGTCACCTTCTACGGCCTCTACGCGGCCAACAACGAGGTGACCGGCACGAGCCTCTTCGTGCCGTTCGGCGCCCCGCCCACCACGACCGAGAAGATCCAGCTCAAGGAGTACACCGTCGGGATCGGCTACACCAGCCGGTTCTAGGCTGCCGCTCGCGAAAAGGGGCCCCTGTGTCCGGGACCCCCCTTTCGTCTAGAATACGCGCCGCGCGAAATCCTTATTGGCGCGCCCAACCCCACTATCCATGAATCCGGAGAACCAGAAAATGAAGAAGCTGCTTTCCGCCCTGATCGCCGGGGCGTTCGTGATGGCCCAGGCCCCCGTGGCGTTCGCCGACAAGCACACGGCCGGCGAAGCCAAGAAGGCCGAAGTGAAGAAGGCCGAAGGCAAGGCCGCCGATGCCAAGGCCGACGTGAAGAAGGCCGAAGGCAAGGCCGCCGACGCCAAGGCCGAAGTGAAGAAGGCCGAAGGCAAGGCCGCCGATGCCAAGGCCGACGTGAAGAAGGCCGAAGGCAAGGCCGCCGATGCCAAGGCCGACGTGAAGAAGGCCGAAGGCAAGGCCGCCGATGCCAAGGCCGACGTGAAGAAGGCCGAAGACAAGGCCGCCGCACCCGCCAAGACCGAAGCCAAGAAGAAAAAGGGCGGCTGCTAAGCACCCTTTGCGCGCGGTTGCGCGCAAGGCAACGGGGCGGCCGTGGCCGCCCCGTTTTCATTGGTGCCCCGGGCCGCAAGGGCCCGGCCGCGCTTCAGCCCAGCAGGTGCTTCACGCCGGCGCGCTCCTCCTCCAACTCGGCGAGCGTCTTGTCCATCCGCTGCCGCGAGAACTCGTCGACCTCGAGCCCCTTCACGATCTGGTACTGGCCGTTGGCCGTCGTGCAGGGGAAGCCGTACATGACGCCCGCCGGGATCCCGTAGGAGCCGTCGGAGACCACGCCCATCGTCACCCACTTGCCGTTGGAGCCCAGCACCCAGTCACGGACGTGGTCGATGGCGGCGTTGGCGGCAGAGGCTGCGGAGGACAGCCCGCGCGCCTCGATGATGGCCGCGCCCCGCTTGCCCACCAGGGGGATGAAGGTGTCCTTGTACCAGGCCTCGTCGTTCACCAGCGCCTTTACCGACTGGCCGCCGGTGGTGGCGAAGCGGTAGTCGGGGTACATCGTGGGCGAGTGGTTGCCCCACACGACGATCTTCTCCAGGGAATCGACGGGCTTGGCGATCCTCGCCGCGAGCTGCGAGGCGGCGCGGTTGTGGTCCAGGCGCATCATCGAGGTGAAGCAGGCGGGCGAGAGGCTCTTCGCGCTCTGCTGGGCGATGTAGGCGTTGGTGTTGGCGGGGTTGCCGACCACGAGCACCTTGACGGCGCGGGAGGCGCCCTCGTCCAGGGCACGGCCCTGCACCGTGAAGATGGCGCCGTTGGCCTCGAGGAGGTCCTTGCGCTCCATACCCGGGCCGCGCGGGCGGGCGCCCACCAGGATCGCCACGTCGGCATCCTTGAACGCGACCTTGGCGTCGGATGCCGCGGTCATTCCCTGAAGCAGCGGGAAGGCGCAGTCGTCGACCTCCATCATCACGCCCTTGAGCGCCTTCTGCGCCTTCTCGTCGGGGATCTCCAGCAGCTGCAGGATCACCGGCTGGTCCTTGCCGAGCATTTCGCCGCTGGCGATCCGGAACAGCAGGGCATAGCCGATCTGGCCGGCAGCGCCGGTGACGGCAACTCGCATGGGCTTCTTCATGGGGTCTCCTGGGGTCTTCTCGTTGGGAAATCGGGAGCGGCCGCGGAGTCCTTCGACGGTACGACGAAAGTCCAACGGCCCCGCGAAAGTATATCGCAGCGCAGCAATGCGGAATCCGGCCGGGTTTGAGCCAAGTCAACTTCCGGTGGCGCGCACCGGCCGACGGCGGGCCCGCCGCGAAAGGCAGGCGCTAGTCTGCCCTGCCCGGCGCCTTGGAAAGGGAGATGGCGAGGACGCCGGCCATGACGAGCGCGGCGCCGGCCAACTGGATGGCGGTGACCGGCTCGTCGAGAAAGACGAAGCCCAGAAAGATGGTGGCCACCGGGCCCACCGTTCCGAGCATGGACGCGTGGCTCGAGCCGATGAGGCGGATGCCCACGGACATGAGGATCACCGGCAGCACGGTCGAGACGATGGCCATGAGGAGCGTGAGGCCGTAGACGGGCGCCGGCTGCGACCAGAGGAGAGCTGCATCGCGCACCACGAAGAAGTGCGCCAGCACGGCGGCGCACGAGACGATGGAGGCCAGGCTCGCGAAGAGGACGCTGCCCATCTTGCGCACCATGCGCCCGTTGCCGATGAGGTAGACCGCGTAGGCGAGCGCCGAGAGCGCGACCCAGAACGCGCCCAGCACGACGTTCTCCTGGCGCGTGGCGAGGTCGTTGGCGAAGACCAGGGCGATGCCCGTGTAGGACAGGGCCAGCGCCGCCACGTCGCGGCCGGTGATGACGCGCCCGTAGAGCGCCGCGGAGATCAGCACCACGAAGGTGGGGTACAGGAAGAGGACCAGCCGCTCGAGGGCCGCGGTGATGTACTGCAGGCCCAGGAAGTCGAAGAGGCTGGCGAGGTAATAGCCCACGACGCCCAGGAACGCGATGGCCCGCCAGTCGGCGGCCGCGAGGCCCGCCGTCACCCCGCCCCGGCCCGTCCACCAGGCGATCACGACGAAGAACGGGGCGGCCATGGCCATGCGCAGCGCAAGGAGCGTCACCGCGTCGATGCCGTGGCGGTACGCCAGCTTGATCATGATCGCCTTGGCCGAGAAGGCGACCGCGGAGAAGACGACGAGCGAGACGCCCGCGATGCGGTGGCTCGTCAGGATTTCACCTCGGGCCGCGACTCGCGACGGCAGTTCGCGTGCCGTGCGCGGCCTGCGGGAACGTTGCGGGATGGACGGGGGGCGATAAGGTCACGGATGGGCCGAAACAGGCGTGCCGAACCCGGCACAAGGCGCATTTTAACCGCGCCGCGCGATCGGGCAGAACCGGAAACGAAAAATGCCAACCCGTTCAACGGGTTGGCACTTTAATTGGCGGAGAGGGTGGGATTCGAACCCACGGTACCCCGGAGGGTACTTCAGATTTCGAGTCTGACGCGATCGACCACTCTGCCACCTCTCCGGGGGCGACTCGAAGGGCGCGATTATAGCCGACCGGCGCGCCGATATCGACGGGGCGTCAGGGTGAAGCCGTGCCCAGGGCTTTCGCCAGTTCGTCCAGGTGCGCCGGCCCGACCGGGTCGCGCCAGACCCGCTCGACGCGGCCCTGCGCGTCCAGCAGGACGATGAGCTTGCGGGCGAACTTCATGAACCCGAGGTTCACGAGCGTCCCGTAGGCCTTGGCCGTGCGGCCGGCCGGGTCGCAGAGGACGCGCAGGCCCGGGCCATGAACCTGCGCGTAGGACCGGGCCGCCGCGGGGTCGCTCACCACGACGGCCAGGAGCGCTGTGCCCGCGGCATCGGCGGCCGGAGAGAGGGCCGCCAACCGCTCGACGACCGCCAGGCACTCCGGGGTTTCGTCCTGGGGGTGGAAGACGATCGCGGCCCGCGCGCCGCGCAGGTCCGCAAGGCCCAGGCGGGCGCCGTCGATGCCCTCCAGGGCGAAGTCCGGGGCGGCCTTGCCGCGCGCCGGCGGCTCGCCGGACTGGGCGATGCCCAGCCAGGCGACGATGCCGACGGCGAAGACCACCATGATGACGAGGACGATTTCCATGGGCCTGGGGGGTAGTTGGGCGCCCGGCAGTGTATCAGCGCCGAGTCAGGAAGCGCCGCTCGGTGCTATCCTTGCGCGAGTTCCCATGACCAAGATCCTGCACCGCAACCTTCGCGGCACCCTGCCCTTCGCAGCCTCGGCCAAGGGGCTTCGCATCACGGACCGGGAAGGCCGCGAATACATCGACGCCTGCGGCGGCGCGGCGGTGTCCTGCCTCGGCCACGGCCACCCCGACGTCCTCGCCGCCATGCACGCGCAGATCGACCGCATCGCCTACGCGCACACCAGCTTCTTCACCACGGAAGTGGCCGAGGAACTCGCCGACACCCTCATCGCGGACGCGCCCGCCGGCATGTCGCACGTCTACCTCGTCTCCGGCGGCTCGGAGGCGATGGAGGCCGCGCTCAAGATGGCACGCCAGTATTTCGTCGAGGCGGGCCAGCCGGGGCGCAGCGTCTTCATCGGCCGTCGCCAGAGCTACCACGGCAACACCCTCGGGGCGCTCGCGGTCGGCGGCAACGAGTGGCGCCGCCGCCAGTTCGCGCCCATCCTCATCGACGTGGCGCGCGTCTCGCCGTGCTACGAATACCGCGACCGCCGCGAGGACGAGTCGCCGGAGGCGTACAGCGAGCGGCTGGCCGCCGAGCTCGAGGCGAAGATCGCCGAGGTGGGCCCGCAGCGCGTCATCGCCTTCGTGGCCGAGACGGTGGTCGGCGCCACCGCGGGCGCCGTGCCGCCGACCCCGGGCTATTTCCGGCGGGTGCGCGAGATCTGCGACCGCCACGGCATCCTCCTCATCGTCGACGAGGTGATGTGCGGCATGGGCCGCACCGGGACGCTGCACGCGATCGAGCAGGAGGACGTGGTCCCCGACCTCATGGCGATCGCCAAGGGCCTCGGCGGCGGCTACCAGCCGATCGGCGCCGTCCTGGTGCAGGGGCGCATCATCGAGGCCTTCCGCTCGGGAAGCGGCCTGTTCCAGCACGGCCACACCTACATCGGCCACCCGGTCGCCGCGGCCGCCGCGCTGGCCGTCCAGAAGGTCATCAAGCGCGACGGCCTGCTCGAGGCGGTGCGCACGTGCGGCGCGCACTTCGAGCGAGGCCTGCGCGATGCGCTGGGCTCCCATCCCCATGTCGGCGACATCCGTGGCCGCGGCCTCTTCCGCGGCGTGGAGCTCGTGGAGGACCGCGCCACGAAGCGCCCCTTCGACCCGGCCCACCGGGTCAACGCGAAGGTCAAGGCGGCCGCGATGGAGCGAGGCCTGATGGTCTACCCCATGGGCGGCACCATCGACGGCGTCCGCGGCGACCACGTGCTGCTCGCCCCCCC
>JAMPXV010000223.1 GCA_023700985.1 Lysobacter sp.
CGGGGGGCGGGGCCTTGAACGGCGCGCAGATCGCGGCCCAGGTGGCGCGGTCGTCCTCGCGCTGGAAGGGGGCCTTCACCTTGCAGTGCGGGCAGAGGGTGCGCACGAGGCGCTGGGCCATCACGCCCAGCAGCGTCGCGTTGAGGAGGTAGGGCGGGGCGCCGAGGTCGAGGAGGCGCGTGACGGCCGACGGCGAGTCGTTGGTGTGCAGCGTGGAGAGCACGAGGTGGCCGGTGAGCGCCGCCTGGATCGCGATGTCGGCCGTCTCGAGGTCGCGGATCTCGCCCACCATGATGATGTCCGGGT
Organism: Lysobacter sp.; assembly: GCA_023700985.1. Classification (GTDB taxonomy): domain Bacteria; phylum Pseudomonadota; class Gammaproteobacteria; order Burkholderiales; family Usitatibacteraceae; genus FEB-7. The sequence goes on from JAMPXV010000223.1 coordinate 307, forward strand.
CCTGCCGCATGAGCGCCCGCACGCCCGAGGAGAACGTGAGGTCGATGTCGTGGTTGACCTGCATCTGGTTGAACCGCGCGTCCACCATCTCGATCGGGTCCTCGATGGTGCAGACGTTCACCTCCGGGGTCGCGAGCTGCTTGAGCGTCGTGTAGAGCGTCGTCGTCTTGCCCGAGCCGGTGGGCCCCGTCACCAGCAGGATGCCGCCGGGCTGGCTGGTCAGGTGGTGCCAGGTCTCCTGCTCGTCGCGCGTGAAGCCCAGCTCGCTCAGGTCGCGCATCAGCACCTCGGGGTCGAAGATGCGCATCACCACCTTCTCGCCGTGGGCCGTGGGCAGGGTGGACAGGCGCAGCTCGATCTCCTCGCCGTCGGGCATGCGCGTCTTGATGCGCCCGTCCTGCGGGCGCCGCTTCTCCACCACGTCCATGCGCCCGAGGATCTTGATGCGCGAGGTCATCGCGATCATCACCGGGTAGGGGATCTGGTACACCTCGTGCAGCACGCCGTCGATGCGGAAGCGGATCACGCCCGCGTCGCGCCGCGGCTCCAGGTGGATGTCGCTCGCGCGCTGGTCGAAGGCGTACTGCCACAGCCAGTCGACGAGGTGGACGATGTGGTGGTCGTTCGCGTCGAGCTGGCGGCCGGCCTTGCCCAGCTCCACGAGCTGCTCGAAGTTGGAGAGCCCGGAGGTCTGCACGCCCGCCTTCTCGGCGCGCTTCACGCTCTTGGCGAGGTTGTAGAACTCGCCCTGGTAGCGCTCGATGTCGACCGGGTTCGCGATGACCCGCTTCACCGACACGCGCAGCATCTCGGCGAGCTCCTTCTCCCAGCCGCGCATGAAGGGCTCGCACGTGGCGATGGTGACCTCCTTGCTGCTCGCCTCCACCGGCAGGATGCCGCGGCGCTGCGCGTACTCGGAGCTCATCACGTCGGTCACCGCCCGCAGGTCGATCTTGAGGGGGTCGATGTGATAGAAGGGGATCTGGGTGCGCGCGCCCAGCCACGCGGTGAGCATCTCGATGTTGAGCGGCCCGTTGGGCGGCACCGGCGAGCGCAGCCGCGACTCGGCGATGATCGTGATCGGGTGCTTGCCGGCGCGGGCCCGCGCGTGGTCCTGGAGGAGCTTCACGGCGTCCTCGCGGGCCACGCGGCCGTCCTGCACCAGCCACTCGAGCAATTCCTTGAGCGTGAGCTTGCGGTCGACCCCCGGGGCGGGGGCCGGGCCGGCAGCGTTCGGGGCGGAAGCCATGGCCGGATTCTATAGGAGACGGGGCCTGCCTATGGTCCGCCCGCCGGGGGCTTGCCGGCGCCTTCCCAGCTCCGCGGATCCTCCAGCGGCTCGAGGTGAGTGAGCACCTCCGCGTGCGGCAGCGCGGCCTCGATCTCGGATTCCAGCCGGTGCGCGAGGTCGTGGCCGTCGTGCACGCTCATGGAGCCGGGCACGAGGATGTGCACGTCGATGAAGCTCTTCATGCCCGAGGCGCGCGTGCGCAGCCGGTGGTAGTCGCCGCCTCGCGCCTTCACCTGCTCGAGGATCGCCACGACCCGGGCGCGCTCCTCGGCGGGGATGGCGCGGTCCATGAGCCCGTCGAAGGAGCGGCGGATGAGCGACCAGCCGGTCCACAGGATCTGCAGCGCCACGGCGATGGCGATGAGCGGGTCCAGCACGAGCCAGCCGGTGAAGTGCACCACGGCCACGGCGGCGATCACCCCCGCGGTGGTCCAGACGTCCGTGAGGAGGTGGTGGGCGTCGGCCTCCAGCGTGATGGAGCGGTGCTCGCGCGCGCCCTTGAGCAGGAACCAGCCGCACAGGAGGTTCGCGCCCGCCGCGAGCACCGAGAGCACGAGGCCCAGGCCCACCTGCTCCAGGGGCCGGGGATCCATGAGCCTGGGCGCCGCGCTCCAGATGATGGCCCCCGCGGCGACGAAGATGAGCGCGCCCTCGATGCCGCTGGAGAAGAACTCCGCCTTCTGGTGGCCGAAGTTGTGGTCCTCGTCCTCCTCGGAATGCGCGTAGGTGAGCGTCACCAGCGCGATGAGGGCCGCCGCGAGGTTCACGAACGACTCCAGCGCGTCCGACAGCAGCCCCACGGAGCCGGTGAGGAAGTAGGCGCCGAACTTGAGCGCCATCGTGACGACCGAGGTCGCCACGGAGAGGAGGATGTAGAAGGTCGGCGAGTGGCCGCTCATCGCGCGCGGCCCTTGCGCCGCGGCTTGACCGCGTCCGGGCCGATGAGCCGCTCGCCGTGCTCGATCACGAATCGCTCGAAGGCCTGGGCGATCCTCGGCAGGCGCCGGTCCTGCCGGTGCACCACGTACCACTGCCGCATCACGGGGAATCCCTCCACGTCCAGTATGACGAGGCTACCGAGCGCGAGCTCCTGGCGCAATGCGTGCGCCGAGAGGAACCCCACGCCCAGCCCCGCGGCGGCGGCCTGCTTGATCGTCTCGTTGGCGGCGATCTCCATCTCGATCCTCGGGACGATGCCGGCCTCCGCGAACGCCTGTTCCATGGCAAGCCGCGTGGACGATCCCGGCTCGCGCGTGAGGATGGGCTCCCCGGCGACGCGGGAGAGCGGGATGCGGCGCTTTCCCGCGAGCGGGTGGGACGGGGCGGCCGCGATCACGTGCGGGTGCGGCGCGAACGCCGTGGCCGTGTACCCCGCCTCCGACGGCGGCTGGCTGATGACCGCGAGGTCGGTCGTGTGGGCTGCCAGGCGCGAGAGGAGCTCGTCGCGGTTCTGCACCGTGAGGCGCACGCGGATGCCGGGGTGGAGCCTGCGGAAGGCGGCCACGATCCAGGGGAAGAAGTGGTCGCCCGCGTTGATGACGGCGATGTCGAGGAGGCCCCGCGCGAGGCTGTCCAGCTCGGCGATGGCCTCCTCCGCCCCGCGGATGTGCCCGAGGATCTCGCGCGCGTGCAGCAGCACCTCCTCGCCCTCCTGCGTGAGCTTGAGGCGCCGGCCGCCGCGCTCGAAGAGCGCCGCGCCGGCGTGGCCCTCGAGCTGCTTCACCTGGATCGACACGGCGGGCGGGGTGAGGTGCAGCTCCTCGGCCGCCCGCGTGAGGGAGAGGTGGCGCGCGGCGCTCTCGAAGACGCGCAGCTGGCGGAGCGTGGCGTTTCGCATTAAGTGATCACTTAATCCAGACCATACTTCATTTTACTTTTACTTAAGCCATCCGGCGAGTACCTTGGTCGCGACGGGATCGACAAGGAGTGCGCCATGGACATGAAGGAACCCGCCCGCGCCGGGCTTGCCGGGGGACGCGAGGCGCTGAACGCGGCCTTCTGGGACCTGGGGCTGCGCTTCCAGTGGGACGCGGCGACCTGGGGCGTGCTCGTGCAGATGGAGACGCTGGAAGCGCAGCTGGACTACTACCTGCGCAACTGGCAGCCGCACCTGCTGGCCGTCTACCAGCCCGCCTTCCTCGCGCAGCTCGTGGAAGCCCGCCTCGCGCAGCCCGGGGCGCGCTTCGGCATGGAGGCGATGACGCGCGCCTGAGGCGCCGCACCCGCCCCGCTCGCTAGGAGGCGAGCTCCGGGCGGTTGCGGAACTGCTCGAGGGCCTCGGGGTTCGCGAGCACCTCCAGGTTCTTCACCGGCTGCCCGTGCACCGCGGCGCGGACCGCGAGCTCGACGATCTTGTTGGACTTGGTGCGCGGGATGTCGCCCACCTGCGCGACCACCGCCGGCACGTGGCGCGGGGTCGTGTTGTTGCGGATGGTGTCCTTGATGCGTTTCACCAGGGCCGCGTCGAGCGTGAGCCCGTCGCGCAGCTTCACGAAGAGCACCACGCGCACGTCGCCCTGCCATTCCTGGCCGACGACGATCGATTCCACCACCTCGTCCAGCCGCTCCACCTGCCGGTAGATTTCCGCCGTGCCGATCCGCACGCCTCCGGGGTTCAGCACCGTGTCCGAGCGGCCGTAGATCACCATCCCGCCGTGGGGCGTCACCGCGCTCCAGTCGCCGTGGCACCAGACGTTCTCGTATTTCCCATAGTAGGCGGCGCGGTACTTCGCCCCGTCGGGATCGTTCCAGAAGCCCAGCGGCATCGTCGGGAACGGCGCCGTGCAGACGAGCTCGCCCTTCTCGCCCTCCAGCGGCCTGCCCTCGTCGCTCCACACCTCGACCTTCATGCCGAGCATGCGGCACTGCATCTCGCCGCGCCAGACCGGCAGGATCGGAGCGCCGCCCGCGAAGCAGGCCACGAGGTCCGTGCCGCCGCTGATGGAGGAAAGGCACAGGTCCTTCTTCACCTTCCCGTACACGTAGTCGAAGCCCTCGGGCGCCAGCGGCGACCCGGTGGAGAACATCGTGCGCAGCCGCTCGAGCCGGTGCGTCCTCACGGGCTCGACGCCCGCCTTGGCCAGCGCGTCGATGAACTTGGCCGAGGTGCCGAGGTGCGTCATGCCCTCGGCGTCGGCGTAGTCGAAGAGCACGCGGCCGCGGTCCACGAAGGGCGAGCCGTCGTAGAGCAGCAGCGTCGCCCCCGCGGCCAGGCCCGAGACGAGCCAGTTCCACATCATCCAGCCGCAGGTGGTGAAGTAGAAGAGCCGGTCGCCGGGCTTCAGGTCCCCGTGCAGGACGTGCTCCTTCAGGTGCATGAGCAGCACGCCTCCGGCGCCGTGCACGATGCACTTGGGAACGCCCGTGGTGCCGCTGGAATACAGGATGTAGAGGGGGTGGTTGAACGGCAGGCGCGCGAAGGCGAGCGGCCTCGGCGCGAAGGGCGCCACGAAGTCCGCGAGGCTCGTGGCGCGCGGCACCGCCGCGATGTCGGGCTTCTCCGAGGCGTAGGGCACGACCACCACGCGCTCCACGGTCGGGAGCTGCGCCACGATCTCGGCGATGCGCGGGAGCGTCTCGATGGCCTTGCCGTTGTAGAAGTA
>JAMPXV010000224.1 GCA_023700985.1 Lysobacter sp.
CTCGTCGTCGTAACGGGGCGCCTGCTCGCGAAGCTCTCCGGCGCGCCCGCGCGGCTGCCCGTGGGCGAGGCGGCCTGGGGCGACACGCGCGTGGGCGTCCCCGGCCTCGCGGCGGGAACGGCCTTCGTCGACGTGCTGACGGGCGAGCGCGTCGCGGCGCAAGGCGACGGCCTCGCGGTCCGCGACCTGCTCGCCGCGTTCCCGGCGGCGGTGCTGCTAGCGGAAGCCAGGCCGGCGCCCCTGGTCGATTCGCCATGAAGGCCCTGCGCGCCTCGCATTGCACGCTCGAGCCGCTGGTCGCGGCCCACGCGCACGAGATGTTCGAGGTGCTGGGCGACCCCATGATCTACGAGTTCGAGAACGAGCCGCCGACCTCCGAGGCCTGGTTGCAGCGGCGCTACTCCCGCCTGGAAAGTCGCTGCTCCGCCGACGGCACGGAAGCGTGGCTGAACTGGGTCATCCGGTTGCCAAGCGGTGAACTGGCGGGCTACGTGCAGGCCACGGTCCTGCCGTCCGGCGCTTCCTACGTCTCCTATGAGCTCGCAAGCCGCCACTGGCGCCAGGGCATTGGACGCTCGGCGGTACAGGCCATGCTCGACGAACTCGAGTCAGCCTACCGCGTGCACACCTTCGTCGCGGTGCTCAAGGCCGCGAATCACCGTTCGCTGGGCCTGCTCCGAGCCCTCGGCTTCGAGCCTGCCAGCCCGCAGCAGGCCGGGGAGTTCGAGGCGGAGCCGGATGAACGGGTCATGTGCAAGGTTTCCGGCCACGCCCTGAATGCTGCCGGTGCGAGGCCAGGCAGAGACGGGCTAGACTGACGCCCCCGAAGAAAGAAGGAGTCTCCCGTGGCCCTCGACCCGCTTGCCGCGACCGCGGCCCTGATCGATTCGCTCGGCGCCCAGTCGCTCGCGAAGGCGGCTTCCTATACGGCGGGAAACCACTGGCTCCTGCTGTGGAACCTCGTGGTCGGGGGCGTCCTCGCCTGGGTGGTCGTCCGCTCGGGTCTCCTGGACAAGCTCGACGCCCGGTTGGGCCGGCGCGGCCCGAACGTCCGCGCCCTCGCGGCGGGTGCCGTCTACTTCCCGGTGTCGGCCCTGCTGGCCCTGCCCTGGACCCTCTACGCCGAATGGTGGCGCGAGCGCGACTACGGCCGCACGAGCCAACCGCTCGGGGACTTCCTCGGCCAGGCGCTCCTCTCCACGCTGATCTCCTCCGTCGTGGGCGCGCTCTTCTTCGTCGGGGTCTACGCGCTCATCCGGCGCACGGGGCCGCGATGGTGGCTGTGGTCGGGCGCGCTCACGGCCGCGACGGCCGGCGTGCTGATGCTGGCGGGCCCGGTCTTCATCGAGCCCCTCTTCAACGACTACAAGCCCGTGCCCCCGGGCGAGGTGCGCACCGCGCTGGAGGAAATGGCCAAGCGCTCCGGCGTCCCGCCCGACCGGCTGTTCGTCTTCGACGGCTCGCGCCAGTCGAACAACTTCACCGCCAACGTCGCGGGGATCGGCGGCTCGGCGCGCATCGCCATCTCCGACGTCGCCTTCAAGGGCGCCTCGCTGGACGAGGTGAAGGCGGTGACGGGGCACGAGATCGGCCACTACGTGCTGGGCCACATCTGGTGGGGAATCGCCGCGATCTCGGCGCTCTGCATGATCGCCTTCCTGCTCGCCGACCGCCTGTTCCCCGCCTTCGCGCGCCTCTTCGGCAGCGGTGCCGCGCTCCCCGATCCGCGCGGACTGCCGGTGGTGCTCTTCATGGTGTCGCTGTTCCTGCTCCTGGCGACTCCGGTGATGAGCGCCCTGAGCCGCATCTCCGAGAGGGCGTCCGACCGCTACTCGCTGGAAACCGTGGACCTGCCGGACGCGCTCGCCACCGCGCTCGTGAAGACCGCGGAGTATCGCGATCCGCGCCCCCACCCGCTGCAGGAGATCCTCTTCTACAGCCACCCCTCGGTGGAGCGGCGCGTGCTGGCGGCGATGCAGTGGAAGGCATCCGGTCGAACCGGCGGATCGCCTCAATAGCGACGCATGCCCCCCATGCGGCCCGCTTCCATGCAGCCGGCGCCGAAGTCCGCGAAGTAGCTGGCCATGAAGCCCCGGTAGTTCCCCTCCACTTCCCACGCCCGGAATAGCCCGCGCAGCCCGTTCTCGCACGCCACCAGGCCGTTGACCTGGGCCATCTTGCCGGCCTGGGTATATGCCCCCGTGATCTCGCAGGCCCGCGTGCCGATCGTCGCGGCGATCCGGATGGAGGAACCCGAATGCGTGATGGAGAACTCCGTCGCGCCGCCGCCTCCCGCGAGGGTGGCGCAACCTGAGCTGTAGGGTCGGCTCATGACGGTGCCGGCGTAGGCACCCGACAGGTCGTCCTGGCGGAAAGTCTGCCGGGTTATCGCCCTCGTCACCGCAGTCCCGTCGACGGAATAGGAAAGCGTCGCCGCTTCCGCCTGGCTGAACTGCAGGGTCGCGGTTCCCACCACCCTGCGTGCCACGCCTTGCGCATCGAAGGCATCGCCGAGGGGCGGGCCGGACGCCTCGATGAGCTCTCCGGCAAACGTGTACTGGTGGTCAGCCCCCTGGGAGGCCAGCCCGGAAACCATCGCGGGCGCGACGTACCACCGGGCCTTCCCGTCGGCGCCGTAGACGAAAAGCGTGAGGAAAATGACATCCTGCTGGTGCGAGATGTTGGCTCCCCAGCCACTCTCGCCGGGGTTCCACCACAGGTCCGTCATGTCGATTCCCCACGTGGTGGAAGAGGCGGCGCGAAGGGGAACGAGCATCGCGAACAGGACCGCGGCGGCGATCGCGAGGCGGCGCATTTTCACTTCTTTGCGGCGACCTGCGCCCGGTAGGCGTCGAGCCCGGCCCGGCCGGACTTGCCCATTTCGTCGAGGGTCTTCTCCCAGTCCTTGCGCCGGCCCCGGAGCGCCTCCACGATCGACTCCGCGATCACGAGGTTGCGGTACCACTTGGCGTTGGCGGGCACGACCGTCCACGGCGCGTGCTTCGCGGCCGTCCGGGAGATCGCGTCCTCGTAGGCCCCGGTGTACTCGTCCCAGTGGTCGCGCTCCTTCCAGTCGTTGGGGTTGAGCTTCCAGGCGGTGTCGGGCTGCTCCTCGCGCTCGAGCAGGCGCTCCTCCTGCTCCTCCTTCGTGATGTGCAGGAAGTACTTGAGGATCACCGTGCCGTGCTCGGCCAGAAGCTCCTCGAAGTCGCGGATGTGGCCGAAGCGTTCCTTCCAGACCGACTTCGGCGCGAGGCCGTGCACGCGCACGACCAGCACGTCCTCGTAGTGGGAGCGGTTGAAGATCGAGAACTCGCCGAGCCGCGGCGCATGGCGGTGCACGCGCCACAGGAAGTCGTGCTGGCGTTCCTCCAGCGTGGGCACGCCGAAGGAGGTGACGATGACCCCGCGCGGGTTGAGGCAGCCCACCACGTGCTTGATGGCGCCATCCTTGCCCGCGCTGTCGCGGCCCTGGAGCACCACCATCACGCTGTTCACCCTCGAGCCGAACATCGCGTCCTGCAGGTCGAACAGCTCCTGCCCCAGCGTGGCGAAGCGCTCCTCCGCCTTCTCGCGGGTCATGCCCTTCGGGGGATCGGCGGAAATGGCGTCGAGACGGACTTTCCCATCGGGCTTGTCGAAGACTTTCACGGCCATGGCTTCCTCCTTCAGTCGGTGAATCCTGCCACGCTCTTGAGCGAGCCCTGCAGCACCCGCCCGGTCCGGGCACGGTTGCCGCGGTACCCTTCCAGGTCGCCTGCCGAAACCGTCACGAACGATACCTTGTCGCCGCGGCCCTTGCCCTTCACCTTCAAAGCCCCGGCCACGGCCTGCACGCCCAGCAGCGCCTCGCCCTCGTGCAGGCGCATGAGGATCACGCCCTTGCCGCCGCCGGAGAGCTCGTTCACCTCCTCGAGCGGCAGCACGAGGAGCCGCCCCTCGGCCGACAGCGTCGCGATCTCCGTCGCCCCCTCGCGCAGGACCACGGGCGCCAGGCACTTCTCGCCCTCGCCCACGTTCATGAAGGCCTTGCCGGCACGCTGGCGCGTGACGAGGTCCTTCAGCCGGCAGCGCAGGCCCGTGCCGCCGCTCGAGGCGAGCATGAGCCGCGTCTCGGGGTCGCCCGCGAGCACGCCCACGATGCGCGCGCCGGCCAGGTCGACGAGCGAGGTCGCGGGCGCGCCGTCGCCCTTGCCGCCGGGCAGGTCGAGCGCGCGCACGCTGAAGGTGCGTCCGTTCGTCGCCACCAGCACGATCGGGTGGATGGTCCTCGTCTCGAGCACCGCGAGCGGCCCGTCGCCCTCCTTCCAGGCGAGCGTGCTCGCGTCGATGCCGTGCCCGGTGCGCGTGCGCAGGAACCCGTTCCTCGAGCAGATGACGGTGATGGGCTCGTCGGTGAGCGTCTCCACCGGCGCGGCGGCGGAGCGCTCGGCCGCCTCGATGGTCGTGCGGCGCGCGTCCCCGAAGCGCTCGCCGTCGGCGGCGACCTCCTTCACCGCGAGCTTGCGCCGCGCACCATCGTTGGCGAGCAGCTTCTCGAGCTCCGCCTGCTCGGCCTTCAGCTCCTTGATCTCGCGCTCGATCCTGATGCCCTCGAGCTTCGCGAGCTGGCGCAGCCGTATCTCGAGGATGTCCTCGGCCTGGCGCTCGGAGAGCGCGAACTTCTCCATGAGCGCGGGCTTCGGCTCGTCCGCGCCGCGGATCACCTTGATCACCTTGTCGATGTTGAGGAAGGCGATCATGCGGCCGTCCAGGATGTGCAGGCGGTCGACCACCTCGCCCTGGCGGTGGCGCAGCCGCCGCTCCAGCGCCTCGAGCCGGAACGCCGCCCACTCGCGGATCCAGTGCGCGAGACCGGCCTGCCGGGGCCTGCCCTCGCGGTCGATCGCCACCAGGTTGAGCGGCGCGTTCGATTCCAGCGAGGTGTGCGCGAGCAGCAGGTTCATGAGCTCCTCGGGCGCCACGCGGGAAGTGCGCGGCTCGAGCACCAGCCGCACCGGGTGCTCGCGGTCGGAGTCGTCGCGGGCGGTTTCCAGCACGCCGAGCACGGCGGCCTTGAGCGCCTGCGCCTCGGCCGACACCGTCTTCTTGCCGGCGCGCGGCTTCGGGTTGGTGAGCTCCTCGATCTCGGCCAGCACCCGGGCCGCGTTCGTCCCCGGCGGCATCTCGGTCACGGCCACGCGGTACTGGCCGCGCGC
>JAMPXV010000225.1 GCA_023700985.1 Lysobacter sp.
CAAGCACCACAAGACCTACGTGGACAACCTGAACAACCTGGTGAAGGGCACGGAGTTCGAGGGCAAGTCGCTCGAGGAGATCGTGACCGCCACCGCCGGCAAGGCCGACAAGGCGCCGCTCTTCAACAACGCCGCGCAGATCTGGAACCACGACTTCTACTGGAAGAGCCTCAAGCCCAACGGCGGCGGCGTGCCCACCGGCAAGGTCGCGGACAGGATCAACGAGTCCTTCGGCAGTTTCGACGAGTTCAAGAAGCAGCTCTCGGCCACCACCGTGTCGCAGTTCGGCAGCGGCTGGGGCTGGCTCGTGGCCGACTCGGCCGGCAAGCTCAAGGTCGTGAAGACGGGGAACGCCGAGGTGCCCATGACCCAGGGCCTGAAACCGCTCCTCACCATCGACGTCTGGGAGCACGCCTACTACCTCGACCACCAGAACCGCCGCGCCGACTACGTGAACGCGGTGATCGACAAGCTCCTCAACTGGGAATTCGCGGCCGCCAACCTCGGCTGACGGCCGGCAAGAAAAGGGATCTGACCCCTTTTCGCTCTAGTGGACCCGGAGGCGCAGGCCGGGCTGGATGACGGCGCGGGCCGTCAGGTTGTTGAGCTGCAGCAGGTCGGGCACGGCCCGGCCGAACTGGCGGGCGATGCCGTAGAGCGTGTCGCCGGCCTTCACCACGTAGAAGCTCGTCGTGCGCGCCGGGGCGGCGGCAGGCGGCGAGGCGGGCGCGGCAGCCTTCGCCGGCGCCCTGGCCGGTGCCGCAGCGGGCGAGGGGGTGACGGAGACGACCTGCACGCCCGCCTTCCCGCGCCCGGGCACCAGGATCGGCTGCGAGACCGAGAGCCGCCCGTTCCTGTTCACCTGCAGGTTGTTCACCTGCTTGAGCGACGTGCCGGAAAGCCCGTAGCGCTTCGCGATGGCGTGGACCGACTCGCCCTTCTTGCCCTGGATCGTGTTCCACGTGACCAGAGGCTGGTCCCAGTTGCCGAGGTTCTCGCGGAACGCGTCCGCCTTGTCCAGCGGCACCACGAGCGTGCCCGTGGGCGCCACCGCCACGGGCTTGTTGTGCGCGGGATTGAGAGCGATGAACTCCTCCTCCGGCATGCCCGCGAGCCTGGCCGCGATCTTCACGTCGATCTTCTGCGGCGCCTGCACCGTGGTGAAGTAGGGCTGGTCGGGGATCGACTCGAGGTCGATGCCGTAGAGCATGGGCGCCAGCACGATGTTCTTCACCGCCATGAGCTTCGGCACGTAGTTCGTCGTCTCGGGCGGCAGCTTCAGGCTCAGGAAGTCGGCGGGCAGGCCCTTCCTCTGGTTGGCCGCCACGGCGCGGCCGACGCAGCCCTCGCCGCAGTTGTAGGCGGCCAGCGCCAGTTCCCAGTCGCCGAACATGTCGTAGAGGCGCTGCAGGTAGTTGAGCGCGGCATCGGTGGCCGCCACGATGTCGCGGCGGTTGTCCTTCCAGTGGTCCTGCGAGAGCCCGTAGTTCTTCCCCGTGGAGGGAATGAACTGCCACAGGCCGGAGGCCTTGGAGCGCGAGTACGCGTGCGGGTTGAAGGCGCTCTCCACCACCGGCAGCAGCGCGATCTCCATGGGCATGCCGCGCTTCTCGACCTCCTCCACGATGTGGTGCAGGTAGCGGCTGCCGCGGTCCACGAAGCGCTTGATGTAGTCCGGACGGCTCGAATACCACTCCTCGTGCTCGTGCACGAGCGGGGAGTCGAGCGGGTCCATGAGGAAGCCCTTGCGGATGCGCTGCCAGAGGTCCGGGTCCGGCATCGGCACGGCCGGCTCGTCGAACGCATCGGGCATGGGGGAGGGAAGGCGGGGGGCGGGAGCCGCGCCCGCCGGGGCGGCCAGGGCGCCCGCCGCGGCCAGGGCCGCAAGCCACGCGAGCCACCTCAGATTCCGCTTCCGCTCCATAAGCTTAATTGTTGTTTCCTATGAGGTTTTTGAATGCTACGCCGATGCCCCCCCGGGGTCAATCAGGCTACAGCACCAGGGCGAAGTCGCGCACCAGCGCGCCCGGCAGGCGCATCGACGCCGTGTTGCGCGCCCCGTAGGTGCCGCCCTGCAGGATGAGGTCGCGTTCCTTCGTGAGCGCCTCCAGCTCGGAGCCCAGCAGGCGGAAGGCCGAGTCGTCGAACCGCATCACGTTGAGCGGCGCGCGGATCTCGCCGCCCTCCACCCAGAAGAACGCGAAGCGCGTCATGCCGGTCATGCGGCACGCCGGGCGGTCGGAGAAGTTGAGGTACCAGAGATTGCCCACGTAGATGCCGCGGTCCAGGGTCCCGAGCACGTCGTCGCGGGGCAGCTCGCCCGCCGCGAGCTCGAGCGACTCGGGAACCTCCTCGCCGTTGGCGCCGTTGGTGGGCACGCCGTACTCGCGGGCCGACCGCGGCGAGGCGAGCGCATCGCCCAGCAGCCCGCCGCGCACCAGCTCCACGCGGCCCGGGCGGACGAAGCCCTCGCGCTGGAAGCCGGCGGCGAGCCCCTCCGCGCTGTTCTCCGCGATCGACACGCGCGGGTCGAAGCGGTCCTTGCCGTCGGCCAGGCGCATGAGCGGGCTGTGCTTGGTGCGCTGGCTCTTCAGCCCGAAGCCGCCCCAGCAGAGCATGCCCATCACGTCCTCCATCGCCGCGGGCGAGAGGTAGGCGCGGTAGCCGCCCGGCTCGAGCGAGCGCGCGGGGAGGGCGAGGAGCGCCAGCTGCTCGCGCGCGAAGCGCATCTTCGTCGCGAACGCGCCGTCTTCCCAGCGCGGCCCCGAGTAGGAGGACTTCACCGCCTTGTCGCGGTCGTGGTACAGGCACCACTCGAAGTTGAAGTTGTCCACGCGCTGCCAGTTGCGCTGGCCCAGGGAGTTGGCGAAGCCCTCGTGGATCGGCCCGCCCGCGTAGAGGCCCACGAGGTCGAGGCCGCGGCCGGCCTCGAGCACGGCGTCGATCACCCGGGCCGCGTCGGGCAGCTCGCCCGTCGACTCGCGCTCGGTGTTGGCGGGCTCGGTGGCGTACAGGAGGTAAGGGTCCACCGGGGCCTCGGCGATGCCGTCCCGCAGGCTCGCGAGCATCGCCTTGAGCTCGCCGCGGTCGGCTGCCGCCTGGCCGGAAAGGGTCGCCGTGGCGTCCACGCGCCGGCCGTCGCGGATGAGGGTGAGCGTCCAGCGGATCTGGCGCACCGAGGTGGCCTGGCGCACGGCACTGCGGTTGAATCGGATGAAGTCGGAGGTCTCGGCCGCGAAGCCCGAGGCGATCACCTCGCCGGCGGCGGCGAGCGACTGCACGAAGTCGGCGAGCTCGAGGAAGTAGGCCTTCATGGTCAGTGCGCCCCGCCGAACACTTCCACGCCCGCGAACCGGCAGGCGGGCGAGGCGTGGCCGCACCGGATGACCTGGTTGGGCTCGCCCTTGCCGCAGAAGGGCGTGCCCAATACCTCGAAGGTGGAGGCGTCGCCCACGCCGGTGAGCGAGCGCCAGAAGGTGGCCGAGATGCCGCGGTAGCCGGGGTTGCGCACCACCTCGGCGAGGCGGCCCTTGCGGATCATGCGGCCCCACTCGCAGCCGAACTGGAACTTGTTGCGCGAGTCGTCGATGGACCACGACACGTTGGTGCGCATCATCACGCCGAGGTCGATGCCGGCGACGAGCTCTTCCAGGGTGGATGCGCCCGGCTCGATGTTGAGGTTGGCCATGCGGTCGATGGGCGCGCGGTTCCAGGCGCAGGAGCGCGTGTTGGCCACGCCCGCCATGCCGGCGCGCGCCTGCGAGACGGCCCCGCCCAGCGGGCGCTCGAGGACGCCCTTGCGGATGAGGTACTGGCGCTCGGCGGCCAGCCCGTCGTCGTCCCAGCCGTAGGACGCGAATTCCTCGGCGCGCGTGGGGTCGAAGGTCACGTCGAGCAGCTCCGAGCCGTAGCGGTAGGAGCCGAACATGTCGAGCGTCACGAAGCTCGTGCCCGCGAAGTTCCGCTCGTCGCCCAGGATGCGGTCGAGCTCCAGCGGGTGCCCGATGGACTCGTGGATCTGCAGCATCATCTGGTCGGGCATGAGGAGCACGTCCATGCGGCCGCTCGGGCAGTTGGGCGCGGCCAGCAGCTCCAGCGCCCCCTCGGCGACCGACCGCCCGCTTCCCTTCAGGCCGAAGGAGTCGAGGATCTCCAGCCCGCCCTGGCGGCAGTACCCGTTGCCGCGGCCCGCGTGCGTGCGCGTCTGCGTGTCGCCGTTGGCGTGGGCCGTGGCCGACATGTTGGGCACGAGGTAGTGGAAGACCTGCTCGACCTCGCCGCCGTCGGCCGTGAAGTAGGCCTGCCGCGTGCGCGTGGTCCACAGGCTCGCCTCCCAGTCGACGATCCGGTCGTCGATCCTGCACTGCCGCGATTCGTCGGCCAGCAGCTCGATCTTCTCCCGCCGCGTGAGCCGCGCCGGGTCGTCGCCGCGCGGCGACTCGTAGCGTCCCGACGGCCGCGGCATCGCGACCTTGCTGTAGTCGACCACCGTGCGCCCGGCGGTGAGCTGCGCGAGCCGCGTCGCGCGCCCCGCCGCCTCCCTGAGCCCCGCCGGCGTGAGGTCGCTCGTCGCCGCGTAGCCCAGGCCGCCCTTGTCGATCACCGTCACCATCGCGCCGCTCTCGGTCGAGAGCTGCGGCGGCTCGGCCACGTCCTGGCGGACCGTGAGGTACTCAGACGACTCCTCCATGAAGCGCAGCGCGCAGAAGTCGACGGCAGGGGCGATGGCGCGGAAGTCGCGCGCGAGCGTTTCGAGCATGGGGTCTCCGGCGGGAAAAGAAGCGGTCGCCTCACCGGCGACCGAGCTGAATTTTACGCCGATCTGCGGTGTGGCTCCGGTCGGGCAGGGTCGAAATCCGTTTCCGGCCAAGCGAACTTGCCACGGGCGACAGCTTCGGGCGCGGGTTCGACATAGGCGGGGGCGGTGGGTTCCGGGCGAGTTGAATTTGGCCGGAAACGGATTTCGACCCTGCCCGACCGGAGCCATCGGCCCATGCTTTCGCCGCCGTGCAGACCGGGCTCGTCGTCGATCCAGCGGCGAATGTTCCCTCCAGGAATCACGGACTGCCCGTGGCAGCGCCCTTCCTCCTGTCGACCAGCATTGCCTGCGAACGACCGCCGCCACCACGCACCCTCACTCCATCCCCCACCATCCCCCATCATCGTCCGCATCGACCACGCACCCTCAATCC
>JAMPXV010000226.1 GCA_023700985.1 Lysobacter sp.
GCCGGAGGAGGCGCGCATGCACCTGCTGTACGCGCCCTACGTGCCCAACCGCGCCGAGTTCCTCATCCTCGCCAACCGCCGGATCCTCGCCGACCAGATGGAGTTCCTGAAGCAGCACGTGTCGGCCAATTCGCGCCTCCACACCGCGTAACGTAATCAGATTACTTTTTCTAATCCGATTACTTCGTCCGCGTAATCGGATTAGAAAAAGTAATCTGATTACACGCGGTTCTTCACGGCGACGCGATCCGGCTTGCCGTTCGCGAGGCGCGGAATCTCCGTGACGAATTCGATGCGCGGCAGCTTGTAGCGCGCCAGCCGCGGCTCGAGGAAGGCGCGCAGGTCCGGAACACCGGGGTTGCGCAGCTGCACGACCGCGAGCGGCACCTCTCCCCACTTCCCGTCGGCCACGCCGACCACCACCGCGTCGGCCACGTCGGGGTGATCGCGAAGCGCGTGCTCGATCTCGGCGGGATACACGTTCTCCCCCCCTGAGATGATGAGATCGTCGCGGCGAGAGAGCACGCGCAGGCAGCCGTCGGCATCGAGTTCGCCCAGGTCGCCCGTTCGCAGCCAGCCGTCCCGCAGCGCGGTCGCCGTGGCCTCCGGGTCGTCGAGATAGCCGCGCATCACGGTGGGGCCGCGCAGTTCGATCACGCCGTCGCCGCCGATGCGCAGGTCGATGCCCGGCAGTGCCCGCCCCGCCGTGCGTCGCTGCTCGCGCGCCGAACCGGGGCGAACGAGGGTGGCCATCGCGCACGATTCCGTGAGGCCGTAGGAGGCGAGCGCCTGCGGGCAGGCGTCCAGCAGTGCCGGGCTCACCGGCCCGCCGCCCACCACCGCCGCCTTCAGGCGGCCCGGCAGATCCCGCGCGCCGCGCGCCTCCACGACGCGCCGCAGCGTTGCGTCGACCACGGAGAGGTGCGTGACCGCCTGCTCCTCGATCGAGCGGTCAAGTTCCTCCGCGGAGAACGACGAGGGCAACACCACGCACGCGCCAGCGAGGACGCAGCGGTGCACGATGCCCAGCCCTCCCACGTGGAAGAAGGGGAGCGATGCGAGCCAGCGGTCGCCGGGCCCGAGCGGCAGCACCGCCCCCGTGGCGAGCGCGCTGGCTGCCTGGTTGCCGCGCGTGAGGATCGCGCCTTTCGGTCGCCCTGTCGTGCCGGACGTGAAGAGGATCGCCGCGTCGCGCGCCGGGTCGTCGCGGCCGGGATGGGCGGCCGTGTCGCCCACGGGAAGCGTGCGCCACTCGGCGAGCGAAACCAGCCGGCCGGCCGCCACGGGGCGCACGGCGAGCGCGTCGCCCGCGATCACGAGCCCCAGCGACGCGCGCTCCACTTGCCAGTCGATCTCGGCATCGGCCAGTCGCGTGTTGAGCGGCACGAGGACGCCCCCGGCCCGCGCGACCGAAAGCGCGATCACGATCCACTCCACCGAGTTCTCGGCCCAGAGGCCCACGCGGGTGCCTTCGCCCACGCCGAGGTGACGAAGCCTTCCGGTGGCGGCCGCGACGCGCTCGCCGAGCGCGCCATAGGTGACCGTCTCGCTCCACGAAACGATGGCAGTGGAAAAGGGGTCAGAGTCATTTCCGGGGAAATGACTCTGACCCCTTTTCCGGTCGGGCGTCATGGCGCGCGCTCGCGCAGGTGGACGCCGAGCCCCGGCACCGCCGGCAGGCGCATCTCGCCGGCGTGCGGCGGATAGAGCCCCTCGACCGGCGCGTCCTCCAGGAGGCCCACGGTCGCGAGCCCGTGCGCGCGCTCCGGCCCGGGCAGGCTCGCCGCCAGGTGCAGCGCACCCGCGACACCCACGGCGGTGTCCAGCACCGAGGTGACGACCACGCCCAGCCCCGCCTCGATGGCCGCCACCGCCAGCTCGCGCGTGGCGCGCAGCCCACCCAGCGCCATGGGCTTGAGCACCAGCACGTCGGCCCCCCGCTCCCGAACCACGCGCCAACCCTCCTCGAGCGACGCCGGGTCGGCGGCCACGGGAACGTTGACCTGCCGCCCCACGGCGCGCAGGTCCCCCGGCACCGGGTCTTCCACGTACTCGATGTCGCAGCCCTCCACGGCCCGCAGCACGACGAGCGCCGTCGCCTCGTCCCACGCGCGATTGGCGTCGATGCGCAGGGCCACGCCCTCGCCCACCCGCTCGCGCACCGCCAGGATGCGCGCGATGTCCTCCGCGGGCTGCACGGAGGCGACCTTGATCTTGAGCGTGCGGTACCCCGCCGCCACGGCGAGCGCAGCTTCCTCAGCGAGCGCCCCGGCGTCGTGCGCGAAGAGGAGCGCGTTCACCGCGACCCGCGGGCGCGGCGAATCCGACAGGAGCCAGGCGAGCGGCCGGCCGAAGCGCTGCGCCTCCAGGTCAAGCGCCGCCAGCTCGAAGGCCGCGTCGCGGCAGGCGCCGCGCGCGAGCGCGTCCTGGAGCGCGGCCGGCGAATCGATGCGCCCGAGGGGCGCCCCCTCGCCCCAGCCTACGCGGCCGTCTCCCGCCTCCACCCGCAGCCACGCGCCGCGCCGCACGGCCCACTCCCCCGCGCCCGTCGTGACGGGCGTGCGAAAGGCGATGGCATAGGGAATGAACTCGTGGCGCAAGCCGGTGCCCCGCGCGCGTTCGCCCCGTCAGGGCACGCGCTTGAACTTGCCGAAGTCGGGGCGGCGCTTCTCGACATAGGCGTTGCGGCCTTCCTGCGCCTCCTCGCTCATGTAGTAGAGCAGCGTCGCGTTGCCCGCGAGTTCCTGGATGCCGGCCTCGCCGTCGTAGTAGGCGTTGAACGCGCTCTTCAGGCAGCGCAGGGCGAGCGGGCTGTGCTGCAGGATCTCGCGGCAAATCGCCACCGTCTCCTTCTCGAGGTCCTTGAGCGGCACGACGGCGTTGACGAGCCCCATGGCCAGCGCCTGCTTCGCGTCGTACTGGCGGCAGGTGAACCAGATCTCCTTGGCCTTCTTGGGCCCGACGAGGTCGGCGAGGATGCTCGCGCCGAAGCCGCCGTCGAAGCTCCCCACGCGCGGCCCCGTCTGTCCGAAGCGCGCGTTGTCGGCGGCGACCGTGAGGTCGCACACCACGTGCAGCACGTGGCCGCCGCCGATCGCGTACCCGGCGACCATCGCGACGACGGGCTTGGGGCAGGAGCGGATCTGCTTCTGCAGGTCGAGGACGTTCAGGCGCGGCACGCCGTCGAGGCCCACGTAGCCCTTGTCGCCGCGGATGCGCTGGTCGCCTCCGGAGCAGAACGCGAGGTCCCCCGCGCCGGTGAGCACGATCACGCCGATCTCCGGGTCCTCGTGCGCGTCCTTGAAGGCGCGCGTGAGCTCGTTGAGCGTGGTCGGCCGGAAGGCGTTGCGCACCTCGGGCCGGTTGATCGTGAGCTTCGCGATGCCCTCGGCCTTGTGGTACAGGATGTCCTCGAACTTGCCGATGGCCTTCCAGGCGATCGCGCCGGCTTTCGGCTTCCCGGCGGGTTTCTTCTTCATGCGTCGATGCTCCTTTGGTTGGGAAAAGGGGTCAGAGTCATTAACGCGGAAATGACTCTGACCCCTTTTTCAGGAATGTCTCGATTTCGGCGGCGCACGCGGCGGCGCGCTCGAGCGGCACGGCGTGTCCCGCACCCGGGACGATGCAAAGAGTGGCGCCTCCGATGCGCGACGCCATGTCGCGCGCGATGGCGGCGAATTTCGCATCGAGCTCGCCGGCCATCGCCAGCACCGGCATCGCGAGCCGCGAAAGCTCGTCGTGCGCGGGAGGCTGGAAACCGGTGCCGAAGGCGCGAAGCGACGCTGCGAGACGCCCCGCGTCCTGGGCGAGTCGCTGCGCTCGCATCGCCTCCTGCAAGGCGGGATCGAGGCTCGCCTGCGTCGCGAACAGGGGATTGGCCTCCCATTGGCGGCTGAAGGCCTCGATGCCGCCGGCCTCGATCGTGTCGGCGAGCCCGAGGTCGGCGATAGCACGCGCCTCTCGCTCGCCATCGTCCGCGATGCCGGGTGTCGCGCCGATGAGTGCCAGGGCCGCGATGCGCTGCGGGTGGCGCAGCGCCGCCGATAGCGCGAGCCGACCGCCCATCGAGTAGCCCGCGAGCGCGAAGCGCTCGACACCCAGCCGGTCCATCAGCGCCACGAGCGCGTCGGCCGCGTGGTCCAGGCGCCAGTCCGACGGCGGCGCATCGGTTCCCCCGTGGCCGGGCAGGTCCGGGAAGATGCAGCGGCGGCGCGGCAGCGCGCGGGCCACCGGCAACCAGAACTCCCCGGTGCCGGTGAAGCCGTGCAACAGCACCAGCGGCGTGCCCGCCAGCGGGCCGCGGCTGCGCACCTGCCAGGCAAGCCCGCCGGCCTCGACGCGATCGGCGTGCACCGCCGGGAGCCGCGTGAGCGCCGCCTGCTCGCGCACGGCCTGCGCGCGGTCGCTTCGCCATTCGATCACCCGCACGCCGCCGCCGGAAAGCGTGGCCCCGGCGAGCGAGGCGACCTCTTCGAGCGTCTGCGCCACGACGTGCTCGATTCCGGCGGCGCGCGAGGCGGCAGCCAGGTCGCAACCCTGCGGCGTGCCGAAGAGCGGCTCGAAGAGCGCCTCGTGCCGCGCTACCGGCAAGTGGGAGAAGATGCCGCCGCCATCGTTGTCGAGGAGCAGGATGGCGAGCGGCGTGCGCAGTTCGCGCGCGCTGCGCAGCCCGCCGGCGTCGTGCAGGAAGGCAAGGTCGCCCGTGACCAGGAGCGTGGGCTTGCGGCTGCCCAGCGCCACGCCGATGGCCGACGAGACGATGCCGTCGATGCCGTTGGCGCCGCGGTTGGCGAACACCTCCACGCCGCCCGGGAGCTCGCCCGCGTACATCTCGGCCCAGCGGATCGGCATGCTGCTCGAGAGGAACAGCGCCGCTCCGTTCGGGAGGGCTCTGCAGGCGGCCGCGACCGCCGCGGCCTCGCGCGGGGCGGCGGGCACCAGGGCACGTGCGCCCTCCTCGCCTGCGCGCAGGGCGGCAATCCAGTCGTCGTCGCGCGCGCCCTTCTTCACCTGCGTGGCGAGCAACTCGCACAGCGCGGCGCCCGCGGCCACCACCACCTCGCCCACGATGCCGTCGGGATCGCGCCGTCGCTCGTCGGGCTGGATCGCGACGAGGGGGGCGCGGTGGCGCGCGAGCCAGGTCGCGAGCGTCTTCGACGTCGGGATGCC
>JAMPXV010000022.1 GCA_023700985.1 Lysobacter sp.
CGATCGATGGCCGGCTACGACGTCTCCGGTCTTGGCACCGTCACCTGGAACGACCCCGACTGAGAAAAGGGGTCAGAGTCATTTCAAGAAAAGGGGTCAGATCCCTTTTTCGCGTCGCAGTGACGAAATGGCTCGAAAAAGGGATCTGACCCCTTTTCTTGAAATGACTCTGACCCCTTTTCTCAGTCGGGGTCGTTCCAGGTGACGGTGCCAAGACCGGAGACGTCGTAGCCGGCCATCGATCGCGCGTGCTCGACGAAACGCTTGCCTTTGGCGAACGCGAAGAGGGCGCGAAGGGGCGGCTCGAACCACGCGGCGCGCGAGACGCCCAGGTCGAGGCGCTCGACCACCAGCGGCACGAAGTCCAGCCCGAGCGGCAGCGCCGCGGCGCGCGCGCCCAGACCCACGTCCGCTTCCCCGGTCTTCACGGCCATCGCAAGGTCGTTCTCCCCCATGGTGGTGACGGTGATGCGAAGGCGGCTGCGCTCGACGCCTTCGCGGGCGAGGAGCCGCTCCAGCAGCACGGCGCTTCCCGCCCCCGCCTGCCGCGCGGCCACGGTGACGCCCCGCTTCGCCAGGTCGGCCACCGCGCGGACCTTCTTCGGGTTGCCCCGCGCCACCAGGAGGCCCTGCTCCCGCCGCGCCCACTCGACGAGCGCGACGTTGCGCCCGCGCAGCCGCTCCCCGGCCTCCGCGCGGTTGAAGTCGGAAAGGTCCGCCGACGGCAGGTGCATGAGCGCGCCCGACACCTCGCCGCGCGCCAGCCGCCCCAGGCCGTCCGCGCTTCCCTGCGTGAGGAGCGCCAGCCCGCAGCGCGACTCGCGCACGGCCCAGTCGAGGAGCGGGTCGTGGCTTCCGCCGAGCGTGGGCGGGGGGACGCCGTGGCGCGCCGCCTCCCCCCCGGAGGACTGCGCCAGCCAGCGCTCGACTTCCGCGAGGTCGAAGAGGAGCTTGCCGCCCGCGCGGGCGTGCGGCAGCCCCTTGCGCGCGACGAGGTCGTAGACCTTGCGCGTGCCCAGCCGCAGGTGGCGGGCGACCTCGGCGACGGTGAGGCGGGCAGGGGCGGCGGGAGGCATGGCGGCGATTCTACCGGCGGCGGGTCAAGGAGCTATTTTCAAGCATTTGGTAAAATTGCCCCATGCTTGAAATTTTTGCAAGCCTTGGCCTCGCCCTCGAACTGATCGGCGGGGCCGACCCGACGCTGCTCGGCATCGTCGTGCTGTCGATCGAGCTGTCGCTCGTGGCCGCCGTCGCCGGCGCGGCCATCGGGCTGCCGCTGGGCGCACTCATCGCCGTGGGCCGCTTCCCCGGCCGGCGCTCGCTCATCGTGCTGCTCAACGCGCTGCTGGGGCTCCCCAGCGTCGTGGTGGGCCTCGTGGTCTACCTCCTCCTGTCGCGAGCCGGTCCCCTGGGCTCGCTGGGCATCCTCTTCACGCCCGCCGCCATCGTGGTGGCGCAGACGCTGCTCGTGGCTCCCATCGTCGCGGCCCTCGCGCGCCAGACCGCCGAGGACGCGTGGAAGGATTACGAGGAGCAGCTCACCTCCCTGGGCGTGTCGCGCCTGCGCGCCGTGCCCACCATCCTCTGGGACGCGCGCTTCTCGCTCCTCACCGTGGTGCTGGCGGGCTTCGGCCGCGCCGCCTCCGAGGTGGGCGCGGTGATGATCGTGGGCGGCAACATCGACGGCGTCACGCGCGTGATGACCACCGCCATCGCGCTGGAAACCAGCAAGGGCGACCTGCCGCTCGCCCTCGCGCTGGGCCTCGTCCTCATCGCCGTGGTCCTCGCCGTGAACGCGGGCGCCTACGCCATCCGCGAGTGGAGCGCGCGCCACCATGGCTGAGCGGGCCCCGGCGACCCTGCACGCGCGCGACCTCACCGTCGTGCTGGGCAACGTGCGGGCTCTCGACGGCCTCGACCTCACCCTCGAGCCGGGGCTTCGCACCGTGGTGCTGGGCGCGAACGGCGCGGGCAAGAGCGTGCTGCTGCGCACCCTGCACGGGCTGATCCGGCCCTCCTGGGGCAAGGTGACCTGGAGCCGGCCCACGCGGCAGGCGATGGTGTTCCAGCGGCCGGTGATGCTGCGCCGTTCCGCGCTCGCCAACATCACGTATGCGCTCGCCGTGAACGGCGTGCCCGAGCCGGAGCGCACGCGGCGCGCCGCCGCCGCGCTCACCCGCGTGGGGCTCGCGGCCATCGCCTCCCGGCCCGCGCGCGTCCTCTCCGGCGGCGAGCAGCAGCGCCTGGCCCTCGCGCGCGCCTGGGCCCTCGAGCCCGACTTCCTTTTCCTCGACGAGCCAACGGCGAGCCTCGACCCGGGGGCCACCGCCGAGATCGAGCGCGTCATCGCCTCCATCGCCTCGGAGGGCACGCGCATCGTCATGACCACGCACAACCTCGGCCAGGCGCGGCGCCTGGCCGACGAGATCGTCTTCATCCACGCGGGACGCGCCACGGAACGCACCGCGGCCGACCGCTTCTTCGACCAGCCCGCCTCGAAGGAAGCAGGGCTTTTTCTCCAGGGAGAGCTTCCATGGAAGTGACGCTTCAACCCGTCCGGTGGAACTCGCGCTTCGCGCGGATGGCCGCCGCCACGGCCGCCTCGATGCTGCTCGCGGCCCTTCCGGCCGCCGCGCAAGGCACGTTCATCACCGTGTCCTCGACCACATCCACGGAGCAGTCGGGACTCTTCAGGCACATCCTTCCGGAATTCACGAAGGCCACGGGCATCGAGGCGCGCGTCGTGGCGCTGGGCACGGGCCAGGCCCTCGACATGGGCCGCCGCGGCGACGCCGACGTCGTGTTCGTGCACGACCAGGTCGCCGAGGAGAGGTTCGTCGCCGAGGGCTACGGGGTGAAGCGCTTCGAGGTGATGTACAACGACTTCGTGATCGTCGGCCCGAAGGCCGACCCTGCAAAGGCGCGCGGCAAGGACGTTCTCGCCGGCCTCGAGGCCATCGCCGCCGCAAGGGCGCCCTTCGTCTCCCGCGCGGACAAGAGCGGCACGCACGCCGCCGAGCTGCGCTACTGGAAGGCCGCCGGCATCGACCTCGCCAGGGACAAGGGCCCCTGGTACCGCGAGACGGGCTCGGGCATGGGCCCGACGCTCAACACGGCCTCCGCGATGAACGCCTACGCGCTCGCGGACCGCGGCACGTGGCTCCCGTTCAGGAACCGCGGCGACCTCGAGATCGTCGTCGAGGGCGACAAGCGCCTCTTCAACCAGTACGGCGTGATGCTCGTGAACCCCGCCAGGCACGCGCACGTGAAGAAGGATGCCGGCCAGAAGTTCGTCGACTGGGTGATCTCGCCCGCCGGACAGTCCGCCATCGCCGCCTACAGGATCAACGACCAGCAGCTCTTCTTCCCCAACGCGAAGGCGGGGAGCTGACGCATCCCGAGCGGCTAGAATGGCGGCTCCATGGGTAGGGCCGCCCTCGTCTTCGCATCGGCCGCCGCCGCGCTCGCGGCGGCCGTGCTGTGGAGTTTCTCCGTCGGGCGATTTCCCGTCGCCGCGGCAGACGTCGCGCGCGCGCTCTGGTCGTCGCTCGGCGGCGGCGACAGCGGCCTCGCCCCCAACGTGGAGGCCCTCGTCCTGCAGGTGCGCACGCCGCGCATCCTCGCCGCGATCGCCGTGGGTGCGGCCCTTGCGGCCGCGGGTGCCGCCTACCAGAACCTGTTCAAGAATCCGCTCGTCTCGCCGGACATCCTCGGCGTGTCGGCCGGCTGCGCGCTGGGCGCCGGCGTGGCGCTCCTCCTCGCGCTTCCCGCGCTCGCCATCCAGGGCTTCGCGTTCGCGGGGGGGCTTGGCGCCGTGGCCCTCGTCGTCGCCGTGGGCACCTGGGTGGGCCGGCGCGACCCGATCCTCACGCTGATCCTCGCCGGCGTCGTGGTGGGCTCGCTCTTCGGCGCCGGCATCGCGCTCGTGAAGTACGTGGCCGACCCGTACAACCAGCTTCCCGCGATCACCTTCTGGCTGCTGGGAAGCTTCGGCGGCGCGACGCCGGAGGACCTCCTCGTGGCGCTTCCACTGATGGCGATCGGCCTCGTGCCGCTGGCGCTGCTGCGCTGGAGAATCGACCTGCTCGCGCTCTCGGAAGACGAGGCGCGTTCGCTGGGCCTGGACGTGTCGAAGCTTCGCCTCGCGGTCATCGCGTGCGCGACGCTCGTCACCGCCGCCGCGGTGGCGCTCGCCGGCGTCATCGGCTGGGTGGGCCTCGTGATCCCGCACGCGGCACGCCTCCTCGTGGGCGCCTCCTTCGCGCGCGTGATGCCGCTCTCCCTCGTCCTCGGCGCGGCCTTCATGCTCGCCGTGGACACGCTCTGCCGCACCGTGGCCGCGACCGAGATCCCGCCGGGCGTGGCCACCGCCTTCGTGGGCACGCCCGTGTTCATCGCGCTCCTGGCCGCGACGTTTCGCCGGTGACGCTCGCCGCGCGCACTCTCGACTACGGCTTCCGCGACCACGTCGTGGGGCGCGCGCTCGACTGCGCGCTGGAGCCGGGCGACGTGGTGTGCCTGCTGGGACCCAACGGCAGCGGCAAGTCGACGCTCATGCGCACGCTGCTGGGTCTGCTGCCGCGGCTCGCCGGCGAGGTGACGCTGGACGGTCGCGACCTCGCGTCGTGGGACGCGTCCGCGCGCGCGCGGCGGCTCGCCTACGTCCCGCAGGCCGCCGACAGCTATTTCGACTTCAGCCTGCGCGAGATGGTGGAGATGGGCCGAACGGCGCACCGCGGCGTGTTCGCGAGCCCCGGCGCCGGCGACCGGGAGATCGCGCTGGCCGCCCTCGACCGCCTGGGCATCGCGGCTCTCGCGGACCGCCCCGTCCACGCGGTGAGCGGCGGCGAGCGCCAGCTCGCGCTGATCGCGCGCGCGCTCGCGACGCAGGCCGCCTACCTCGTGATGGACGAGCCCACCGCCAACCTCGACTACGGCAACCAGGCGCGCGTGCTGGAGGAGATCGCGCGCCTCAAGCAGGCGGGCATCGGCGTGCTGTTCTCCACCCACCACCCCGAGCACGCCTTCCGCATCGCCGACCGCGTCCTGCTGCTCGCCGCGGGCCGCCTCGCCGCCGAGGGCCCCACGCTCCCCACGCTCACGCCGGCGGCGCTGTCGTCGCTCTACGGCCGCCCCATCGAGGTGGCCACCATCACGCTGGCCGACGGGACATTGCATCGCGTCTGCGTGCCCGCCTCGCCTCCCTAGCGCCCGCCGGCGACGTCCAGGATCGCCCCGGTGGTGAAGGAAGCCTCGTCGGAGAGCAGCCACAGGATCGCCGTGGCCACCTCGTCCGGCTGGCCACCGCGCCCGAGGGGCACCGACGACTTGAGGCGCTCCACGCGCCCCGGCTCGCCGCCGGCCGCGTGGATGTCGGTGATCACGAGCCCGGGCCGCACGGCGTTCACGCGGATCCCCTCGCCGGCCACTTCCTTCGCGAGGCCGATGGTCATCGTGTCCACGGCGCCCTTGGAGGCCGCGTAGTCCACGTACTCGTCGGGCGAGCCCCAGCGCGCCGCCCCCGAGGAGAGGTTCACGATCGCCCCGCCCTTGCCGCCGCGGTTCGTGGACATGCGGCGCACCGCCTCGCGCGCGCACAGGAAGGTGCCCACGACGTTGGTGTCGAACACGCGCCTGATGCGCTCCGCGTCCATCTCGTCCACGCGCATCTGCTTCTCGAGGATGCCCGCGTTGTTCACGAGCGCGGTCACCGTGCCCAGCTCCCAGTCGACTGTCTCGAAGAGCCGCACCACGTCGCCCTCGCGGGACACGTCGGCCCCGACCGCGATGGCGCGTCCGCCGCCGCGCACGATCGTGTCCACCACCTCGCGCGCCGCCGCCTCGTTCTTCTGGAAGTTCACGCACACGGCATAGCCGCGGCTCGCCGCGAGGAGCGCGGTCGCCGCGCCGATGCCGCGGCTCGCCCCGGTGATGATCGCCACGCGGTCCATATCGCCTCCCGCCGTCCCGGCCTCGCCGGCCGCATGCAGCAAGTCTAGCCCACCGCGGCGGCTGGACAGTGCCCCACCGGCGTCGCAGAATCGGGCGGATCCCTTCCGCGAAGCCCATGCAGCGAGCCGCCCTCCCCGCCGAGCCCCCGCAGCCCGAAGTGCGCGTCATCCCCGTCCTGCGGCCCCTCGGCTGGCTGGCCGACGGATGGCGCGACCTGCGCTACGCGCCCTTCGTGAGCCTGGTGCACGGCTTCATCGTGGCCGTCGGCGGCTGGATCATCGCGGCCCTCGCCCTCGCGTGGCTGCCGCTGCTGCCGGGCGCGTTCTCGGGCTTCGTGCTGGTGGCCCCGATCCTCGCCACGGGGCTCTACGAGATGAGCCGCTGCCGCGAACGCGGCAAGCCCGGCGACATGGTGTGCGCGCTCGACGCCTGGCGGCGCGGCACGCGCCCGCTCGTCTGGCTGGGCCTTGGCCTGGCACTCGCCGGCACGGCGTGGGTGCTCGTCTCCGCGGTGCTGGTGGCGCTCTTCGTGACCGCGCCCATCACCGGCGCCGAGGCGTTCCTGCGCCACGTGGTCCTCTCGCAGGGGTCGAACCTCTTTCCCGTGTGGGTGCTCATGGGCGGCCTGGGCGCCTCCCTCGTCTTCGCGGCCACCGTCGTCTCGGCGCCGCTGCTCCTCGACCGCGACACCGACCTCCTCACGGCCGTGTGGACGAGCGTGCGCGTCGTCGGCGCCAACCCGCTCGCGATGGCGTTCTGGGCGTCGCTCATCATGGTGGCGACAGCGCTGTCGATGGCCACGGCGATGCTGGGGTTCGTCATCGCCATCCCCGTGATCGGCCACGCCACCTGGCACGCCTATCGCGATACCGTCGATGCCGAGGGGCTTCCCGCCCGCGAGTGAACCGCCATGTTCGGCCTGGAAGGTCTGCAGATCACCGAAGCGCAGGTCGCCGAGTTCGGCATGACCTGGGGGGTCGGCGGGTTCATCCTCTTCATGCTGTTCATCATCGCCAACCTCGCGAGGGACTCGAAGGCGGGGAAGTTCGGCACCTTCATCCTCTTCTTCGTGCTGGCCTTCGGCATGCTGGGCTTCGTCGCCAAGGCGGTCATCCAGAAGGTCCTCGGGCTCTGAGGCGAATCGCGCTCAGTGGTGCGCGTGCACCACGGCGTGCCCCTGGCCGCGCGCGATGAGCCAGCGATTGAGCGGGAACGCCGCCACGCCGGCGATCGCGAGGGCGAGGGCGAGGCTGCCCCAGAAGAGGAAGCTCGTGAGCGGTGCATCCATCGCGCCGGGGATCGCGAGCATGACCAGGTTGTCGACGATTTCCATGACCGCGATCGAGGCCGTGTCGGCCATGAGCGCCAGCCGCGACGCCCCGCGCAGGCCGTAGCCTGCCCTGAGCAGCGGAATCATCGTGAGCGCGTATCCCGAGATGAAGGCAAGCGTCACGGCGAGCGCGATCGTCTCGCCGTTGGAGAGCCCGAGCGCCGTTCCGAGGACCATGCCCGCCACCTCTCCCACTGCACAGCCCGAAAGGCAGTGCAGCGTGGCGAGGAAGGCGATGCGGTCGAGCGATGGCGTGGCGGCGCCGGCGCGCGTGCCGTGCCCTGCCCGGCCGTGGTGGTCGTGGGCATCGTGCCCGGCGTGCATGTCGTGGTTCATCGCGGATCTCCCTGACGGTGGATGTCCGCGCAGGTTGAACCCTCCCATCATGGGAAGGTCAAGCGGGCACCGTCAGGGCCGTGCGAGCAGCCGAGCGAGCGTCTCTCCCGTCACGCTCATGGCCTGCGCGAAACCGGCCACGAACCGCGCCTGCACCGGGCGGATGGCGAAGAACGAGAAATCGCCGAAATCCGTCAGGGGTTCGGCCTCGGGAAAGCGCGCCAGGTAGCAGTTGCGGCAGGCCCGCTCCGGCCCGGAGCCCTTCGCCATCTCCGCGGCCTCGCCCTGGACCGACACGCGCGCCAGCGCCTGCGCGGCGACCCCTTCGCCCTCCGCCTGCATCACGAGGAGGGACACGCGCGGATCGGCCAGCATGTCCTTGGTGTGCGCGGCGAGCCGGCTCACGTGGATGACGAAGGCGGTGCCGTCGGGAAGGACGGCGTAAGGCACCATCGAGACGAATGGTGCCCCCGCGTGCAGCGTGCCCAGGGCCGCGGCGGTGCGGCCCTGGACGAGCGAGGCGAGCCGGGCCGCGTGCTCCGGGGTCAAGGCCTGCCGCCGGGCGGGGCGATGCCTGCTCCCTCGATCCGGTGGCGGGTCAGCGCCTCGGCGACGAAGCCGCTCGACTTCATCTCCTCGATGAAGCTGGCGAGGTAATCCGCGCCCGCTTGCTTGCCGCGCGCCATGCCCATCGCCTGGTTGATGACCATGAAGCGCCCGGGCAGGAGCCGCAGCCCTCCCAACCGCTTCGCGTCCATCTCGAGCTGCTGCTTCACGCCGGCGGCCACTTCGAGCTTGTTGGCGAGGAAGTAGTCCACCACCGCGGGCGAGGTGGGCGCGCGCTCGATCTTCGCCTTCTTGAGGTTGCGCGCGAGGTAGAGGTCGTAGGCGCTCTTGGCGCCCACGGCGACGCGCACGCCTTCGCGGTCCACCTCCTCGTTCGCGCGGATCGGCGAGTCGTTCTTCACGAGGTACGCGCCCTCGATCTGGACGTAGGGGCCCGTGTAGGCCGTGGTGGCCGCGCGCGCCGGGTCGATGGCGAAGAAGCCCACGTCGACGCGTCCCTCCGCGAGCGTCTCGACCGACTTGCCGGCCGACGTGACGGTGACGAGCTCGGCCTCGACCCCCAGGCGCCTGGCGAGCTCGCGCGCGATGTCCACGGAGACGCCCGTGGGTTCGCCGGTGGCCGCGTCCTTCTTCGCGAGGATGGGGTTTCCGTAGTTGATGACGGCGCGCAGCTTGCCCGTGGGGGCGAGGTCGCTGACGGCGGCCGGCGGCGCCATCGGCGCGCTCGCGCAGGCGGCGAGCAGGAGGGATGCGGTCAAGGCGAGAGCGTGGCGGGGCATTGCCTTCCTTTCAAGGGAGGTCGTTGGTGGAATCTGAATTCGAGCCGGAAGACTACCCGGACGCGGGATGGCGGTCGAGAAGCCGCTTCGACGCGACGTTTCGCCAGGCGGCGCCGGCGAGCACGCGAAGCTGGGCCGCGTTCACGCGCGCCAGGCGCACGCTCGTCCAGCCCTGGTGGGCCCAGCCGCCCAGCGAGAAGGTCTCCGGGTCCATCTGCACGAGGGCCTGCTGGTCGGGCACCGGCAGCTTCACCACGGCCCGCTTGTCGCCGGGCCACAGGGTCATGAAGATCCGGCCGCCGACGCGGAAGTCGGGGCGCCCCATGTGCGCTCCTTCCACGGCTTCCGGGCAGGCGAGGGCGATTTTCCGGGCGGTCGCGACGCTGGACATGGCATACGCTCCTCGGCGGTGGTGGACCGCGGCTTCGGTGCGGCATGGGGGACTATAATTGCATTTCCGCCGACCGCAACAAGTTCCCCCGTGCACCATGGAAGAGCTGGACTTCACCAAGCCGCAACCGGCCGCCTCCCCCGCGCCGGCCCCTGCCCCCGCAACGCCCGCCAAGGCCCCCGCCAGCCAGTTCTATGACCCCGTGGTCGCCGGCAAGGTCTTCCGCGCCTTCGGCCGCGCGGAGCAGTTCGCCGCGGGCGCGACGCTCTTCGAGGAGGACCAGAAGGTCGCCCCGGGCGGCTTTTTCTCGCGCGGCGCGGCGGGGCGCATGTACTTCATCGAGCAGGGCCGCGTGGCGCTCGTGGCCGGCGGCCGCGCACTCGACACCGTCGGCGCCGGCGAGGTGATCGGCGAGATGGCCGTGATCACCGAGCAACCGCGCAGCGCGACCGCCGTCGCGAAGACCGGGTGCACGGCGTACTCGATGAGCGCGGAGGAGCTCAAGGGCGCCCTGTCACGCATGCCGGAATTCGCGATGATGCTGATGAGCGTGATGTTCGACCGGCTGCGCTTCGCCACCGCGCGCCTGGCGGCCCGCCGGGTGTCCGCTGCCGCCCGCGCCGACGAGCCGCCGGTGTTCCAGCCCGCCCTGCTGGAGCGGCTGGAGGCCGCCCTGCCGCGCTCGGCGATGACGCGCTACTGGCCCGACTCGGTCATCATGCGCGAGGGCCAGACCGGCGCCTACATGTACGTGGTGAAGCAGGGTACGGTCGCCATCGCGGTGCGCGAACAGGTCGTCGCGGTCGTGCATCCCGGCGGCACCTTCGGCGAGATGGCGCTCGTGGACCAGTCGCCGCGCTCGGCCACGGCCCTGGCGCAGACGGAGTGCCAGCTCCTGTCCATCGACCGCGCTTCCCTCATCGAGGCGATCAAGGCGCAGCCGGCCTTCGCGATGGCGATGCTGGGCGCCTTCGCCGAGCGGCTGCGCCACACGAACGCGCAGGTCGGCTGAGCCGCGCCCTCCCGGCGCTACTTCTCCTTCTTTTCCTTCTTCTCTTTCTTGCCCTTGTAGCCGGGCTCGTACTCCGCGCTCTTCACGAAGTACACCGGGCGGCCGCACGCGTTGTAGCGCTTGCAGTGCTTGCCCCAGTTCTTCGCGTGGCCGGGCGGCACGTGCAGGTAGACCGGCCCGGCGGGCGGTCCGGGCATCGGCGCGATGACCATCGGCTGGGCGTAGAGCACCGGCGGCGGCGGCGCGTTGCCGAAATCGACGCGGCCATAGATGCCCGGCGCGATCTCGCCGGACAGGATCACGCGCAGGCCGACATCCGCCGCGCTCGTGAACATCGGGACGCCGCCGGCAAGGGCAAGCACGACGGTGGCAAGCTTCGTTCGCATCGCTGTCTCCATATGGCGACGGTCATCGCGGGAAAAGGACGCCGCAGCGTCACCCATTCAACGCTTCGATGCGCGAGGCGTTGACCGCGTTCCCCAAATCGCGGGGACCGGCGCCCGCCTCAGCCGGCCGGCTTGCGCTCCTCCTCCTCGCGCTGCCACGGCCAGCGCCCGCTCACCTCCAGCTCCAGCGTGAAGCTGAGCAGCGTGCGGATGGCCACGATGACCGCCAGCACGCCGAGGTTCTGGAAGGTGGGCTGGATCGCGACGGTGCCGATGATGTCGGCGATCACGAGCAACTCGAGGCCCAGCAGGATCGCGCGGCCCAAATCGGCGCGCAGCTCGTGGTAGGCCCGATGGAAGCTCGTGTCGCGCAAGATGCGCCACGCGAACGCGACGGCGGCAACCAACGCGCCGAGGAGCAGGACGGCGACTCCGGCCATCTCCACGATCCGGGCGGCGCCGGTGATGAGATGTTCCTGGTCCATGAAAAACATCATAGACCCTTCGCCGGCAGGCTGCCGGGAGACACGCTCCTAGGGCGACTCCGGGCGGTCGCGCGGAACCCGCGACAGGTACGCGGGCAGGCTTTCGTCCGCCAGCGGCTTCAGCATCACCCGCACCACGTTGACGCGCCGGCCGATCTCGACGCCGCCGCGCCGGCGAACCTCGGAATAGCCGGCTCCCTCCCAGAAGCGCTCCGCGCGGGCGTTGCCGACCACCACGTTGAGCCGCATCCAGGTCGCGCCGCCTTGCCTGGCCCAGTCCTCGAGCGAGCGGTACAGCTCGCGCGCCGCGCCGCTTCCGTGCAGCCGTGTCGCGACGATGAAGAGCCCGACGTGCCACACGCCTTTCGCGAGGAGGTTCGAGATGACGTCGGCCACCGCGACGATGGCGCCCGCATCGTCGACGAAGCGGATCAGCCACTTGCCGTCCCACGGCCATCCGGCCGGCGGCCTGTCCGAGAATTCCTCGAGCGCCGTGTCCGGCCCCGCCCGTTCGCCGCCCACCGTCAGGAAGTACTCGGGGTTCTCGTCGAAGAAGCGCTGCAGCGCGGGGAGGTCCTCCTCGACGATTTCCAGCGCCCGGAACGAGCGTCCGGAAAAGAGTGCCGGCGCGCTCACATCGGCACCGCCGCGGGGCTCGGCAACTCGAATCGCATGATGCAGAAATCGGGCGTCACCTGCTCGTGCAGCTGCGCGCCCAGGCGCGAATAGAAGCCCGGCCCATCCGTGCCGAAATGGACGGCGGGGAAGCCCAGCCTCGCCGCCTCCGCGAGCAGCGCCTGCACCAGGCGTGTCCCGATGCCCTGCCCGCGGCGCGGCGGCACCACGACCATCGCGGCGAGCCAGGGGTGCAGGTGCGCGCGGTTGCGGTCGTCGTTGTCGATCAGGTTCACGGTGCCGGCGAACTCGCCGTCGACGAGCGCGATGAGGGAAAGCGGGATGCGATTCGGGTCGTCCGTGGTGCGCAGGTGCGCGACCAAATCGGCGACCGACATGCCGTCGCGATCGGCCCAGAACTCGTCGTAGATGAGGCGGGCGACCGTTTCGGTGAGCTGCGGGTGGCGGTAGAGGTGGTCGATGCGAACCGGCATCGGCTCAATCCACGGGAAGTCCGCAGGACGAGATGAACCGCCGGCCGATCGCATTGACGACGAAGTACACCGGAACGCCCACCACGACGAAGGCGAGCGCCGCGCCCGCGGGGGAGAGCAGGCTCCACAGGGACACGCTCGCCCCCGATGAGAGCTCGCAGAGCCAGGCCGCGTTGCTCACCACCCCGCCCCGGTCGAGGCACGTGTCCTCCGCGAGGAACACGCAGGCGGCGAGGCTCGAGAAGAGGGCCCCCAGCACCGCAAGCGACCGGTTGCAGCCGCAGGGGGAAAGGCTCAAGCGGCCTTGTCCTTGCGGTGCGAGCCGAGCCCCGCCGCGCCGAGGACGATGCCCAGGCACAGCACGTACCACAGCGAGAACGTCTCGCCGCGGCTTTCGATCACGGAGCTGGCCTGCAGCACGAGGCCGGCCGCCGAGGCGAGCGCCAGCAGCACGAGAAGCGCGCCGGTCACGCGCGACAGCAACGGCAGCGCCGTCTTCTCCGTCGGGATCGCGGCCATGAGGTAGCCGGCGATCGTGAACGCGGGGAACAGGATCCACAGGGTGAGGCCCGCCGTCCCGCCGGCCAGGCCGAGCGGGACCAGCACGAGGTATGCCCCCGAGAAAAGACCCAGCGCGAGGAGGAAGAGGCCGGCGATCAGCAGCATGGGTGGCTCCGTTTCGACACGTCGATGCGCAATGATAGACGCCCGCCGGGGCCCGCGCTAAGGGGAGCGCAAGCGCCACCCGTGCGCGCCGGCGGGACTGCCGCTAGTGCACGGTGCCGCCACCGGCGGAGGGTGCCGGCGGGGACGGGGGCGAACCCGGATTCGGCGCCGGCAGCAGGGCGTGCTGCAGCAGGAAGGTCACGAGCTGCGCGCGCGAGGCCGGCGGGATCACGTAGCCCACCCATCCGTAGCCGGGGTGGCGAAGCTGCAGGACGGTGTTCGCGTCCGCCATCGAGATGTGCCACCGCGGGTCGAGGGCGGCCTCCATCGTCTTCGGCTGCTCCATCGCGACCTGCGGCTGCCGCTTGGCGCGCTCCAGCGCGATGGCCAGGAGAAGCGCGTCGAGGTCCTCGGTGCTCATCTGCTTCACGTCGGGTATTGCCACGGTTTCTCCTGGTGGTATGCCGGCCCGTTCGCCGCATTCGGGAAGGGCAGGGGTCGAAGCGTTTGGTCGTCGATGTCTTCGTAAGCCCCGGGAAGGAACCGGGGCGTGCAGATGGCGAGGAAGACCAGTTCCCCCGCGCCGATGTTCGCGATCCGCTGGCGGCACGACGCGGAGATGAGCACGACGTCGCCCGCCTCCACTTCCTGCGGAAGCCTGGCCGAGTGCCGCCCGGACATCACCGTGCGCCCTCTGCCTTGCTGCGGCGCCAGTCTTCCGCGAGGCAGCCGTAGAAGTGCGTGTCGTACGCCTCGCCCTTCGCCACCCAGCGCTTGCGCAGCGTCCCTTCGTGGGTGAACCCGGCACGCTTCAGGAGCTGGTTGGACGCCGCGTTGGCGGGGTTCACCTCCGCCTCGACGCGGCGCAGGGACATCGCCGAGAAGACGTGCGCGCAGATCGCCTCCACGGCCTCGGCCATGAGGCCCTGGCGCCACCAGGGCCTGCCCAGCACGAAGCCCAGCTCCACGCGCCCGCTCGGCTCGTCGAAGCGGAAGAGCAGGAGCGTGCCGACCACCTTCGAGTCGGCCTTCCGGACGAGAACCAGCTGCTGGCCCGTGCCGGTGGCGGCCAGCGCGTCCATGCGCCGGAGCCAGCCCGAGCCATCGTCGAGCGACTGCCACGTCGGGTACGGCAGGAAGCGCGTCACCTCCGGGTCGCCGTTGATCTCGAGAAGATCCTGCAGGTCGCATTCGGCGACGGGCCTCAGCTTCAGCCGTTGCGACTGCAATTCCACGATGGGCTCCAGGGGCATGGGAGGACTCTTCAGGTCGGCGTGTCACGCGCCTGCCTGCGACGAAACGGCGGACGAGCCGGCAGAGGATTGCGCCCGCCTCATTCCTCGTCGCTGCGCCACCAGGCCTCGGTG
This sequence comes from Lysobacter sp., assembly GCA_023700985.1. GTDB lineage: Bacteria > Pseudomonadota > Gammaproteobacteria > Burkholderiales > Usitatibacteraceae > FEB-7. The sequence continues at coordinate 14,381 of JAMPXV010000022.1, forward strand.
CCGTTGATGTGGATGATGATCTCGTCGGCGTTGAACGCCCCGTCCTTGTCCCGAAGGCGCAGCCCCGGCTCGTGCAGCTCCGCGTGGACTTCCTCCCAGTCGTCCCACTGGGCGGAGTCGTCGGTGGTGTTGGCCTGAAGCATCTCCAGCTCGCGCTCGAAAAGGTCGCGGACGGACTCGTACTCGGGCGCGGCGCGGAACAGCCCGCTGCGCCAGGGGAGGTCCGCATCGCCCTTCTTCACCTCTATTGTGCCCAGGAGGACATTCCCGCGAACCAGGTCCAGGACCTCGGGCATCTGCTGTTTCGTCACGATCGCTTCTCCTCGCTGCTGCATTTCATGCGCCGGGCCCCTGGCCGTCCTGGCCCGCCTTGATTTCCACCCGCCACGGAGGGAACCGCCGGTTCTCGCCCGCGCGGTAAAGGCAAAGCTCGTTCCCGTCGGGGTCGCGCAGGCGCGCCTCGCGCCAGAGCCACGGCTGGTCGGCGGGCCCGGACTCGAAGCGTATACCCTGTTTGCGCAGCGCCTCGCAACGCTCGTCGAGATCGGAACACTCGAAGTAGACGACGACGCCGGTTCCGGCCGGCACCGCCGTCACGAGATGCAGCGAAAACGTGGCTCCGCCATCGGGACACTCGAAGCGGGCATACCGCGGTGGGCTCGCGACGATCTGGACGAAACCCAGCGCCCGGTAGAACGCCGCCGACCGTTCCAGGTCGAGCGTCGGAAGGGTGACCTGGTTGAGGTTCATGACGGGGCGGGGACGGACCTGAACGTGGCGTCGAAGATCTCCCTTTCCTCCATGTCCGCGAGGGCCGCCCCGAGGTCCTTCGCGATGGCGTAGTGCTTCGCCTGGAGCTCGCGATCCCGTGCCGCGGCGGCCGCATTGGCGAGGATCGCGTGGGCGAATGCCACTTCCCACGGCGGGCTGTCCCGGGAGGTCACGAAGTCGAAGGACTGCCGCGCGTAGGCCATCGCGCTCGCGGCGCGGCCCAGGAGGGCATGAACGTGACCGAGCAGCATCGTGGCCCGCGCCTGGTGGAGCTCGGTACCCACCTTGCTCCAGTGGTAGGCGGCGGCATGCGCGGCGTGGAGCATCTCCTCGTCCTCGCCGGCCGTGCGCGTTGCGGCTTCCGCAAGGCGCCAGGCCCGGTTGTTGCACTCGATGGCGAACCATCGAGTCCACCGGGCCAGTTCCTCCGGAGCGACGGTGTCGTGTGCCATGCGATCCCCCTTGGTGCGGCCAGCGCTTCGAGAAAGGCGACGAACCACGGCTCGATCGAGGGTGCGTCAGGCAGCCCTCCGCCGCTTGCGAAGATCGCGCTCATCGCGGACTTCCGCAAGGACGCCCGCCGGCTCGATTCCCCTGACGGCTTCGATCTCCCCCAGCTTCGCCTCGTTGACCTGGTACATCGACCCCGAAGCGGTGCGCACCAGGAGCCCCGAATCCACCAGCATTCGCCGCAGCGTGACGTGGTCGATTCCGAAGGGCTCCGAAATGGTCCCGAGCCAGGCCTTGAGCCGCTCGTTCACTTCGCTCTCGAGGCAGCCCTTGCCGGCGTCGACCTGCGCGGCGGCCAGGGCCACCAGGACTTCCTGGTCGGCCGGGCGCCTTGGCACCGCCGTGAGGCGGCCGTTGGCCAGCATCCGCTTCAGCGCCTTGCGTGCCCTTGCGCGATGATCGTTCATGGTTCGCCGTGTCGCCCGGGTCAGGGTGTTGCGGAGTAGATCATGCACGGACCGAGCTCGTCCGTGAAGTCGCGCTCGTGCGTTCAGAGCCCGGCCGCGGCGCGCTTGCCGCGATTGATCTTCAGCAGCTCGACGAGCTCCGCGACCGAAGCCGGGCCGCAACCCTCCACCTGCTTGACCTGGGCAAGGCGCTCCTGGAGCCACAGGCCCGAAAGGGCCCGCTGCAGGATGTATGACCCGGAAGCTGCCTTGGATTTCCTCCCCTTGGTCGGGGGCGCGAACCTGGCCTCGAGCGGCGATCCATCGTCCGAGAAGAACAGCCACAGCGCTTCTCTTGCGCCGGCCTCCCGGCAGCGCGACGTGGCATCGGCGGCGGACGCGAACGCCACCAATCTCCCCTCCTTCGTGGCCAGCGCGAAAATCATCCGGTAACGTCGGTTTGCGCGAGCGCCTCCCGGATCGCGCTCTCGTCCCCGGGTCGAACCAGGCGCGCGACTTCCCGGCCATCCACCAGGAACACCAGCGTGGGCCAAAGCTTCACCTTGAAGGAGCGCCCCAGCGGACGGCCGCTCCCGTCGGCAACCTTGATGTGCCGCACGCGCGGGTGACCCGCCAGGGCGGAGGCCAGCAGCGGCTGCGCGGCGCGGCAGTGTCCGCACGACGGACTGCCGAACTCGAGCAAGGCCGGCCCTTCGAGCACGTCGATCTCCGCTCGTGCGGGTTCGACCGCCGCGTAGAGCTCGTTCATCGTCATGGGGTCACTCGCGGCCTTCACTCACCGACGAACTCCCCCGACGGCGACTTGATGAAGTCCTCCGACATGGGGACGAAGGCACGCAGGCCACCGTCATCGATCGACACCATGACACGGACGTTTCCGTCGGGCTCGTCGTCCCAGGAGACCTCGACCTCGAGCTGCCACGAGCGCTCGCTGTCCCGGGCCACCTCGTCGGTGGTGACCGACCCGACTCTCGATGCCAGCTCCGGGTAGGGAACGGCGCGCAGCCTGGCCAGCCATTCGTTGAGTACCTTCTGCGCTGCCACGGTATCCATTTTGTTGATTTCCACGGGTTGAGCCCGGGTCAGCCGACCCTGGGGCGAAATGTCAGGCCGCCACTCCCTTGAGGGCGGTTCTCTTCGCTTTCCCGGCAATGGCGCCGGAAGCAGCGCCCCCCAGCAGGCGGCGGAACGTGGGGCACTCCATGTGGCTCGGCGCGGGGCAGACGGCGGCGTGTCGCAGGCCGTCGCGCATGGCACTCAGCTTGCGAATGGTCCCGTCGAGTTCCTCCGCCTTGGCCGCGAGCGCGCGCCGGTCGATCCGCGGGCGCCCGTCAGGCGCGAACATCCGCGCGATTTCATCGAGCGAGAAGCCCGCAGAGCGCCCGAGCGCGACCAGCGCCAGCCTTTCCAGCACGCCGGGATTGAACAGCCGGCGCAGGCCCCGCCTTCCGACGGAAGCGATCAAGCCCTTTTCCTCATAGAAGCGCAGCGTCGAGGCAGGTACGCCGGAACGCCTTGCCACCTCGGCAATGTCCATATTCCCACCCCCCCTTGACCTCAAGTCGACTTCAAGTGGCACTGTGCAGCCTCTGCCCCTCGAAGGCAAGCAAATGGAGAACACGATGGACTTCCTGGCCTGCACGCTTCTCACCGGAACAGGCGCGACTTTGGTGATGGACATCTGGGCGACCGCCCGCAAGCGCCTGCTGGGCGCGGCCGCGCCGAACTATGGCCTGGTGGGCCGCTGGCTCGCCCATATCCCGCGCGGCCGCCTTCGCCATGATTCCATCGCGGCCGCGGTGCCCGTGCACGGCGAGCGCCTGATCGGATGGACCGCCCACTACATGATCGGAATCGCGTTTGCGGCGATCCTGCTCGGCATCTGGGGCCTCGAGTGGATCAGCCACCCGACGATCGGACCCGCACTGGCCGTCGGGATCGGCACCGTGGCGGCGCCCTTCCTGGTGATGCAGCCAGGCATGGGAGCGGGCATCGCCGCCAGCCGAACTCCACGCCCCGCCGCCGCCCGGTTCCAGAGCCTCGTCAACCACGCGGTCTTCGGCCTCGGCCTCTACTGCGCCGGCTGGGCCACGGGTCTCGTCTACGCGCCGTAAAGGCGGACCTCCGCCGCGGCACCTGCTTCGCCAACCACTCAAGACAGGAGAAAGAAATGCGCATTCCCGCCCGCTTTGCACCGATCGTCTTCGGCGCCCTTCTCTCGGCCATCATGGTCGCCATCGTGTCGGCCTTCGTCCTGGTAACCACCCAGGGGATCCATCCGGGGCTTCCGGCGCAATGGCTCAGGAGCTGCGCGATGACATGGCCCGTGGCATTCCCGACGGTGACCTTCGTCGCGCCCCTGGTGCGCCAGGTCGTCGGCCGAATGACCGCCTAGGGCGGGCAAAGCACGCCGGAGCATCCGCAAGAACGATGGATCGGGCGTTGCTTCGTGCTCACGAGGCCTTTCCCGCAGCGTGCAGCGCGAGGATGTCGGCGATGGCGCGGTTGAGCGGCGTCGGCACTCCCTTGCGCTGCCCGAGTTCCACCACGCCCCCGGCGAGCCAGCGGACCTCCAGCGGGTTGCCGCGCTCGAGATCGTGGTGCATCGAGGACGTCATGTCGTACGCCACATCGTCCGCGAGCTTCAGGCGCACCTCTGCGTAGTCCTCGGCCAGGTCCACGCCTTGCGCCCGGCCGACCGAGACCACCTCGCGCATGACATCGAGCAGGAAGGCGCGGGTCTGCGGATTCTTGCGGATCGGACCGATCGGCTTGCGGACTGTCGTCGTGGTACCCGACAGGCCCACCAGGAACACGTACTTCTGCCAGATCTCGCGGAGGATGTTCTCCGAGAGCTCCGCATTGATGCCGCCCGCCAGGCAAGCCGCCAGGAGCGCCTGCCCCCGAGCCGACCTGGAGCCGTCGAACTCGCCGAACAGCAGGCGCTGCATCGGCCCCGTCTGGCGTATGACGCCCGGCCTGTCGATGGTCGTCGCGACGTAACCCACACCGCCCATGATCTGCGACTCGTCATAGGCGGCTCGCAGGTACTGGTCCTTCAGAACGCCGTTCTGGAACGAGATGATCGTCGTGGCAGGCCCGACCATCGGGCGGATCTGTTGCAGCGCCGCCTCGGTGTCCCACAGCTTGACGCACAGCATGACGAAATCGACGACGCCGACCTCGCCTGGATCGTCCGTCGCATTGACGCGAGGGATTTGGATGGCGCCCGGCCCCTCGATTCGCAGGCCCTGGCTGCGCATGGCCTGAAGGTGCTTGCCCCGGGCAATGAAATGCACGTCGGCACCGCCGCTGCACAGGCGGGCGCCGAAGTAGCCCCCCAGCCCACCCGAACCCATGAACGCGATACGCATGGCCCGTACCTCCGTCTATGTGCCGGAATCCAGAATACATGTGCGGGGATGGGCGTCATGCTGCCCGGGGCGAATTGTCGAAACACTGCAGCAACCCGTCCCAGCTTTCGTCGGCCAGTTCGTGCTCGACGAAGCGCCCGCCGGTGTATTCGTCGATCACCCGGCGCCAGAACGCCTGCGCAGGGAGGTTCTTCCGCATCTGCCCGACTTCCCAGCGCCCGCGCACGACGTCGAACACCCGCCTTGCGGCTTCGCTGCCAAGTCCCTGGCGCCGATACTTCCTGATGACGAAGAACTGCGCCATCCAGTGCTCGTTCTCCGGGAGGCTGACGGAGTCGTCGACGAGCGCGAAGCCCGCGTACTTTCCGGCCACCAGGAACACGAATGCCCTGCACCGCGGGTTGGACCAGTACTTGTCGAGCGAGTAACCGTACTGCCCGTCTCCATCGAGATCCTGGTCCCAGACGTCGGAGAGATCGTGCTGGTACAGCTCGAGCATCCTGCCGATCGGAACGCGATCGGCCGGGGTGGCGGGGCGGATCTCGATCGGGTTCAATTGCGTCATCCGGCTCCACTTTCCATCATTCGCGGAAAATGCCTCTGGATTTCGGCGAGCACCAGCCTCCCCTCGGCCTCATCGAGTCCGGAACCAACACGATACGTTCTTGCGCCGTAGTCAAAGGCAATCGACCCGTGACCCGAGCCGAATAGCGGTGGCATCCAGCGTCCCTGGTCCATCCACGGCGAACCGACCTGGGGAGATGTGCGAAGGTGCCTTATGTTCGCTCCCGAGAATTCCCGGCTCCGGCCCAGGCCACCAATGGCGATGCGATGAACGAGGTTGCCCCTCGAGAGCGCAAGCTCCTCGCGACCAGCGAGTTGCCACATTACTATGGCAAGAGCGTAGAGCTCCCCGACCAGCCATCCGCATAGCCAGAAGAGCAGGAAGGCCTGGTGCTCTCCCGGCTCCATCACTTCCGACAGGGCGGATGCACCGCCGGCAGTCCAGCCGCCCAGCCATGCAACCAGGAAGATGAGGATCACCCAGCTGCGCCGGGCTGGCGCGTTGACAGTGATGCCGGTCGGGGTCCGTTGAATCGTGAACCGCGGCTTGCTTGGTTCCACGCGCATGGCAAGTACGACCTATTGTTTGAGCCGATGGGTTTGCTCAGGCACGACGCTCAGCAACTCGAAGACCGAGCAGACGACGGGCATGCGTTCGTCCGGCTCCCGGTCGATGCGCCGGCACTCCCGCGAGAAGAAGGCCCAGTGCCCTTCGCGCCAGTACTCGAGCGAACCGTCGCCTTCACCTTCGATGGCGGCGTACTCGGCGGTAACCTCATCGAAGGGCACGATCCGCACTTCGGTGATACGGCAGACGAGTGCGGGTTCGTTCAGGTGATCGACTACAAGCTCGATCTGGCCAGGCGCTGGAACTTCCCCTCCCTCCGCCTCGATGCCCCACAGGAGGCTCGTCCCGGCGCGCTTGCGCCCGGAGCGGATGAGCGCCAGCAGCGACTCGGACAACCCAGGGGAGTCGCCATAGGCGTCCACGCGGACGGCGCCCGCGGGAACCGGAATGCCGAGCTTGGCCAGCTTGGCCAGAACGGCATCGACGGGAGGCAGTGGGTCCATTGAGCCAGTATCCGGTCGCTACCCGTTCACCCTATTGTCACGGGATGGAGGGCGATATGGCCGATCATCCGCGCCCTTTCTTCCCGGCACCCTTCACGCCAGGTGACTGCTCAAGCAGGGTACGGATTTCCTGCGCATACGGGCCGCCCACGTATTCCACCAGCTTGCGGCCACCCGCGGGCTTCGCCTTCGGATTGGCGCCTGCTTCCAGCAGGATCCGGACCATCCCGGGATCGCCCGATTGCACGGCGCCGACCAGCGGCAGCCAGCTCTTGCCGTCGCGCCCGTTCGGCAGCGCGCCGCGCTGCAGCAGCAGGCGCGCCACCTCGGTCTGCGCCTCGCCTGCCGCCGCCGTGAGCGGTGGCGGTGTTCCGTCCGGGTCCGTATCGGGCGGAGCCCCTGCATCGAGCAGGGCCGTCACGATGTCGACGATGCCGGCTGCTGCAGCGAACGAGAGCAGCCCCTGGCGCTGTGGTCCTGCCGCGGGCCCGGCAGCATTCCAGTTTGCCGCGGATTTGCCTGCGGCACGGATAAGGTCAAGCGCCTCTTGGAGGAGCCGAGGTCGATCGGCGGGCGCGCTGCGTGGCAGTTCCCGATGGAGTGGTGGAGTTGGGGGTGGATCCGCGGGCGGTGGCCCCGGATCGAGCTCGCCCTTGAGGAATCGCACCACCTCCTCCCCGCCGTCCTTCCTCGCATCGCGCAGCGCGCGCTCCCGCAGCAAGCCGAGCCTGGGATAGGAGCGATCCAGGTCAATGCCGCGCCCGACGAGCCAGCGAAGCATGTCGAGCCGCCCCAGCGCCGACGCGGCGGTCACTCCCCACGCGGCGCGTTCGATCGGCAGGCCGGCATCGAGCAGCAGGGCCGCAATTTCGCAGTTGCCCTTGCCCAGGGCGGACGTGATCGGGTTGTGGATATCGTCAGGCATGTCGATCTGCGCCCCGTGGGCGATCAGCCAACGCACAGCCTCCTTCTGCCCATGGGCGCACGCCGCCGCGAGAGGAGTCGACTGCCCCGCGGTGCGCTCATCGACGCTTGCGCCACGATCGAGAAACAGTTGCATGCGCTCCAGGTCACCGCTCGCCGCGGCAGCAGCCAGCGATGTCGGTATTCGTCGCGGACGTTCCGGCCGAAGCAATGAGATGATCTGCGTGACGCGCTCTGCGGATGCCTTGTCACCTGCCATCAGCGATGCCTCCTCGAAACACACCGCCGTCTCCGGGCGGTCGGGCAGCCCTGTCCATGGACCGCCACGCTGCCACTCGGCGCCGGCCTGCGCAACCATCCATCGCACGCGCGCCGCAGCCAGGATCGCACCGCCGCCCGGGACCCGGAGGAAGAGTCCGGCGGCAAGCACGACGGCAAAGGCCAAAGCCTCGATCACCGTTGCGGCGTCCCCCGTGGCGATCCCGCTCGAGCAAGAGATCAGGCCGCACCTTGTGTCCGCAACTCCTTGCGGACGACTAGCTTGAGCCCTGACCAGACTTCGCTGACCGCGCAGACCTTGACGTCGACGAAGCCGAGCGGAAGGGCTACCTCGCGAATGGTGTCTTCGGTGACCTCGGTGGGCACCTTGGATGAGCGCTTTGGCCAGGAGACCCAGACCGCCGCTTCAGGGTGGAGCTTTGCTCGAAATGCGCGCAGGTGACTGACGAGTTCCTGGCGCTTCGTGACGAAGACATGAACCAGGGTTGTTGCCTTCGTAGGGGCACGCTGTCGTTCCAGGCCAGCAGGTACCGGGCCGAGAAGCGCCGCGTAGTCTTCGGGTTCCCCAAGCACGACCAGGTGCGTGGTGTCCTTGATCCCGAGCTTCTTTGGCAATGGAGTTCCAGAGTAACCGGCGGACACTGCGCCTCCTGCGTGGGTGACGCCTGAATGTGGCCGAACCGCGAAGCGGCTTCGGCTTGAGTCGATTGTCAGGCAGCGGGATTGAGGCGGCGACCCGTTGCCTTCTCGTAAGTGCGCAGCAAGCGTGACAGGTGCGGTTGCTGCAGGACAAGGCGCTTGGTCAGACCCCAGGGGCTGCGGCCCCTCTGGTACTTGAAGTCGATCCACCTGGTCCGGGGAGTCGCGTGCCGGAATGTCTCCCACACCATTGGCAGATAGTCATCCTCCAGCCTCAAGCCAACCAGGTGCTTGACACTGACCCGTTCGGGATCGCCGCGCTGCAGCCGGTAGGTGATGTACAACGAGCGGCGCTTGCAACATCTGCAGGTGCGGCGCAAAAGCCCCTGATCCCAACCGCTGGGCGCCAGCTCATCCCAGATGAACGCGGCAACGCTCTTTGACTGGCAGGCGTCAAGCCAGGCCGGCCGGTCGCCGCAAGAGATGCACTGCCACCAGTATCTTGCCGCCATGGAAGTGGCTGCCTAGCGATTGCGTTGAGCGGCCGGCAAAGATGCCCCGGCCGCAGCCGGACGCGGCCCACGGTGGTTCATGGACCGCTCGAACGTGTTGTCAGGGAGCACCTGCCTCGGTCTCCCTGGTCCAGCTGCCCGAGCCGCTGCTTGTATCCCCCAATAGCGCAAAGCGATCTCCACACACCACGCAACGGAACTGATAGCACACGCTTCTTGGCATGGCACCACTGGCAAGCGAAGAATCCAGCGCTTCCTGTTCATTGGACGCAATACGGCGAGACGTGACTCGACAAAGAACGCCGCGGTCCACCTCCTCCGCCGCAAGCCGAACCGCGTGAATCAGGTCCTCCGCCGAGCGAAACGCATGGGTTGTGAGCTCTCGGCACTCTTCGCAGGACATTCGATGACCCCTAAAGACGGACTTGACCGGCCTGCCACGATGACCTTGCGGCGGCCGGACGCGGCTCACCGTGCCCCCCGGGCCGCTCGAACGCATTGCTGGAACTCACCGCCGGTACCTTTCCAGGCGCTGCTCCAATGTACCCGCGTGCAACTCGAACAGATTGTTGTCGAAGTCATGGAAGTACAGGGACTGTCCCTCACCCTCAACCCTGGGTCGGGATGGCTGTATCTCGGCCCCAAGTAGCCGAAGCCGAGCCTCCAGGGCCGGCAGGTCCGCCGCGCCGACCCTGAAGGCGACATGACGGTACGACCGCTCGACGGGCTTGCCCTCCATCACCGCGAGCCAAACACCACCGAGCATGAAGAACTTCTCACGGGAAATCGAGAAGTTCCTCTCGGTACTGTCGTAGACCTCCTTCGCGCCGAGGCCCTCGCACAGGAGCTTCGCAGTCCTCTCCAGGTCCGTGGCCATGAAGGTGATGTGGCTGATTCCGTCGATTGCCATGGTGAGCTCTAACGACCTAGGTAAGCGGCCACGCAACGACCGCACCGCCGCGCGAGTCGCGGCCCACG
>JAMPXV010000227.1 GCA_023700985.1 Lysobacter sp.
GACCGCCGACAGCGCCGAGGGCAAGGCGGCGCTGGCGCTCTTCCCGATCGTCTCGGCCGACATGGACATCGCGCACTTCGCCGCGGACCAGGAGCGCGTGGTGAACGAGCTCATGTACCACGACTGGGAACGCGAGAACGGGGACGCCGCCTACGAGGCGTACCGGGGCATCGAGCAGGAGCTCCGGGACATGCACGCCGGCCCTTATGCGGACGCCTCGCGGCAGTACCGGGAAACGCTCGCCGCGCAGGGGCGCGAGGCCGCCGAGGCGGCGTGGAGCCGGGAGATCCGCGGACTCATGGGCACGGGCGACGTCCCGCCGGGGCTCGCGCTCGGGGAGTTCGTCGCCCACCCCGGGGCCGAGCGCCACATCCGCATGGCCTCGGCCTGCAACGACTGCGTCTTCCGCTACGGCATGAAGCGGGACGAATACACCCGCGAGCTGCACAAGTGGACGGAGGTGCAGAACGTGCGCACGACGGTCGGCAACCTCGAGAACCCCGAACACTTCGAGGCGGGCAAGGACGGGGAGTCGGCGGCGCGCACCTACTGGGTGCCGATCTGGGCGCTGCTCTTCTCGATGGTGGGCGCGGTCGTGCACCTGTTCAAGATGGCGTTCACGCTCACCGAGTACGTGCAGCGCCGTGCCTTCCAGGCCGTGGGCGCGGCCGACGCGCCGCTGGCGCATCGCGTCGTGGGCCACAGCCGCCGGCTGATCGCCCTGGGCATCCTCGCGCTGTCGCTCTTCATCTACTTTTCCGACAACCGCATCACCGGCAACCCCCACTACGTCCGCCTGCACCAGGCGATGTGGGCGAGCCAGCCCGTCGTGGGCGCCATCGCGGCGCACTGGACGATCAACGCCCAGGGCCTCGTCTATCCCTTCACCCGCAAGATCCGGCCGGCGTGGCTGGACTTCGACCACGATCCGCTGGGCTGGCTGCAGCCGGCAATTCCACGGGAGACCCGCTGATGGAAAACGCCGCCCTGACCCTGCCCGAGTTCCAGGCGCAGTTGCTTGCCGAGGGGTTGCGCGAGCTCTTCGGCGAGATGAACGACGACATGCTGGCTGCCTTGATGCCGCTCCTCGAGTGGGTCGAGGTGGCCGGCGGCGAGGTCGTGGTGCGGCAGGGCGACACCGACCGCGACCTGTACGTCGTCATCTGCGGCCGGCTGCGCGCGTACGGTGGCGGCGGCCCGCCGCGCCGCCACCCGCGCCCGGACGCGGGCGAAGGCCCGCACCGCCGCGTCCTGAGCGAGATCACGCGCGGCGAGACCATCGGCGAGATGTCCTTCTTCACCGGCGCGCCGCGCGTCGCGACCGTGGTCGCCCTGCGCGACTCGGTGCTCGCGCGCATCACGCGCCCGAACCTCGAGAAGCTCCTCACCGCCTGGCCGCAGGTGACGCTCAGCATGGCGCGGCTGGTGATCGACCGGCTCGGCCGCGCAAATGCCCCGCGGCGCGCGAAGCGCCGGCCGACCAACCTGTGCCTGCTGCCGATCACCCCGGGCGTCGACGTGGCCGCGCTGGGCGAGCGGCTCGTCGCGCGGCTCCCGGCGGACGGCGAGCCCATCCTGCTCACCGCCGCGGCGATCGAGGCGCGCGTGGGCGTCAAGGGCATCGCCAACGCCGGCAAGGCGGACGGCGACCGCTACCGCCAGCTCACCAAGGCGCTCGACGAGCTGGAATCGCGCCACGCGTCGGTGGTCTACGCGCCCGACGGGGACCTCGCCTCCGAGTGGAGCCAGCGGTGCCTGCGCATGGCCGACCGCATCCTGCTGCTCGCGGATGCCGGTGCCTCGCCCGAGGCCGGCGCCGCGGAGGCGCGCCTGCTCGGCGGCGAGAAGAAGGTCACGGCGGCCGAGCAGGTCCTCGTCCTGCTGCACGGCGAGGACGCGGCGATGCCGGGCCGGACCGCCGAGTGGCTGGACCGGCGCCCGGCCGGCGCCGTGGCGGGGCACCTGCACATCCGGCCCGCGCGCGACGCGGACGTGGCGCGGCTCGCGCGCACGCAGAGCGCCGGCGCCATCGGGCTGGTGCTCTGCGGCGGCGGCGCGCGCTGCTTCGCCCACCTCGGCGTCTACAAGGCGCTGCAGGAACACGGCGTCCAGGTCGACTACGTGGGCGGCAGCGGCATGGGCGCGGTGATGGGCGCGCTGATCGCGCTCGACGCGCCGGCCGACGAGCTGATCGCGTACGCGCGCGAGGCGTTCACCGCCAGCCCCACGGGCGACATCAGCCTCATGCCCCTCACGGCGCTCATCAAGGGTCGTCAGCTCAAGTCCGTGCTGGAGGAGGCCATCGAGCACCTCGGGGGCGCGGACGCCCGCATCGAGGACACGTGGAAGTCGTTCTACTGCGTGAGCGCGAACTATTCCCGGGCATTCGAGGCCGTCCTTCGGCGCGGAAGCCTCGCGAAGGGCATCCGCGCAAGCTGTGCGGTCCCGGGGCTGCTGCCGCCCGTGCCCATCGGGGGCGACCTCATGGTCGACGGCGGTGTCTTCAACAACTACCCGACGGACGTGATGGCGCGGGCGGGGGTCGCGAAGATCATCGGCGTGAACATCTCGCGCGATGCCTTCCAGGACGTCGCCTACGACGAGGTCCCGGGGAGCTGGACGCTCGCGTGGGACAAGGTGACGGGCAGCCGCCGCAAGTACCGCGTGCCATCGCTCATGTCCACGCTGATGAACGCCACGACGCTCTACAGCGCTTCCCGCGAGCAGTACTCGGGGTCCCTGACGGACCTGGAGTTCAGGCTGAACCTGCCGAGCGTGGGCATCCTGGACTGGCATGCGTTCGACCACGCGGTGAGCGTCGGGTACAGGAACGCGTCCAAGGCGCTGGCCGCCATGGCGCCGGAAGAGCTCGCGGCGTACGGCGCCCGCTAGCGCGCCGCGGGCCCGGCCCGCCGCGCCGGCGTGCGAGAATCGGGGCGACCCCATCCACCGGAGGAAGCCGTTGAAGATCGCGCTCTACTATTCGCCGGGCGCCTGCTCGCTCGCGCCCCACATCGTGCTCGAGGAACTGGGCGTCCCCTACGAGGCCGTGCGGATCAGCACCGCGGAGGGCAAGCAGCGCACGCCGGAATACCTGAAGGTCAACCCGCGCGGGCGCGTGCCGGCGCTCGCGGTCGACGGCAAGGTGCTCGTGGAGAACGTGGCCATCCTGTCCTACCTCGGCGGCGGCTTTCCCGACCGGGGCCTGTGGCCCAGGAAGACCTGGGACCAGGCGCAGGCGCTCTCGCTCATGGCCTGGCTCGCCGACACGGTGCACCCGGCCTACGCGCACCTCTTCCGGCCGGAGCGCTACGTCGCCGGCGAGGCGTGCATCGAGGCCGTGAAGGCGGGCGGGAAGAAGAACTTCGGCGACTGCCTCGCGGAGATCGACCGCCTCGTGGCCGGGCGGAAGTGGGCCATCGGCGAACGCTTCTCCGTGGTCGACGCCTACCTCCTCGTGTTCTACCGCTGGGGCAACCGCATCGGCCACCCGATGAAGGACCTGGAGCACTACCACGCGCTGGCCGGCCGCGTGCTGGCCCGGCCGGCGGTCAAGCGCGTGCTGGCCGACGAAGGCATCACGATGGCATGAGCCTCGCCCTCGACCACCTGGTCGTCGCCGCCCGCACCCTCGAGGAGGGCGCGGCCTGGCTGGAGGCGCGCACGGGGGTGGCCACGGTGCCCGGCGGCAGGCACGCGCTCATGGGCACGCACAACCGCCTCATGGGGCTCGGGCCGGGCGCCTACCTGGAGATCATCGCGATCGACCCCGACGCGCCCGCCCCGGGAAGGCCGCGCTGGTTCGCGCTGGACTCTACTGCCATGCGCGAGCGCCTCGCGACCGGGCCGGCGCTCGTGCACTGGGTGGCCCGCACGGACGACATCGAGGCCGCGCGCGCGGCCCATCCCGGCCTGGTGGGCGAGGTGCTGTCCCTCTCCCGGGGCGACTTCCGCTGGCGCATCGGTGTCGCGGCCGACGGGTCGTTTCCTGCCGGCGGCGCGTTCCCGACGCTGATCCAGTGGGACGGCGAACGGCATCCCGCCACCGGGCTGCCGGAAACCGGTTGCCGACTGGAGCGCCTCACGGCGCGCGCGCCCGGTGCCGGGCCGCTCCTCGGCACGCTGCGCGCGCTCGGCCTGCCCGAGTCGGCCCCGGTGAGCCTCGTGGAAAGCGAGGTCACGGGAATTTCCGCGGTCCTTCACGCGCCGCGAGGCATGGTCCTGCTTCCGGAGTCGGCGGCAAGGGGATAAAGGCGGCGCGCATGGCGCCCATGGTTAACATGCGTTACCATGGAGCCATAACGATTAACAGCGGGCCGGCACCCTCCCCGCGAAAGGCGCACAGCCATGCCCCATCCCATCCCCCCGGGCGCAATCGCCCCGACGGTGCTCGCGCAAGACGTGGAAACGCTCCAGGTCGCCGAGATCTACCGGAACCTTCCCCTGGGCGCCGGCGCGGCCTTGCTGGGCACCATCCTGTGCGTCTTCGTCCTGGCGGAGGAAGGGCTGCACGCGCGGCACGTCGTCTGGCTCGGCTACGGGATCATCGTGGCGATCTTCCGGTTCGGCCTGTGCTGGGCCTACCGGGACGGCGCGATGGCCATCGACTCCCACGACTGGGGGCGGCTCGCGGTCTTCGGCAACCTCCTGGCCGGCATCCAGTGGGGCCTGCTCGGCACGTGGCTCTTCCCGGGCGAGCCGGGCCACCTGCAGAACTTCGTGATCATGGTGATCACGTGCTACGTGGGCGGCTCGATCACGGCCTACGCCCCCCTGCGCTGGGCCCACCCGGCGCTCTCGGTCCCCGCGGCCGTTCCCTCGACCGTCTACATCTTCTTCATCGACTCCGGCCCGCACCCGGTCTCGGGGTTCATGGCGTTCTTCTTCGTGGGCATGGTCCTCTTCTACGCGTTCCGCGAGACGGAGGCGGTCGCGGAGCGCCTTCGCGCCGACACGCGCATCCGGCAGAAGCTGCGCGACCTCGAGGCGGATGCCCGCCGCATGCACGAGTTCCCGGGTCCCGGTCCGGGCGCGCGGAGGTACTGACCGGCGAACAGGAAAAGGGGTCAGATCCCTTTTGGGGACGGTTCTTGCGGAACTATCGGGACGGTTCTACAGAACCGGTCTATTCATGAACCTGGACATTGATCTCGCCGATCA
>JAMPXV010000023.1 GCA_023700985.1 Lysobacter sp.
GCGGGCGGTAGGCGCCCGGCACGCAGGCGAAGGTGGCGCGCTTCTCGGTGATCACCTTGGTCCAGCGCGGCGGGTCGATGGTGCCGCCCAGGCGCTCGATCTCGCGGTGCACGGCGGTGGCCAGCACGTCGTGGTCCAGCGCCGACTCGCTCCTCGAAGCGGAGGTCACCGCCGCCACCAGGCCGCGCGGGCCGCCCAGCGCCTCGCGGTCGAAGAGCCACTGCGCGTGCCCGGTCTCCATGCCGGTCATGGGGAAGGGCAGCGTCAGGCGCTCGTCGTACTGCAGGTACACGGTGGTGATGGGCTCGTGCGCGATGGCCGAGATGCGCGCGGCCAGCGGCGCCAGCGTGGGCACGGTGCCGAGCAGCGTTGCGGCCTCGTACGGCGCGGTGGCGCATACCACGGCGTCGAAGCGGCGCGATCCCGCCGGCGTGTCGAGGCGCCAGGCGGTCCCCTCGCGGGCCAGCGCCGTCACGCGCGCGCCCAGCACGATCTCGGTGCCGCGCTCGCCCAGCCACGCGATCGCGGGGTCGGGCAGGAGCGAGGAGAGGTCGAAGGCGGGCAGCAGCAGGTCGGAGTCGGCGCGCGTTCGCGTGAGGGAATCGCGCAGCACGCGGGCGAACACGCGCGCATCCGCCCGGCTCGCCGGCGTGTTGAGCGCCGCGACGCACAGCGGCTCCCACAGCAGGCGGCGCAACCGCTCCGGCTGCCCCAGGCGGTCGAGGAACGCGGCCACCGTCTCGCCCTCGCGGGCCGCGGCCTCCGCGCGGCGGATGGCCAGCGAGAAGCGCAGGGCCGCCGTGCGTTCCGCGAAGACGAGGCCGCGGGCGGTGGCGAGCGCGAACGCGAGGTGCAGCGGCGCGGGAAGCATTGGCGCCGCGAACTCGAGCGCGCCGGGGTAATGGATCGCGAGCGGATGGCGGCGCAGGGCGTTCTCCGGCACGCCCACGGTGCGCATCAGTTCGAGCGTCTCGCGGTAGGCCCCGAGGAGGATGTGCTGGCCGTTGTCGAGCACGGTGCCGCGGTATTCCACGCGCCGCGCGCGCCCGCCGGCCGTGCGGTTGGCGTCGAACAGGGTCACGGCCGCGCCGCCGCGCGCGAGCCCCACGGCAGCGGCGATGCCCGAGTAACCGGCGCCGACGACGGCGATGCGACGGGCGACCAAGCCGTTCAGCCCCCGATGCCGATCCACGTCTTCCACGCGATCCAGAGCTTGCGGATCGGCGTGAGCGAGACGCGCGCCTGGAGCACCGGGAAGCCGTCGCGACGGATCTCGGCCAGGAGCGTGCGGTAGATGGCGGCCATGATGAGGCCGGCGCGCTGGTCGCGGCGGTCCTCGGGATGCAGCTTCGCGAACGCCGCGGCGTAGGTGGCCTCGGCGCGCGTGGCCTGCTCGTCCATCATCGCCCGGAAGGCTTCGCCGCCCTTGCAAGCGAGGATGTCCTCCGCCGTGAGCCCGTGGCGCGCGAGCTCGTCGGCGGGCAGGTAGACGCGGCCGCGCCGCGCGTCCTCGCCCACGTCCCGGATGATGTTGGTGAGCTGGAAGGCGAGGCCCAGGAGCTCCGCGTACTCGAGCGTCTGCGCGTGCCGGTAGCCGAAGATGCCGGCCGAGATCTGCCCCACCACGCCCGCGACGCGGTGGCAGTAGAGGCGAAGCGAGTCGAAGTCGGCATAGCGGTGGTGCGCGAGGTCCATCTCCATGCCGTCGATGATCTCGTTGAGGCGCCCGGCGTCGATGCCCATGGGCGCCACGAAGGGCGCCAGCGCCCGCGTGACGGGGTGGGTGGGGTGCCCGGCCATCAGGTCCGCGACCTCCGTGCGCCACCACGCGAGCTTGGTGCGCGCAACACCCGCGTCGCTTGCCTCGTCGGCCACGTCGTCCACCTCGCGGCAGAAGGCGTAGAAGGCCGTGATGGCGCGGCGCTTCTCCGCGGGCAGGAAGAGGAAGCTGTAGTAGAAGCTCGAGCCGCTGGCGGCCGCCTTCTGCTGGCAGTATTGGTCGGGTGTCATGGGGCGGCCATCCGGACCGGGGCTGGCCTCCAGAAGAGGGCTTTCCACAGGATGCGCGCCCAGTCCCCGGCCTTCAACACCGGGCGGTGGCGGAAGACGTCGCCCTCCACGGCCTCGATGCGGTCGAGGATGCGAAGACCCCCCGCGGAGATGGCGCGGATCTCCAGGCCCATGCGCCCCGGGAGCCGCGTGCCCAGGGGGGCGCCCGAACGCATCATGGCCCGCGCGCGCTGGCATTCGAAGCGCATCAGGTCCCGCCAGGCGCCGTCCACGCGGCCTTCGGCGACCTGGCTCTCTTCCACGCCCCAGCGCCGCAGGTCCTCCTGGGGGAGGTACACGCGGCCCTTCGCCCAGTCCACGGCGACGTCCTGCCAGTGGTTGATGAGCTGCAGGCTCGAGCAGATGGCGTCCGAGTCGCGCAGGTTCGCCGGGTCGTCCTTGCGGAAGAGGGCGAGCAGCAGGCGGCCCACGGGGTCGGCGGAACGCCGGCAGTAGTCCATGAGCTCGTCGAAGGTGGCGTAGCGCTTCCTGGTCACGTCCTGGCGGAAGGCATCGAGGAGGTCGTGGAAGAGGCCGATGGGCAGGTCGTGGGCGACGATCGCGTCGTGCAGGCGCGAGAACACCGGGTCGGCGGGCCGCTCGCGCCGGGCGATGCGGTCGAGGTTCCGCGCGTAGCCGTCGAGGAGGGCGAGGCGCTCGGCGTCGGGGCGATCGCCCTCGTCGGCGAAGTCGTCCGCGCTCCTAGCGAAGGCGTAGATCGCCTCGACGGGCGTGCGCAGCGCCTGCGGCAGCAGCCAGGAAGCGACGGGGAAGTTTTCGTAGTGCTCGACCGGCAAGGGGCGGGGGAAACGCTTGAATTTTCGGGATTATATCGGCCCCCGGGGGCCGCATGCGCGCCATCGGGGGGTGCCTTGGCTTCGGGTATAATTCGCCTTCACCGCGAAAGTGGCGGAATTGGTAGACGCACCGGATTTAGGTTCCGGCGCCGAAAGGCATGGGGGTTCGAGTCCCTTCTTTCGCACCAGGTTCAGGCGGCCGGCCGCTTTTTTTCCGGACCGGCCCGTCCCTGGACCATGACCGCCGCTCCTCGCGACGGTGATCCAGGAAAATCTCACAGGACGATTCCAAATGCAGCAGGCAGTCGAAACGAAACCGAGCCCGCTCGAGCGGCAACTCAAGGTGGCCGTTCCCGTTGCCGCCCTCGAGGCGGACATCGCCGATCGCATCAAGAAGCTCGCGCGCACCGTGAAGATGCAGGGCTTCCGGCCCGGCAAGGTGCCCATCAAGATGGTGGAGCGCCACTACGGGTTCCAGGTGCGCCAGGAGGCGCTCTCGGAAAGCGTGCAGCGCGGCTTCGCCGAGGCGGTGCGCACGCAGAACTTCCGGGTCGCCGGCATGCCGCGCTTCGAGCCCGTCGAGGGCGGCACCGACACCGAGGCCTTCGAGTTCCAGGCGGTCTTCGAGGTCTACCCCGAGATCACCATGGGCGACCTCGCCGGCCGGCAGGTCACGCGACCGGTCACCGAGGTGACGGAGAAGGACGTCGACGCCACGATCGAGACGCTGCGCAAGCAGCGCGCCAAGTACGAGCCCGTCACGCGCGGCGCGGCCGACGCGGACCTCGTCAACATCGACTTCGAGGGCAAGGTCGACGGCGCCCCGTTCGAGGGCGGCAAGGGCGAGAACTTCACCGTCGTGCTGGGAGAAGGCCGCATGCTCCCCGCTTTCGAGGCGGCCCTGATGGGGCTCGCCGGGGGCGAGACCAAGACCTTCCCGATCGTCTTCCCCGAGGACTACGTCGAGCACCTCAAGGGCAAGACGGCGGAATTCACCGTCAAGGTGAACCAGGTGGCGGAGCCCAAGCTGCCGGTGGTCGACGCGGAATTCGCCAGGACCCTGGGGGTCGAGGACGGCGACGTCGCGCGCATGCGCGAGGAAATCCGCCAGAACATCGAGCGCGAGGTGAAGAAGCGCGTGCAGACCCGCGTCAAGGACCAGGTGATGAGCGGGCTCATCGAGAGCGCCACCTTCGAGGTGCCGCGCGTGCTCCTGGATTCCGAGGTCGCCCGCATGCACGACGCGGCCGTGGCCGACCTCAAGCAGCGCGGCATGACCACCGAGAACATGCAGCTCCCCGCCGACCTCTTCGCCGACCGCGCGCGCCAGCGCGTGACGCTGGGCCTGCTGGTCGCCGACATCGTGCGCAGGAACGACCTCGCCGCCCGCCCCGAGCAGGTGCGCAAGGTGATCGAGGAGCACGCCGAGAGCTTCGAGCAGCCCGCCGAGATGGTGCGCTGGTTCTACGGCCAGCCCGAGCGCATGGCGGAAGTCGAGGCGCTCGTGATGGAGGACAACGTCGTAGAATGGTCTCTCGGCCGCATGAAGGTCGAGGACCGCCAGATGCCCTTCGACGAGCTGATGGGGACGAAGAAGGCGTGATGAAACCAGGAGACGCGATGCGAGACGAATACGAGGGGCCGGTGGGTCTGGGCCTCATCCCGATGGTGATCGAGCAGTCGGGGCGCGGCGAGCGCGCCTACGACATCTACTCGCGCCTGCTCAAGGAGCGGGTGATCTTCCTCGTCGGGCCCATCCACGACTCGATGGCGAACCTCATCGTCGCGCAGCTCCTGTTCCTCGAGAGCGAGAACCCCGACAAGGACATCAACCTCTACATCAACTCGCCGGGCGGCAGCGTCTCGGCGGGGCTCGCGATCTACGACACGATGCAGTTCATCAAGCCCGACGTCTCGACGCTCTGCACGGGCCTTGCCGCGAGCATGGGCGCGTTCCTGCTGGCCGCGGGCGCCAAGGGCAAGCGCTTCACGCTCCCCAATTCGCGCGTGATGATCCACCAGCCCTCGGGCGGCTTCTCGGGCCAGGCATCGGACATCGAGATCCACGCGAAGGAAGTGCTCTTCCTCAAGCGGCGCCTGAACGAGATGATGGCCCTCCACACCGGCCAGCCCATGGAAGTGATCGAGCGCGACACCGACCGCGACAATTTCATGGGGTCGGAAGAAGCGGTAAAGTACGGGCTGGTCGACAAGGTCCTCACCAACCGCGCGCAGGTCGCGGCCTGAGGCGCCCCCGGGGACAGCGATGACGGAAAAGGTCGGCGGCGAGAAGCTTCTCTACTGCTCCTTCTGCGGCAAGAGCCAGCACGAGGTGCGGAAGCTCATCGCGGGCCCGTCGGTGTTCATCTGCGACGAGTGCATCGACCTCTGCAACGACATCATCCGCGAGGAGGCCGCGCCCGACACCACGGCCAAGGCGGCGAAGAGCGACCTCCCCAGCCCGCACGAGATCTGCGACATCCTCGACCAGTACGTGATCGGGCAGGTGCAGGCGAAGAAGATCCTCTCGGTCGCGGTGTACAACCACTACAAGCGGCTGAAGACGGGCGGCAAGCAGGACGAGGTGGAGCTCGCCAAGTCCAACATCCTGCTCATCGGCCCGACGGGCTCCGGGAAGACGCTGCTGGCGCAGACGCTCGCGCGGCTCCTGAACGTCCCCTTCGTGATCGCGGACGCGACGACGCTCACCGAGGCCGGCTACGTCGGCGAGGACGTCGAGAACATCATCCAGAAGCTCCTGCAGAAGTGCGACTACGACGTCGAGAAGGCGCAGCGAGGCATCGTCTACATCGACGAGATCGACAAGATCTCGCGCAAGAGCGACAACCCCTCCATCACCCGCGACGTGAGCGGCGAGGGCGTGCAGCAGGCGCTCCTCAAGCTCATCGAGGGCACCATCGCCTCCGTGCCCCCGCAGGGCGGCCGCAAGCACCCGAACCAGGAGTTCGTGCAGGTCGACACGACGAACATCCTGTTCATCTGCGGCGGCGCCTTCTCGGGGCTGGAGAAGGTGATCCAGATGCGCACCGACAAGTCCGGCATGGGCTTCGGCGCGCAGGTCCGCTCCACCACCGACCGCAAGGAGATGAACCAGCTCCTCCAGGACGTGGAGCCCGAGGACCTCATCAAGTACGGCCTCATCCCGGAATTCGTCGGGCGCCTGCCGGTGGTCGCGGTGCTCGAGGAGCTGGACACGGGCGCGCTGGTGAAGATCCTCACCGAGCCCAAGAACGCGCTGGTGAAGCAGTACCAGAAACTTCTCGCGATGGAGGGCGTCGAACTCGAGTACCGCGACAACGCCCTGGCCGCGATCGCCAAGCGCGCGCTCGAGCGCCGCACGGGCGCCCGCGGGCTTCGCTCCATCATCGAGCACGCCCTCCTGGACATCATGTTCGACCTGCCCTCGCTCTCCAACGTCCAGAAGGTCGTGGTCGACGAGGGCTGCATCTCCGGCGATACCAAGCCGCTGCTCATCTACGCCGACCAGCCGAAGGTCGCGGGTGGGCAGTCGTAGCGCCCCGGCCGTCCCCTTATTCCCGCCGCGCCCCGGGCCTTGACGGCCGGAGCCGACGCCCCCATGTATCTGTCCTGATCGATCCCTGGAACCCCTCATGACCGACACCACCCCCGAGTCCCGCATCCTGCCGCTCTTGCCCCTGCGAGACGTGGTGGTATTCCCGCACATGGTGATCCCGCTCTTCGTGGGCCGCCCCAAGTCCATCAAGGCGCTCGAGGCGGCCATGGAGGAGGGCAAGAACGTCGTCCTGGTGGCGCAGAAGTCCGCCGCCAAGGACGAGCCCGCCCCCGAGGACCTCTACGCGGTCGGCACCGTCTCGACGATCCTGCAGATGCTCAAGCTCCCCGACGGCACCGTGAAGGTGCTGGTGGAGGGCGTGCAGCGCGCCGGCATCGTGAGCGTGCTCACCGAGAAGGCCAACTTCGAGGCCGAGATCGAGCCCATCCTCCTGGACGAGGCCGACTCGACCGAGGTCGAGGCCATGCGCAGGACGCTCCTGACGCAGTTCGACCAGTACGTGAAGCTCAACAAGAAGATCCCGCCCGAGGTGCTGACCTCGCTCTCCGGGATCGACGGCGCCGGGCGCCTGTCGGACACCATCGCCGCGCACCTGCCTCTCAAGCTCGAGCAGAAGCAGCAGATCCTCGAGATGTTCGAGGTCGCGCGCCGCCTCGAGCAGCTCCTGCAGCTCCTCGAGACCGAGATCGACATCATGCAGGTCGAGAAGCGCATCCGCGGCCGCGTGAAGCGGCAGATGGAGAAGAGCCAGCGCGAGTACTACCTGAACGAGCAGGTGAAGGCCATCCAGAAGGAGCTGGGCGACGCCGAGGAGGGCGCCGACCTGGACGAGCTGGAGAAGAAGATCAAGGCCGCGCACATGCCCAAGGAGGCGCGGGTGAAGGCGGAAGCCGAGCTGAAGAAGCTCAAGCTCATGTCGCCCATGTCGGCCGAGGCGACGGTGGTGCGCAACTACATCGACACCCTCGTGGGCCTGCCCTGGAAGAAGAAGACCAAGGTCTCCACCGACCTCAAGAACTCCGAGAAGATCCTCGACGCCGACCACTACGGCCTGGAGAAGGTGAAGGAGCGCATCGTCGAGTACCTCGCGGTGCAGACCCGCGTGGACAAGCTCAAGGCGCCGATCCTGTGCCTCGTGGGCCCCCCCGGCGTGGGCAAGACCTCGCTGGGCCAGTCGATCGCGCGGGCGACCAACCGCAAGTTCTCGCGCATGTCGCTGGGCGGCGTGCGCGACGAGGCCGAGATCCGCGGCCACCGCCGCACCTACATCGGCTCGATGCCCGGCAAGATCCTGCAGAACATGACCAAGGTCGGCGTGAGGAACCCGCTCTTCCTCCTCGACGAGGTCGACAAGATGGGCATGGACTTCCGCGGCGACCCGTCCTCGGCGCTGCTGGAGGTGCTCGACCCCGAGCAGAACCACACCTTCGTCGACCATTACGTCGAGGTCGAGTACGACCTCTCCGACGTGATGTTCGTCGCCACCGCCAACACGCTCAACATCCCGGCGCCGCTGCTCGACCGGATGGAAGTGATCCGGCTCTCCGGCTACACCGAGAACGAGAAGGTGCACATCGCCAAGGAATACCTCCTGCCCAAGCAGTTGAAGGCCAACGGCCTGAAGGCGGGGGAGCTGGCGGTGACCGATTCCGCGCTTCGCGACATCGCGCGCTACTACACGCGCGAGGCGGGGGTCCGCAGCTACGACCGCGAGCTCGCCAAGATCTGCCGCAAGGTGGTGAAGGCCATCCTCATCAGGAAGAAGGACGGCGTCACGGTCACGGTCAACGCCAAGAACCTCGACAAGTACCTGGGCGTGCGCAAGTACACCTACGGCATCGCCGAGAAGGAAAACCAGGTCGGCCAAGTCACGGGTCTCGCCTGGACCGAGGTCGGCGGCGAGCTCCTCACGGTGGAGGCGGCCAAGGTGCCCGGCAAGGGCAACACCGTCACCACGGGCAAGCTCGGCGAGGTGATGCAGGAGTCGATCAAGGCCGCGATCTCGGTGGTGCGCGCGCGCGCCAAGCGCCTGGGCATCCCCGAGGACTTCTACCAGAACCTCGACCTGCACATCCACCTGCCCGAGGGGGCGACCCCCAAGGACGGGCCCAGCGCGGGCATCGCCATCACCACGGCGCTCGTCTCCGTGCTCACCGGCATCCCGGTGCGCTGCGACGTCGCCATGACCGGCGAGATCACGCTGCGCGGCGAGGTGCTGCCCATCGGCGGCCTCAAGGAGAAGCTCCTGGCCGCCCACCGCGGGGGGGTCAAGACCGTGCTCATCCCGCAGGAGAACGTGAAGGACCTCGCCGAGGAGCTGCCGGAGGAGGTGAAGGGCCAGATCGAGATCCTGCCGGTGCGCTGGATCGACGAGGTCCTGGACCGGGCGCTCGAGCACATGCCCGTGCCCCTCGCCGACGATTCCGCGGCCGCCCCGCCGCCCGCCGCGCCGGCCCCGACGGGCGAGCCGCTCGTCGTGAAGCACTGAAACCGCAACTCATTCGAACCATCGCAAGGGAGCCAGAATTGAACAAGTCCGACCTGATCGAAGCGATCGCCAAGAGCGCCGACATCTCCAAGGCCGCCGCCGGCCGCGCCCTCGAGGGCGCGCTGGCCGCCATCCGCACGTCGCTTCGCAAGGGGCACCCCGTGAGCCTGGTGGGCTTCGGCACCTTCCACGTGGGCAAGCGCGCCTCGCGATCGGGGCGCAATCCCCGCACCGGCGCGCCCATCAAGATCAAGGCTGCCAAGGTGCCGAAGTTTCGCGCTGGAAAAGCCCTTCGGGATGCGCTAAACTAACGGGCTTCCCGGGTGCTTAGCTCAGTTGGTAGAGCGTCGCCCTTACAAGGCGAATGTCGGGGGTTCGAGACCCTCAGCACCCACCAGCAGTCGCCGGTCGCAGCCCGAGGGTCGAAATGCCCGGGGCCGCGGGGGGCCAGGTTCAAGAAGGAGTGGTAGTTCAGTTGGTTAGAATACCGGCCTGTCACGCCGGGGGTCGCGGGTTCGAGTCCCGTCCACTCCGCCAGTCCACCAGGGCGAACCCGTGCGGGTTCGCCCTTTTCGTTTGAACGCCCGGGGTCCGGGCTCAGAGGCCGCATCGACATGCTCGACTTGATCCGGGAATTCGCCAAGTACAAGATCGTCAAGTTCCTCTTCGCGATCTTCCTCATCATCCCGTTCGGCCTCTTCGGCATCGACTACTACTTCCGCACTCCCGTGGGCGGCGACACCATCGCCACCGTGGGGTCGCTGCGCGTGAGCCAGGGCGATTTCGACCAGGCGCTGCGCCAGCAGCAGGAGACGCTCCAGGCCCAGTTCGGCCGGAACTTCGACGCGAGCATCATGGAGAACCCGGAGGTGCGCCGCTCCGTCCTCGACCGCGTCATCAACGAGCGCCTGGTCGTGGTGGGCGCGGAGCGCGCCGGGGTGAAGATCGACGA
The DNA here is from genome assembly GCA_023700985.1 of Lysobacter sp. Taxonomy (GTDB): domain Bacteria; phylum Pseudomonadota; class Gammaproteobacteria; order Burkholderiales; family Usitatibacteraceae; genus FEB-7. Next base: position 9,843 of record JAMPXV010000023.1, read on the forward strand.
CAGGCAGCTCGCCGAGCGCATCGCGAGCGAGCCCGCCTTCCAGGACGACGGCAAGTTCTCCAAGGAGCGCTACGAGGCCATCGCGCGCTCGCAGGGCTTCACGGTCGTGGGCCTGGACGAGCGCCTGCGGGAGGACATGCGCCTGTCGCGCTACCGCGACGCGATCGTCCGCACCGCCATCGTGCCGCGCACCACCGTCGACGGGTTCATCCGCCTCTCGGAGCAGAACCGCGAGGTGAGCATGATCCAGGTCGGGCCGGACGCCTTCCTCGCCCAGGTGAAGCCCACGCCGGAGAGCCTCAAGGCCTACTACGACGCGCGGGCGAAGGAGTTCACCGTGCCCGAGCAGGTGCGCGTGGAGTACGTGGAGCTGTCGCTGGATGCGCTGGCCGCCCGCACGCCCGCCGACCCGGAGGAAGTGAAGAAATTCTACGAGTCGAACAAGTCGCGCTTCGTGCAGCGCGAGGAGCGCCGCGCGAGCCACATCCTCCTCACCGTCGCGGCGGGCGCGCCCGAGGCCGAGGCCAAGGCGGCGCAGGAGAAGGCCACGGCGCTGGCCGAGGAGCTGCGCAAGAAGCCCGCGGGCTTCGCGGAGGCGGCGAAGAAGAATTCCCAGGACCCGGGCTCGGCCGTGCAGGGCGGCGACCTCGGCTTCTTCGCGCGCGGCGCGATGGTGAAGCCGTTCGAGGACGCGGCCTTCGCCGCGAAGAAGGACGAGATCGTGGGGCCCGTGCGCTCCGACTTCGGCTGGCACGTGATCCGCGTGACCGAGATCAAGCCGGAGAAGGGCAAGAGCCTCGCCGAGGCCACGCCGGAGATCGAGGCGGAGATCAAGAAGGGTGTGGCCGCCAGGCGCTTCGCGGACGTGGCCGAGGGGCTCACCAACATCGTCTACGAGCAGTCCACGAGCCTCAAGCCCGCGGCCGACCTCTACGGGCTCGAGATCAAGCAGGCGGGCCCGTTCGCCAAGGCGGGCGGCGCGCCGCCGGTCCTCGCCAACCCGAAGCTCATCGCCGAGATCTTCTCGGACAACACGATCAAGGCCAAGCGCAACACCGCGGCCATCGAGGTGTCGCCCGGCGTGCTGGTCTCGGCCCGCGTGGTCGAGCACAAGCCGGCCGAGCAGCGCTCCTTCGAGGCGGTCCGTCCCGTCATCGAGCAGCGCTTCAAGCGCGAGGAGGCGATGAAGCTCGCCGTCGCCGACGGGGAGGCCAAGCTCAAGGCCGTCGCCGAGGGCAAGGACGCTGGCCTCAAGTGGCCCGCGCCCCTGGCCGTGAGCCGCCAGAAGCCGGGCGGCCTGCCCCCGCAGGTGCTCGACAAGGTCTTCCGCGCCGACGCGAAGGGCCTGCCGGCGGTCGTCGGCGTGGCCACTCCCATGGGCTACGCGCTCGTGCGCATCACCAAGGTGATCGACGTCGACAAGATCGACGACGAGAAGCGCAAGGTCCTGGGCGAGCAGCTCAAGCAGACCGTCGCCTCGAGCGAGCTCGAGAGCACCCTCACCAGCCTGCGCGGCCGCATCGGCGTCCAGGTCAGCAAGGAAGCCCTCGACAAGAAGGCCAGCCCCTGAAAAGTGGGGTGGACCTGCTAAAGACAAATGGGACGGTTCTGTAGAACCGGTCTATTCCGTGATTCCGGGGCACCGAGCCTGAAATTCCTGAATAGACCGGTTCTACAGAACCGTCCCATTTGTCTTTAGCAGGTCCACCCCACTTTTCAGTCTTCGCCGGCGAGCCCCGCGGTGGTGGAGTTGAAGCCGGAGTCGACGTAGGTGACCTCGCCGGTGATGCCGCTCGAGAGGCTGGAGAGGTAGAAGGCGGCGACGTTGCCCACCTCCTCGGTGGTCACGTTGCGGCGCAGCGGGGCGTTCTTCTCCACGAACCGGAAGATCTTGCCGAAGTCGCCGATGCCGGCGGCCGCCAGGGTCTTGATCGGGCCCGCGGAGATGGCGTTCACGCGGATGCCCTCCGGGCCCAGCCCCATGGCGAGGTAGCGCACGCCGGCCTCCAGGCTCGCCTTGGCGAGCCCCATCACGTTGTAGTGGGGGATGGAGCGCACCGCGCCCACGTACGACAGGGTCACGATGGAGCCGCCGCCCCGGGCCTTCATCTGCGGGGCCGCGCCCTTGGCGAGCGCCGCCAGGCTGTAGCTGGAGATGTCGTGGGCGATGCGGAACGATTCCCGGGTGACGCTTTCGTGGAATTCGCCCTTGAGCGCCTCCCGGGGCGAGAAGGCGATGGCGTGCAGCAGCCCGTCGAACCCTTCCGGCCAGTGCTTCGCCAGGCCCTCGAACAGGGCGTCGATCTGGGCGTCTTCGGCCACGTCGCAGGGGAAGAGGGGGCACTCGCCGAATTCGGCGGCCAGCCCCGCCACTCGCTCCCGGATGCCCTCGCCCTGGTAGGTGAAGGCGAGCTCCGCGCCTTCGCGCGACGTCGCCTTGGCCACGCCGTAGGCGATGGACCGGTTGGAGAGCAACCCGGTGATCAGGATGCGCTTGCCCTGCAGGAACCCCATCGCCGACGCCCTTTCAAATAGAATTGCGGCAATTTTCGGCCGCGACAGGGGTCGAATTCTATCCCATTACCGGTCCCGCCCCCCGAAGCCATTTCCCGGAGGTCCGTCGTTCATGAAGCTCGCGAGCCTTCTCGCCCCCCTGGCCGTGGCCCTCGCGGCCACCGCCCCCGCCGCCGCGGCCGACAACGCCAAGGTCTTCCGCTACGCCTTCGAGGTGGCGGAGACCGGCTTCGACCCGGTCGAGATCTCGGACCTCTACTCGTCCAACGTCATCGCCAACATCTTCGACACGCCGCTCACCTACGACTACCTGGCGCGGCCCATCAAGCTGGTCCCGAACACCCTGGCCGCCATGCCGGAGATCACGGAGAACGGCACCCTCTTCACGATGCGCGTGAAGCCCGGCATCTACTTCGCCGACGACCCGGCCTTCCAGGGGAAGAAGCGCGAGCTCACCGCGGAGGACTACGTCTACTCGATCAAGCGCCTCTTCGACCCGAAGAAGCGCTCGCCCAACCTCTACCTGTTCGAGGGCCAGATCGCCGGCATGGACGAGATCCTCGCCGCTGCCCGCAAGGCCAACCGCCTCGACTACGACGCCGTTGCCGAGGGGCTGCGCGCGCTCGACCGCTACACGTTCCAGATCCGCCTCAAGCAGCCCAACTACAACTTCCTCTACTACCTCGCCTACTGCAACCTCACCTGCGCGGTGGCCCGCGAGGTGGCGGAGCACTACGGCGACCGCACCGCCGAGCACCCGGTGGGCACCGGCCCCTTCCGCCTCACCTTCTGGAAGCGTTCCTCGAAGATGGTGTTCGAGCCCAACCCCGGTTACCGCGAGGACTACTACAACGGCACGCCGGCCCCGGACGACGCGAAGGGCCAGGCCATCCTCGCGAAGCTCAAGGGCAAGCGCCTGCCGATGGTGGGCCGCGTGGAGGTGTACGTGATCGAGGAGCCGCAGCCGCGCTGGCTCGCCTTCCTCAACAACGAGATGGATTTCCTCGAGCGCGTGCCCAACGAATTCGCCAACGTGGCCACGCCCAACAACGAGCTGGCGCCCAACCTGAAGAAGCGCGGCGTGACCATGGAGCGCACGCCCGGCATGGAGCTCACCTACTCCTACTTCGGGATGAAGGACCCCGTCGTGGGCGGCTACGAGCCGGAGAAGGTGGCGTTGCGCCGCGCCATCGTGCTGGGCCAGGACGTGGGCGCGGAGATCCGCATCGCGAGGAAGAACCAGGCCATCGTCGCCCACGGCCCCATCGGCCCCGGCGCCCTGGGCTACGACCCCGACTTCCGCTCCACGGCCACGGAGTACGACCCCGCCAAGGCCAAGGCGCTCCTGGACATGTACGGCTACCTCGACTGCAACGGCGACGGCTGGCGCGACCTGCCGAGGAAGGACGCGGGCGACGAGTGCAAGCCGTTCTCCATCGAATACGCCTCGGCGCCCTCGGCCACCCAGAAGCCGCTCGACGAGAACTGGAAGAAGAACATGGACGCCATCGGCATCAACCTGACGTTCAAGAAGGCCAAGTGGCCCGACCTCCTCAAGGAATCGAAGGCCGGCAAGCTGCAGATGTGGGGCCTGGGCTGGAGTGCGGCCTACCCCGACGCCGACGCCTTCTTCGTGATGCTCTACGGCCCCAACGGGGGGCAGGCCAACCATTCGCGATTCAACCAGCCCGAGTTCGACCGCCTCTACGAGCAGGCCAGGCGCCTGCCCGACGGCCCGGAGAGGAACGCCATCTACCGCGAGATGAACCGGCTCTTCCTCGTCTACGCCCCGTGGCGCCTCGGCGTGCATCGCATCTACACGGATCTCTCGCAGCCCTGGACGGTCGGCTTCCGCCGGCACCCCGTGATGCGCGGGTTCTGGAAGTACGTCGACATCGACCAGCCGGTGCTCGCCACGGCGAGCCGGTGAGCGCGTGAGCCTCTCCCGGATCTTCCTGCGCACGGCGGCATGCGTCGCGGCGGCGCTGGTCGCCTTCGCGGCCCAGGCCGCGCCGCAGAAGGTGCTGCGCGTGCCGTTCCTCATCGCCGAGTCGAGCTTCGACCCGGCCTTCGCCTCCGACACCTACTCGTACACGGTGATCGACGAGATCTTCGAGGCGCCGCTCACCTACGACATGCTGGCGCGGCCCTACAAGCTGAGGCTCCAGACCGCCGAGTCGATGCCGGAAGTCACCGAGGGCGGGCGCGTGTACACCGTGCGCCTGAAGAAGGGGATCGTCTTCGCCGACGACCCGGCCTTCGGGGGCGCCAGGCGCGAGCTGCACGCCCGCGACTACGAGTACGCGGTGAAGCGCCTCATCGACCCGAAGATCTCCTCGCCCAACGCGTGGCTGGTCGAGGGCCGCATCGAGGGCATCGACGCGGCCGCGGCCGAGGCCAAGAAGGCCGACAAGCTCGACTACGACAAGCCCATCCCGGGCATCGAGGTGCTGGACGCGCGCACGATCCGCTTCCGGCTCGCGAAGCCGGACTACAACTTCCTGTACATCCTCGCCATGACCACGCTGGGCGCGCAGGCCCGCGAGGTGGTCGAGCATTACGGCACCGACATCGGGGCGCACCCGGTGGGCACCGGCCCCTTCGTCCTCAAGGAGTGGCGCCGGTCCTCGCGCATCGTGCTCGAGAAGAACCCGAACTTCCGCGAGGAGTACTACGAGGCCGAGCCCGCGGCCAACGACCCGGTCTCGCAGCGGCTCTACCAGGAGATGAAGGGCAAGCGCATCCCGCAGCTCGACCGCGTGGAGATCTTCGTGATCGAGGAGTCGCAGCCGCGCTGGCTCGCCTTCCTCAACGGCGAGCTCGACTGGGTGAACCTGCCCTACGAGTTCAAGAGCATGGCGATCCCGGGGGGCGAGCCCGCGCCGTGGCTCGCGAAGAAGGGCGTGAAGTACCTCCCGAGCGTCGACCTCGACCTCTCCTACATGTACTGGAACATGAAGGACCCGGTATGGGGCGGCTACACGCCGGAGCGCATCGCCCTGCGCCGCGCCGTCTCGCTCGCCTACGACATCGGCGAGGAGATCCACCTGGTGAGGAACGGCACGGCCATCGAGGCGAGGACCGCGCTGCCGCCCGGCGTGCTGGGCCACGACCCGGACTTCACGACCGGCCCCGCGTACGACCCGGCCCGGGCCAAGGCGCTGCTCGACATGTTCGGCTACGTCGACCGCAACGGCGACGGCTGGCGCGACCAGCCCGACGGCAGTCCGCTCGTCTTCACCTACTCGACGGGCCCCTCGCAGCTCGAGCGGCTCTTCACCCAGCTCTGGAAGAAGAACATGGACGTGCTGGGCGTGCAGGTGAAGGTCGAGGTGGCCAAGTGGCCGGACCTGCGCAAGAAGTCCAAGCTGGGCCAGCTCTCCAACTGGCACCTCGCCTGGAACGCCGACTTCCCCGACGGGGAGAACTTCTACCAGCTCCTCTACGGCCCCAACTGCGGTTCTTCCAACGACGGCTGCTTCCAGCTCGAGGCCTTCGACCGCCTCTACGAGCAGGCCGCCGCCCTGCCGCCGGGGCCGGAGCGGGTGGCCATCTACCGCGAGATGGCCCGCGTGCTGGCCGTCTACGCGCCGTGGAAGACCTTCGTCCATCGCCTGCGCAACCAGCTCGTCCAGCCCTGGGTGCTGGGCTGGCGCAAGCACCAGTTCATCCACGACGCCTACCGCTACGTCGACATCGACCTCGCGGTGCGCGCCAGGTACCTGAAGTAAAACTGGGACGGTTCCGTAGAACCGTCCCGTAGACCGGTTCCGTAGAACCGTCCCAAGGTGTGACGGAAGGTCGGTTTAGGGTGATTTGTCCTCTATAATCCGCGATTTGCCTGTTTCCGGAGCTCCCCGCTTGAATCGTGCCGCCGCCTTCCTCGCCGCCTGCCTCGCCTGCGCGCTCGCCGCCGCCGGCCCGGCCTCGGCCGCGGTGGAGCGAAAGGTGCTGCGGATGGCGTTCCGGACGGCGGAAACGGGGTTCGACCCGCAGCGCATCTACGACCGCTACTCGGTCGGGATCTGCGAGAACCTCTTCGAACCGCTCCTCACCTACGACTACCTCGCCCGGCCCGCCCGGCTGGTGCCGCTCACGGCGGAAGCGATCCCCGAGCCGGAGGAGGGCGGCACGCGCTACACCTTCCGCATCCGCCCCGGCATCCTCTTCGCCGACGACCCCGCCTTCAAGGGGCAGCGCCGCGAGCTGGTGGCGAAGGACATCGAGTACTCGATCAAGCGCTTCCGCGACCCGCGCTACGCGAGCCCCTACGAGTGGCTCTTCGAGCACAAGATCGCCGGCCTGGACGCGCTGGCCGAGGCGGCGAAGAAGACCGGGCGCCTGGACTACGACGCGAACGTGGCGGGCCTGGAGGTGCGCGACCGCTACACGATCAGCTTCAAGCTGACGGAGCCGGACTTCAACTTCCTCTACATCCTGGCGATGCCCAACGTGGTGCCCGTGGCGCGCGAGGTGATCGAGGCCTACGGCGACGACACGATGGCGCACCCCGTGGGCACCGGCCCCTTCGTGCTGAAGGACTGGGTGCGCCGCTCCAAGATCGTGCTGGAGAGGAACCCCAACCACCGCGGCTACGAGCTCGACCCGCGCTACGCCGACCCGGCCGACGAGTGGGACCGGCGGGCGATCGACGCGCTGCGCGGCCGCCGACTGCCGCTCCTGGACCGCGTCGAGATCTACCCCATCGAGGAGGAGCAGCCGCGCTTCCTCGCCTTCGTGAACCGCGAGCACGACATCCTCGACGAGACGCCCTTCGAGTTCATCGACCAGGTGCTGCCCAACGGCCGGCTCGCCCCGGGGCTCGCGCGCCAGGGCGTGAGCGTGTTCCGCGAGGAGCAACCCGAGATCACCTACGACGTGTTCAACCTCGACGATCCCGTCGTCGGCGGCTACGGCCCGGAAAAGGTGGCGCTGCGCCGCGCGATGGTGCTGGCCCACGACCGCGGCCAGGAGATCTTCATCGTGAGGAAGGGACAGGCGCTGGCCGCCCAGAGCCCCGTGCCCCCGGGCGTGGTGGGCTACGACGCCGCCTTCCGCGCCTCGCACCAGGAGCACGACCCGCCGCGCGCCAAGGCGCTCCTCGACATGTACGGCTACCTGGACCGCAATGGCGACGGCTGGCGCGAGCTGCCCGACGGCCGCCCGCTCCTCGTCGACTACAAGTACAGCGCCGGCAGCCAGGCCAACCGCCAGCTCGCCGAGCTGTGGTCGAAGTCGCTGGCCGCCATCGGCGTGCGCATCTACGCGAACGCCGTGCAGTTCGCCGACCTCCTGAACGACAAGCGCGTGGGCAAGTTCCAGATGGCGGGCTCGGCCTGGATCGCGGACTACCCGGACGCGCAGAACTTCCTGCAGCTCCTCTACGGGCCCAACACCGGCCAGTCGAACGAGGCCCGGTTCCGGCTCGCGGAGTTCGACCGCCTCTACCGCCTCTCGCAGGCCGTGCCCGACAGCCCGGAGCGCAACGCCCTCTACCGGGAGATGAACCGCCTCATCCTCGCCTACGCGCCGTGGCGCCTGGGCGTGCACCGCGTCTTCAACCACCTGCAGTACCCGTGGGTGAAGGGGTACAAGAAGCACCCCATCCTCTACACCAACTTCAAGTACCTCGACATCGACACCGCGGCCCGGAAAGCGGCCGCCAAATGAAAAGGAGCCGGGTCATCGCCTGATCAGATTACTTTTTCTAATCTGATTAAGAGATAACTAATCAGATTAGAAAAAGTAATCTGATCAGGCGATGACCCGGCTCCGGAACAGGAGAAGAAGCGTGACAGCATACGTAATCCGACGAATGTGGCAGATGATCCCGACCCTCGCGGGCGTGATCCTGCTCATCTTCTTCCTGTTCAACTGGGTGGGTGGCGACCCCGCGCAGGTGCTGGCGGGCAAGATCTCCAATCCCGAGCAGATCGCCAACATCCGCAAGCAACTGGGTGTCGACCAGCCCTACTGGTACCAGCTCTGGGTGTTCGTGCAGCAGGTGTTCACCTTCGACTTCGGGCGCAGCTGGTCCACGAACGAGGAGGTCTCGCGAATCCTCCTCACGCGGGTCGGCCCCACGCTCACGATCATGGTGCCGGTGCTGGTGATCGAGACGGTCCTCGCGGTGGCCCTCGCGGTCATGGTCGCCTACGTGCGCGGCAGCCTCACGGACCGCACGATCATGGTGATCTGCACCACCGCCATGTCGATCAGCTTCCTCGTCTACATCATCTTCGGGCAGTGGCTCTTCGGCTTCATCCTCGGCTGGTTCCCGGTGCAGGGCTGGAGCGAGAGCTACTGGCGCAACCTCACCCACTACGCGCCGCTGCCCATCATGCTCGCGATCTTCGTGGGCCTGGCCCCGGCGCTGCGCCTCTACCGCTCCTTCTTCCTCGAGGAGATCAACCAGGACTACGTGCGCACGGCGCGCGCCAAGGGCCTGCCGGAGAAGACGGTGATGATGAAGCACGTGCTCCGGAACGCGCTGATCCCCATCCTCACCAACGTGGGCATCTACCTGCCCAGCGTCTTCGTGGGCTCCTTCCTGCTGGAGGTGTTCTTCTCGATCCCGGGGCTCGGCCGCGAGATCGTGACGGCGGTGAACCGCAGCGACTTCCCGGTGATCAAGGCGGTGACGGTCTACCTCGCCGTGCTCACCATGATCGTGAACCTGCTGGTCGACGTGATGTACAAGCTCGTCGACCCGCGCGTGTCCTTCAAGTGACGGCGCGGCCATGAGCGAAACGACCATTTTGCCCCGTCATCCCCGCGCAGGCGGGGATCCAGCCTACAGGAGCAACACATGAGCGCCGTCCTCCCCGACAACGCACCGCCCGTGATGCACCAGTCCCCGGGCCTGTGGACGCTCGCCTGGCGCCGCCTGCTGAACGACCGCGTGGGCGTCTTCTGCCTGGCGATCGTGGTGGCCTACGTCTCGATGATGCTGGCCTCCTACGCGGGCCTCGTCGCGGGCGACTGGAACAAGGAGAAGGGCGTCTCCTACGCCAACCCCTCGTTCCTCGCCGGCGCCGAGAACCTGGAGGCGAGGGAAGTCACCAACCGCGACTTCGGCACCACGGCGAAACCCGTGGACCTCTCCGACATCGACCCGCTGGCGCCCCGCTACAAGGAGTGGGAGGAGCGCGCGGCCAAGATCGCGGTGACCGAGGTCAAGCGCGCCGAGACGCTCGCCTTCGGCGGCGACAAGTGGGGCCGCGACGTCCTGGAGAAGGCGATCAAGGGCTCGGAGGTCTCCATCTTCGTGGGCCTCACCGCCGCGCTCTTCGCGACCCTCATCGGAACCATCCTGGGCGCGCTCGCCGGCTACTGGGGCGGGAGGGTGAACGACTTCCTCGAGTGGTTCTACAACATCTTCACCTCGATCCCGTACATCCTGCTGATCCTCGCCTTCGCCGCGGTGTTCAAGCGGGGCCTGGACACGATCATCGTCATCCTCGCGCTCACCGGATGGACGGGCATCTACCGGCTGGTGCGCGCGGAGTACATCAAGCACGGCGGGCGCGAGTACGTGAAGGCCGCGCAGGCCATCGGCGCCTCGCACTTCTCGCGCATGTTCGTGCACATCCTGCCCAACGCGAGCCACGTGATCCTGGTGCAGCTCTCGCAGCACGTGGTGAGCTTCATCAAGGCGGAGGTGATCCTCTCCTTCCTGGGTCTCGGCGTGCCGGTGGACATGGTGTCCTGGGGCACGATGCTGGCGGAGGCGCAGAACGAGCTGGTGATCGGCAAGTGGTGGCAGCTCTTCGCCGCGGGCGCGAGCATGGCGATCCTGGTGACCGCCTTCTCGATGCTCACCGACAGCCTGCGCGACGCGCTGGACCCGAAGCTCAAGTGACCATGCGGTCCGGAGCGAAGCGATCTCTTTGCATGGTCATCCCCGCGGAGGCGGGGATCCATGGGCTGGGCACCCGCCTTCGCGGGGGTGACAAACAGGAAATGAAATGAGCGAAGACAATCTCCTCCAGGTGCAGGACCTCCGCGTCACCTTCCAGGTCGACAAGCACTCGACCTTCGAGGCGGTGAAGGGGATCAGCTTCGACATCCCGGTGAACCGCACGATGGCGCTGGTGGGCGAGTCCGGCAGCGGCAAGTCGGTCTCGGCGATGGCGATCCTGGGCCTCCTGCCCGACAACGCCATCATCCCGGCCACGAGCCGCATCCTCTACGGCGGCGCGGACCTCCTCAAGGCCACGCCCGAGCGCCTCCAGGACATCCGCGGCAAGGACATCTCGGTGATCTTCCAGGAGCCGATGACGTCGCTGAACCCGGTCTTCCCGGTGGGCGAGCAGATCGGCGAGGTGCTGCGCCTGCACATGGGGATGACCCCGAGGGCGGCGGCCGCGCGCGCGGTCGAGCTCCTTTCCGAGGTCGGCATTCCCGACCCGCAGCTGCGCGTGAGGAGCTTCCCCCACGAGCTGTCCGGCGGCCAGCAGCAGCGCGTGATGATCGCGATGGCCATCGCCTGCGAGCCCAAGCTCCTCATCGCCGACGAGCCCACCACCGCGCTCGACGTCACCATCCAGAAGCAGATCCTGGAGCTCATCGCGGGGCTGCAGGAGAAGCACCACATGTCGGTCCTCTTCATCACCCACGACCTGGGCGTGGTGGGCGAGATCGCCGACCACGTGGTGGTGATGCAGAACGGCGTGGTCCAGGAGCAGGGCCCGGTGCGCGCGATCTTCGAGCGGCCGCAGCACCCGTACACGAAGGCGCTGCTCGAGTGCCGCCCGCGCCTGGACCGCCGGCCCATGCGCCTGCCCGTGATCGAGGACTTCATGACCAGCGGCGGCTCGGCCAACTACGACGAGCGCCCGCGCGGGGTGACGGCGGGCGACGCGGTGATCCTCGAGGTGAAGAGCCTCAACAAGACCTTCTTCCTGAAGGAGGGGTTCTTCGGCAAGCGCGCGGTGCCGGCGGTGAAGGACGTGAGCTTCAAGCTCGCCAGGGGCAAGACCCTGGGCCTGGTGGGCGAGTCCGGCTCCGGCAAGACGACCGTGGGCCTCACCCTCATGCGCCTGCACGACGCCACGAGCGGCGAGGTGCTCTTCGAGGGCAGGAACCTCCTGGGCCTCTCCGACAAGGAGATGATGGCCTACCGGCGGCGCATCCAGATCATCTTCCAGAACCCGTACGCCTCGCTCAACCCGCGCTTCACCGTGGGCAACATCCTCACCGAGCCCATGAAGATCCACGGCATCGGAAAGGACCAGAAGGAGCGCGTGGAAATGGCCTTCCACCTGCTCTCGCGCGTGGGGCTGCCCGAGGCCTCGTTCTACAAGTACCCGCACGAGTTCTCCGGCGGGCAGCGCCAGCGCATCGCCATCGCCCGCTGCCTCACGATGAAGCCCGACGTCCTCATCTGCGACGAGTCGGTCTCGGCCCTCGACGTGTCGGTGCAGGCGCAGGTGCTGAACCTCCTGCAGGACCTGCAGGACGAGTACGGGCTTTCCTACATCTTCATCTCCCACGACCTCGCGGTGGTGAAGTACATCTCCGACGAGATCATGGTGATGAACCAGGGCGAGATCGTCGAGATCGCCAACGCCGACGAGATCTACCTGAACCCGAAGCAGGATTACACGCGAAAGCTCCTCGCCTCCATCCCCAAGGGCTGGGACGCCAACCGGGCCGTGGCCTGACCCGCGGCCCGGCACCACAACTTTCGAGGCAATCCATGAAGACCGCCATCCGGCTCGCCACGAGCCTTTTCGCCGTCGCCGCCACCGCCGCCATCGCGGCAGCGCCCGCCAACGCGCCGCAGCGCCCCCTGGTGGGCACCTACGACGCCGCCGCGGTCACGCGGATGTGCGACGAGGGCATCGCACGCGCCAAGGCCACGAAGGCGCGGATGGAGGCGAAGAAGGGCGGCGCGGGCTTCCTCGGCGAATGGAACCGCCTGCAGATCGAGATCGAGGACGTGGTGAACCCCATCTATCTCATGGGCAGCGTCCACCCCGACAAGGCGGTACGCGACGCCGCCGACCCCTGCCTCACGAAGTACACGACGCTCTCCACGGAGCTCTTCCAGAGCGAGAAGCTCTTCGCGCGGGTCAAGGCCGTGAGCCCGGCCGGCGCGCACGAGAAGAAGCTGCGCAAGGACCTCCTCGAGGGCTTCGAGGATTCCGGCGTGGCCCTCCCGCCTGACAAGCGCAGCCGCGCCAAGGAGATCTTCGACCGCCTCGAGGAGCTTCGCCAGGCCTTCGACAAGGCGGTGCGCGAGGACGCCACCAAGGTCGTGATGGTGCCGGCCGAGATGGAGGGCATGCCGGAGGACTACGTGAAGGCGCAGAAGAAGGACGCCGACGGCAACTTCGTGATGGGGCTCGACTACCCCGCGTGGGTGCCCTTCATGGCCAACGCGAAGAGCGAGGAGGCGCGCAGGCGCTACTGGATGGCCAAGCAGCGCGAGGGCGGCGCGGAGAACCTCGCGCGCCTGGACGAGATCTTCCGGCTGCGCAAGGAGCTCGCCGGCCTCTACGGCCTGCCTTCCTTCGCCCACTACTCGCTTCGCCGCAAGATGGTGGAGAAGCCCGAGACGGTGGAAAAGTTCCTGGGCGACGTGAAGAGCGCGGTCACGGAGCAGGAGAGGAAGGAGGTCGAGGAGCTGCGCGCCGAGAAGGCGAAGGAGGCCGGCAAGCCCGTGGCGGAGGTCGCCCTCAACCGCTGGGACGTGGCGTACTGGCAGGAGCGCGTGCGCAAGGCCCGGTACGCGATCGACCAGGAGCGGCTTCGCAAGTACTTCCCGACCGACAAGGCCATCGACTTCACGCTGGCGCTCTCGCAGGCGCTCTACGGCGTGAAGTTCACCGAGCGCAAGGTCCCGGTGTGGCACCCCGACGTGCGCTACTTCGACGTGACCGACGCGAAGACCGGCGCCTTCCTCTCGGGCTTCTACCTCGACCTCTTCCCGCGCGAGGGCAAGTACAACCACGCGGCCGCCTTCCCGGTGCGCGGCGTGAGCACGCTCGCGAAGCGCACGCCGGTCTCGGCGCTGGTCACCAACTTCAACCGCCAGGGCCTCGACCACCTCGAGATGGAGACGCTCCTGCACGAGTTCGGCCACGTGCTGCACGGCGTGCTCTCGCGCACCCAGTACGTCTCCCACGCCGGCACCAGCACGCCCACGGACTTCGTGGAGGCGCCCTCGCAGATGTTCGAGGAGTGGGTGCGGCGGGAGCAGTCGCTGGCGCTCTTCGCGAAGGTCTGCCCGGACTGCCCGCGCCTCACGAAGGACGAGATCGCGCGGCTGGAGTCGGCGCGCCGCTTCGGCCGCGGCATCCTGTTCGCGCGGCAGTGGCTCTACGCGGCCTACGACATGGCGCTGTCGCTCGACCCGCAGCCCTCGATGGAGGTCTGGAAGCGCATGGAGTCGGCCACGCCCCTGGGGCACGTCGAGGGCACCATGTTCCCGGCCTCCTTCAGCCACATCGCCGCCCACTACGCCGCCGGGTACTACGGGTACATGTGGTCGCAGGTGCTGGCGCTCGACATGCTCTCGAAGTTCTCGAAGGACATGCTCGACCCGAAGGTGGGGCGCTTCTACCGCGACACGATCCTCGCGCAGGGCGGGCAGGTGGAGCCGGCGGACATGGTGCGCAAGTTCCTCGGCCGGGCCCCCTCCAGCGAGGCGTTCTTCGCCGAGATCGCCGGCACCCGCTGACCCCTGCGAGTAATCGGATTAGGAAATCTAATCCGATTACTCGCAGGGGCTTTGGGTGCCCCGTTCGACTTATAATTTCGTTTTCCCCGAACACCTTTCCTACCGGAGACCATCCATGTTCACGCTCATGGCGCTTCCCTACGCGGCCGACGCGCTCGCCCCGATCATCACGGCCAACACCCTCGGCTTCCACCACGGCAAGCACCACAAGACCTACGTGGACAACCTGAACAACCTGGTGAAGGGCACGGAGTTCGAGGGCAAGTCGCTCGAGGAGATCGTGACCGCCACCGCCGGCAAGGCCGACAAGGCGCCGCTCTTCAACAA
>JAMPXV010000228.1 GCA_023700985.1 Lysobacter sp.
AAGATGATGAGCAGCACCAGCATCACGTCGATGTAGGGCACGACGTTGATCTCGGCCATCGCGCGGCGGCGTCGGCGCATCTATCGCTCCGGCTGGTGCGCCTGGCGCTGCAGGATGTTGGAGAGCTCCTCCATGAAGCTCTCGTAGCGCCCGGCGAGGCGGTCGATGTCGTGCGCGAAGCGGTTGTAGGCGATCACCGCGGGGATGGCGGCGAAGAGGCCGATGGCGGTGGCCACCAGCGCCTCGGCGATGCCCGGCGCCACCTGCGCGAGAGTCGCCTGCGCGACGTTCGAGAGCCCCCGGAAGGCGTTCATGATCCCCCACACGGTCCCGAAGAGCCCGATGTAGGGGCTCACGGAGCCCACCGTCGCGAGGAAGGACAGGTGCGACTCGAGCGCGTCCACCTCGCGCTGCAGCGTCGCCTTCATGGCGCGCCGCGTGCCGTCCATGAGCGCCGTCACGTCGGCGCCGGCGCGGCCCTTGAGCTTCAGGTACTCCTTGAACCCCGCCTCGAAGATGCGCTCCATGCCGGCCGCGACGTAGCGCCCGCCCGCGGCGCGCTGGTAGAGGCCCACGAGGTCCGAGCCGCCCCAGAACTCGCGCTCGAAGTCCTCGGCCTGGCGGTGCGCGCGGCGCAGCGCGAAGACCTTCATGAAGATGTAGGTCCAGGAGAAGAGCGAGGCGAGCACCAGCGTCGCCATGACGGCCTTCACGACGATGCTCGCGTTGACGATCATCGCGAGGATGGTGAGGTCGTGGCTTACGATCATGCTTTCCTCGGCTTTCCTAGAGCGAGGCCTGCATCTTGCGGCGCAGGGCCTCGGGAATCTCGGCGGGCTTCAGCGTCTCCCCCGTCACGCACGCCACGGTGATCTTCGCGCGCACCAGCAGCTCGTCCTCGCGGCGGATCTCCTGCACGAAGACGCAGCGCACCTTGCCGAGCGACTCGAGCTGCACGCTGGCCGCGAGGTTGTCGTCCAGCCGCGCGGGCTTGAGGAAATCGGCCACCGCCTGGGTGACAACGAAGACGATCCGGTGGTTCCGCGCGAGCGTCTGGTGGTCGTACCCCAGGTGGCGCAGCCACTCGGTGCGCGCCCGCTCCATGAACTTCAGGTACTCGCCGTGGTAGACCACCCCGCCCGCGTCGGTGTTCTCGAAGTAGACGCGCACCGGGAAGGAGTAGACGAAGAGCTCGGGCTGCAGCCGCACGGGCTTGGTGGCGATGCGCGTCACTCGAAGAGCCCTCCCGCGGGGGCCGGGCCGCCGGCCAGCCCGAAATGCCGGTAGGTGAGTGCCGTGGCGATGCGCCCGCGCGGCGTCCTCTGCAGGTAGCCCTGCTGGATGAGGAAGGGCTCGAGCACGTCCTCGATCGTGTCGCGCTCCTCGCCGATGGCCGCGGCCAGGTTGTCCACGCCCACCGGGCCGCCGCCGAACTTCTCGACGATGGCGAGGAGGAGCTTCCTGTCCTGGAGGTCGAGCCCGATCACGTCCACGTCGAGCATGCGCAGCGCCAGGTCGGCGATCTCGGCGGTCACGCGCCCGTCGTGCTTCACCTCGGCGAAGTCGCGCACGCGGCGCAGGAGCCGGTTGGCGATGCGCGGCGTGCCGCGCGAGCGGCGCGCGATCTCGGTCGCGCCCTCGGCCTCGATCGCCATGGCGAGGAGCCCCGAGGAGCGCGTGACGATGCGCGTGAGCTCCTCGGGCGTGTAGAACTCCAGGCGAGCCACGATCCCGAAACGGTCGCGAAGCGGGTTGGTGAGCATGCCGGCGCGCGTGGTCGCGCCCACCAGGGTGAAGGGCGGGAGGTCGAGCTTGACGCTCCTCGCGGCCGGCCCCTCGCCGATCATGATGTCGATCTGGTAGTCCTCGAGCGCCGGGTAGAGGATCTCCTCCACGACCGGGTTCAGCCGGTGGATCTCGTCGATGAAGAGGACGTCGCGCGGCTCGAGGTTGGTGAGGATGGCCGCCAGGTCGCCGGGGCGCTCCAGCACCGGGCCGGAAGTCTGGCGCAGGTTCACCCCCATCTCGCGGGCGATGATGTGGGCGAGCGTGGTCTTGCCGAGGCCGGGCGGGCCGAAGAGCAGCGCGTGGTCCAGCGCCTCGCCGCGGTTGCGGGCGGCCGAGATGAAGATCTCGAGCTGCTCGCGGATCTTCACCTGCCCGACGTAGTCGGCGAGCTGGCGGGGGCGAAGCGCCCTCTCCTCGCCCTCCTCCAGCGGCGAAGCCGGGACACCGGTCATCAGGCGGTCGGTTTCGATCACGGCTTGGCGAGCACCTTGAGTGCCTGGCGGATCGCGTCGGCGAGTGCCAGGTCGGGCGGCAGGTCCCGGATGGCCCCGGCCGCTTCGCGGGCATTATAGCCAAGCGACAGCAGCGCATTGAGGACGTCCGGGCCGTGCGGAGCCGACGTCCTGGGGGCGGGAAGCGCCGAGGGCAGCTTGTCGCGCAGCTCGAGGACCAGCCGCTCGGCGGTCTTCTTGCCGATGCCGGGCACGCGCGTGAGGCTCGCCGCGTCCTGCGCGGCCACCGCGACCGCGAGGTCGTCGACGGAAAGCCCCGAGAGGACGGCGAGCGCCACCTTGGGCCCGACGCCGCTCACCTTGAGGAGCTGGCGGAAGGCGGTGCGCTCGGGGGCCGTGAGGAAGCCGTAGAGCAGGTGCGCGTCCTCGCGCACCACGAGGTGGGTGAGGAGCTCGACCTGCTCCCCCGTGCGCGGCAGGTTGTAGAACGTGCTCATCGGCACGTCGATCTCGTAGCCCACGCCGTGCGCGAGCACCACCACCTGCGGCGGGCTCTTCTCGACCAGCGTGCCGCTGATGCGCCCGATCACGAGAGCCTCCCGCCGCGCATGCGCAGGCCCTTGGTGGGGAACGCGCCCAGCCCGAGCCCGCCGTGCGCGTGGCAGATGGCGCAGGCCAGCGCGTCGGCGGCGTCGGTGGACGGGTAGCCGGGAAGCTTCAGGAGCCGCTTCACCATCTCCTGCACCTGCTCCTTGCGGGCGTGGCCCTTGCCCACCACGGCCTGCTTCACCTGCAGCGCCGTGTATTCCGCGACCGGAAGGTTGGCGAGCACGGCGGCGCATACCGCGGCGCCGCGCGCCTGGCCGAGAAGCAGCGTCGACTGGGGATTCACGTTGACGAAGACCTTCTCGATGGCCGCCTCGTCCGGGCAGTTCGCGGCGATCACCTCGGCCAGCCCGTCGAGGATCGAGCGCAGGCGCTCGGGCAGCTC
Organism: Lysobacter sp.; assembly: GCA_023700985.1. GTDB lineage: Bacteria > Pseudomonadota > Gammaproteobacteria > Burkholderiales > Usitatibacteraceae > FEB-7. The sequence continues at coordinate 3,232 of JAMPXV010000228.1, forward strand.
GCCGTCGCTGTCCGTGCGGATGCAGCCGCTGGTCACGTAGTCGAGGCGCTGGCCCTCGCGCCCGATGACGCCGAACCCCGTCACCCGCAGGCCCGGGTCGATGCCGAGGATGCGCACGCGCCTCGCCTCCGGGCCGCAGTGGCGTCCGGTCAACGGCTCGTTCCTCGACCTCGCATCGCCCACGGCCCCTAGGGCGCCTCGTCCATCGAGGCGGAGGTGTGGACGTCCTGCACGTCGTCGAGCGACTCGAGCGCGTCGAGGAGCTTCTGCATGCGCGCGGCGTCGTCCCCGGAGAGCGCCGTCTCGGTGGAGGGCTTCATCGTCACCTCCGCCAGCTCCGCCTTGAAGCCGGCCTTCTCGAGGGCCGCCTTCACGGCCGCGAAGTCGTACGGGCCCGTGATCACCTCGATGGAGCCGTCTTCATTGGTCACGACGTCCTCGGCGCCGGCCTCGAGGGCCGCGTCGAGGAGCCTGTCCTCCGGGGTGCCGGGCGCGAAGACGAGCTGCCCGCAGTGCTTGAAGAGGAAGGCGACCGAGCCGTCGCTGCCGAGGTTGCCGCCGTGCTTCGAGAACGCGTGCCGCACGTCCGCCACCGTCCGGGTGCGGTTGTCCGTGAGGCAGTCCACGATCACCGCGGCGCCGCCGATGCCGTAGCCCTCGTAGCGGATCTCCTCGTAGTTCACGCCCTCGAGGTCGCCGGTGCCGCGCTTGATGGCGCGCTCGACGTTGTCCTTGGGCATGTTGTTCTCGTACGCCTTGTCGACCGCGAGGCGCAGGCGCGGGTTCATGTCGGGGTCTCCCCCGCCCATGCGCGCGGCGACGGTGATTTCCTTGATGAGGCGGGTGAAGATCTTGCCGCGCTTGGCGTCCTGGCGACCCTTGCGGTGCTGGATGTTCGCCCACTTGCTGTGTCCTGCCATGGGTCTTCGTCGCGAATTCAGTTTCGAGGGGCCTAATGGTAACATCCCCGCTACGTCCTCCCCCTCGAGACACCCCCGTGCTGCCCCCTCTTGTCGTCGCGAAATCCGGCGTTGATCTGGGCCTCTTGCCGGGCATGGCCAACCGTCACGGCCTCATCGCGGGCGCCACGGGCACCGGCAAGACCGTCACCCTCCAGACGGTGATCGAGGCGCTCTGCTCCATCGGCGTGCCGGTGTTCGTGGCCGACGTGAAGGGCGACCTCGCGGGGCTGGCGGCCCCGGCCGGCGCCAACGCCAAGGTCGCCGAGCGCGTGAAGATGCTGAAGCTCGACGGGCACACGCCGCTCGCCGCCCCCGTCGCCTTCTGGGACGTCTTCGGCGAGCAGGGGCACCCGGTGCGCGCCACCGTGAGCGAGCTGGGCCCGCTCCTCCTCGGGCGCATCCTGAACCTCAACGAGACGCAGTCGGGCGTGCTCGCCGCGATCTTCAAGATCGCCGACGACGGCGGCCTGGCACTCCTCGACCTCAAGGACCTGCGCGCGCTGCTGCAGCACGCGGGCGACAACGCCGCGAAGTTCCGGACCCAGTACGGCAACATGTCGACCGCCAGCATCGGCGCGATCCAGCGCGGGCTCCTCACGATCGAGTCCCAGGGCGGGGAGCAGTTCTTCGGCGAGCCCGTCCTCGCGATCGAGGACCTCATGCAGACCGTGGACGGCCGCGGAGTCGTGAACATCCTCGCCGCCGACAAGCTCCTCGCCCGCCCCCGCGTGTACGCGACCATGCTGCTGTGGCTACTCTCGGAGCTCTTCGAGCAGCTGCCGGAGGTGGGCGACCCGGAAAAGCCCAGGCTCGCCTTCTTCTTCGACGAGGCGCACCTCCTCTTCGACGACGCGCCCAAGGAGCTCCTCGACCGCATCGAGCAGGTGGTCCGGCTGGTGCGGTCCAAGGGCGTGGGCGTCTGGTTCATCACGCAGAACCCGCTCGACGTTCCCGACGCCATCC
>JAMPXV010000229.1 GCA_023700985.1 Lysobacter sp.
AAGTCACAGCTCATCGAGTTGTTGAGCGCGCGGCACAGTCAACTGGCGCCCAAGGACGCGGAACTCGCGGTGAAGACCATGCTCGACGCGATGGCGCATACCCTCGCGTCGGGCAACCGCATCGAGATCCGCGGCTTCGGCAGTTTCGGGCTCAACTTCCGCCCCCCGCGGGTGGGACGCAATCCCAAGACCGGCGAGAAGGTGCAGGTGCCGCGCAAGTACGTGCCGCACTTCAAGGCCGGCAAGGAACTGCGGGAGCGGGTCGATTCCCATGAATGACCGGCCCCGTCCGGGCTGACACCATCGAGCGGCAGGGTAAAATGCACCTGCCGCTTTTTTTTCGCCCTTTCGCCCCTTTCCAAGCCGACGGGTAACGCCCCGACCACGAATGCAAGCGCTCGCCTGGATTTTCCGATTCGCGATCGTGCTCGTCCTGATCTGGTTCGCGGTGAAGAACAGCCAGGTCGTCACGCTGCACGGCTTCCCGGAGCAGTCCTGGCAGGCCCCGCTCGTCTTCGTCGTGCTGGTGGCCTTCGTCGCCGGCGTGGTCATCGGTCTCCTCGCGTGGCTGCCGACCGTGGTGCGCCAGCGCCGCGAGAACGCGAAGCTGCGCAAGTCCGTCGCGGCGGCGATCCCGGTCACCCCGCCCATCGTCACCCCGCCCGAACCCGGGCCGGCGGTTCCCCGGCCCCCGCTTCCTCCCCCGGACGCCCATGGAGTTTGAGTTCTGGTGGCTCCTCGCGCTGCCGGTCTTCTTCGGCATGGGGTGGGTCGCCGCGCGGGTCGACCTGAAGAGCCTTTTGTCGGAGTCCCGGCAGATGCCCTCGTCGTACTTCCGGGGCCTCAACTTCCTCCTGAACGAGCAGCCCGACAAGGCGATCGAGTCGTTCCTGCAGGTCGCCAAGGAGCACCCGCAGACGGTGGAGCTGCAGTTCGCGCTGGGCAGCCTCTTCCGGCGCCGCGGCGAGGTCGACCGCGCGATCCGGATGCACCAGGACCTGGTGGCCCGCGAGGACCTTCCCGAGGAGGAGCGGCGCCAGGCCTCCTTCGAGCTCGCCCAGGACTACTTCAAGGCCGGGCTCCTCGACCACGCCGAGTCGGTCCTCGTGAAGATGGCCGAGTCCGATCCCTCCGCCGAGGTCCACCGCCACCTGCTGGACATCTACATCCAGGAGAAGGACTGGGAAAAGGCGATCGGCGCGGCGCGAAAGCTCGAGGCGAGCGCCAAGCGCAACTACCAGCGCGAGATCGCCAACTACCACTGCGAGCTCGCGATCACGGAGCAGATCCACGGCCGGCAAGCCGCGGCGCACGAATTGCTGGACCGCGCGCTGGAGGCCAACCGCAAGTGCGTCCGCGCCAACCTCCTGCGCGGCGAGTGGCTGGCGCGCGAGGGCCGGCACGAGGATGCGATCGAGGCGTGGAAGGCGATCGAGTCGCAGGACGCGGCCTACCTCGGGCTGGCCGCCGAGGGCATGGTCGACAGCTACAAGGCGCTGGGCCGCCCTGGCGAGGGCCTCACGCTGCTGCGCGGCCTGCAGAACCGCTATCCCGGCCTGGACCTCCTGAACGTGGTCTACCAGGCGACCGCCGAGCACGAAGGCGACGAGGCCGCGTGGCGCCTCGTGCGCGACGAGGTGCGGCGCAACCCCACGCTGGTGGGCCTGGACCGCCTGATCGACGCGGAGCTGCTTCGCGCGCCGCCCGAGCGCCGGCAGGACCTGCAGCTCATGAAGTCCCTCGTTCATTCGCACGCCCAGGCCCTGTCTGTCTATCTCTGCGCGCAGTGCGGCTTCAAGGCCCGGCAGTTCTTCTGGCAATGCCCGGCCTGCGGCGGCTGGGAGAGCTTCTCGCCGCGCCGCACGGCGGAACTGGAGACCGCCGGCCGCCACCTCGCGAGGATGCAGATTGGACGATAAGCGCGTCATCGTGGCGCTCGATTTTCCGGACGCGGAAGCGGCGCTCGCCATGGCCGCCCGCCTCGACCCGGCGCTGTGCCGCGTGAAGGTGGGCAAGGAACTCTTCGTGGCCGCGGGCCCAGCCGTCGTGGAGCGGCTGCAGGCGAGCGGCTTCGAGGTGTTCCTCGACCTCAAGTTCCACGACATCCCGAACACCGTCGCCGGCGCCTGCCGCGCCGCGGCGCGCCTGGGCGTCTGGATGCTGAACGTGCACGCGGGCGGCGGGTCGGCGATGATGCGCGCCGCGCGCGAGGCGGTCGCAAGCTTCCCGAAGCCGCCGCTCCTCATCGGCGTGACGGTCCTCACCAGCCTGTCGGACGCGGAACTGGGCGAGATCGGCTTCGCGGGCAGCGCGGCGGACAACGTCGGGCGCCTGGCGCGCCTGGCGGCGGCGAGCGGTCTCGACGGCGTCGTGTGCTCCGCCGAGGAGGCGGCGATGCTCCGCGAGACGCTCGGGACGGGGTTCGTGTCGGTCACGCCCGGCATCCGCCTCCCGGGCGACGCGAAGGGCGACCAGTCGCGCGTCGTGACCCCGGAGGACGCCGTGCGCCGCGGCGCCCACTACCTCGTGATCGGCCGGCCCGTCACCCAGTCGGCCGACCCGTCCGCGACCCTGCAATCGATCATGCGCTCCCTCGGGAGCGGGAAGGTCCCTTCATGAAGGTCAGCATCATCGGCACCGGCTACGTCGGCCTCGTCACCGGCGCCTGCCTCGCCGACGTCGGCAACCACGTCCTTTGCCTCGACATAGACGAGCGCAAGATCGCGATGCTGCGCGGCGGCGAGATCCCGATCTTCGAGCCGGGGCTGCGCGAGATCGTGCGCGCCAATGCGGCGGCCGGGCGCCTCGCGTTCACCACCGACCCGGCGGAGTCCGCCCGCTACGGCCGCGTGCAGATGATCGCGGTGGGCACGCCGCCCGGCGAGGACGGCTCCGCCGACCTCCAGTACGTGCTCGCGGCTGCCCGCGGCATCGCCACCCACATGGACGGCCCGCGCGTGGTCGTGGACAAGTCCACCGTTCCCGTGGGAACCGCCGACAAGGTCCGCGCCGAGATCGCGAAGACGCTCGCCGCCCGCGGCGCGGCGCACGCCTTCTCGGTGGTTTCCAACCCGGAGTTCCTGAAGGAAGGCGCGGCCGTCGAGGACTTCATGCGCCCCGACCGCATCGTCATCGGCGCCGACGAGCCGGACGCCGTGGAGGCGATGCGCGAGCTCTACGGCCCCTTCCAGAGGAACCACGAGCGCCTGCAGGTGATGGACATCCGCTCGGCGGAGCTCACCAAGTACGCCGCCAACGCGATGCTCGCCACCCGCATCTCGTTCATGAACGAGCTGGCGCTGCTCGCCGAGCGCCTGGGCGCCGACATCGAGCACGTGAGGAAGGGCATCGGTTCCGACCCGCGCATCGGCTACCACTTCCTCTATCCCGGCACCGGATACGGCGGTTCGTGCTTCCCCAAGGACGTGACGGCGCTGCTGCGCACGGCGCGCGAGCACGGCATCGACCTCAAGGTCGTCGGCGCGGTGGAGGAGGCCAACGACCGCCAGAAAGGCGTCCTCGTCGACAAGATCGCCCGGCGCTTCGGCGAGCGGCTGGACGGCCGGCGCATCGCTATCTGGGGCCTCGCCTTCAAGCCCAACACCGACGACATGCGCGAGGCGCCCAGCCGCGTGGTGATCGACGGCCTCCTGGAGCGTGGCGCGACCGTGGTCGCCTACGACCCGGTGGCGATGCCCGAGGCCCGGCACATCTACGCGGCCGAGCCGCGCGTGAGCTTCGCCGACGAGGCCCTGGAAGCGGCCGGCGGCGCCGACGCGCTCGCCATCGTCACCGAGTGGAAGGCGTTCCGCAGCCCCGACTTCGACGAGCTGAAGCGCCGCCTCGCCTCGCCGGTGATCTTCGACGGCCGCAACCTCTACGACCCGGCGACGGTGCGCGCGCACGGGTTCGAGTACTTCGCCATCGGCCGCCCATGACCCGGCCCGCGCTCCCCGAGTTCGCCGGCCGGCACGTGCTGGTCGTGGGCGACGTCATGCTCGACCGCTACTGGTTCGGCGACGTGGAGCGCATCTCGCCCGAGGCGCCCGTGCCGGTCGTGCTCGTGCGCCGGGTCGAGGAGCGCCCGGGCGGGGCGGCCAACGTCGCGCGCAACATCGACGCGCTGGGCGGGGAGGTGACGCTGCTTTCGGTGATCGGCGACGACGAGGCGGGCCGCGCCCTGGAGCGGGTCCTCGGCGAGGGGCGCGTGCGCGCCTCGCTGCACCGCGACGCGGGGCTCTCCACGACGGTGAAGCTGCGGGTCATCGGCCACCAGCAGCAGCTCCTGCGCGTGGACTTCGAGCGCGCGCCGGGCCACGAGGTGCTCGCGGCGAAGCTCGACGAGTACGAGCGCCTGGTGGACGAGGCCGACGCCATCGTGCTCTCCGACTACGGCAAGGGGGGGCTCGCGCACGTGACGCGGATGATCGAGCTCGCACGGGCGCACGGCAAGCCCGTGCTGGTCGACCCCAAGGGCTCCGACTACGCACGCTACCGGGGCGCCACGGTCCTCACCCCCAACCGCGGCGAGTTCCGCGAGGTGGCGGGCCGCTGGGCCGACGAGGACGACCTGGTGCGCCGCGCCCGGAAGCTGCGTGCCGACCTCGCGCTCGATGCGCTGATCGTGACGCGAAGCGAGGACGGCATGTCCCTCTTCACGGCGTCGGAGACGCGGCACGAGCCGACGCGCGCGCGCGAGGTCTACGACGTGAGCGGCGCGGGCGACACCGTGATCGCCGCGCTTTCGCTCATGGTGGCCGCCGGCGCCGACCTGGCTGCCGCCATGCGCGTGGCCAACCACGCCGCCGGCATCGTCGTCGGCAAGCTGGGCACCGCCGTCGTCCACCGCGACGAGCTCCTCGAGAGCCTCGCCTCGGCGCATTAGTCTCCACGAAAACCTGCGGAGGGACATCCACATGATCATTGTTACCGGTGCCGCCGGTTTTAGCTCCGACATAACGCGCCGAGGCGCATTAGTCTCCACTGAAACCGGCGGAGGGACATCAACATGATCATTGTTACCGGTGCCGCCGGTTTTAGCTCCGACATAACGCGCCGAGGCGCATTAGTCTCCACTGAAACCGGCGGAGGGACATCAACATGATCATTGTTACC
>JAMPXV010000024.1 GCA_023700985.1 Lysobacter sp.
AGTCGCGCGAGCGCTACCACGCCAACGACAACATCGCGAAGTTCATCGAGCCCGGCGAGCTCGACGAGCTGCAGGACGAGGTCGAGGCGAAGATGCGCCGGGTGCTGGAGAGCCTGGTGATCGACACCGAAAGCGACCACAACACCCAGGACACCGCCCGGCGCGTGGCCAAGATGTACCTCACCGAGGTGTTCCGCGGCCGCTTCGTGGCGGAGCCCCCGGTCACCGAGTTCCCCAACGTCGAGCGGCTGAACGAGCTGATGATCGTGGGGCCCATCACCGTGAGGAGCGCCTGTTCCCACCACCTGTGCCCCATCATCGGCAAGGTCTGGATCGGCGTGATGCCCAACGAGCACTCCAACCTCATCGGCCTGTCGAAGTACTCGCGGCTGTGCGACTGGGTGATGAGCCGGCCGCAGATCCAGGAGGAGGCGGTCACGCGCCTGGCGGACCTGCTGCAGTCCAAGATGCAGCCCGACGGCCTCGCCGTCGTGATGGAGGCCGACCACTTCTGCATGCAGTGGCGCGGCGTGAAGGACTCCGACTCCAAGATGGTGAACAGCGTGATGCGCGGCTCGTTCCTCAAGGACCCGAACCTGCGCCGCGAGTTCCTCGCCCTGCTCCAGAGAAAGAACGCCTAGGAGAACAAGAATGATCGTGAGACTTCTCTACGCCAGCCGCTCCACCAAGCACGTCACGAACGAGGTGATCGAGTCCATCCTCGAGCAGTCGCGCAAGCACAACCCGGGGCTGGGCATCACCGGCATCCTCTGCCAGAGCGGCGACATCTTCCTGCAGGTGCTCGAGGGCGGGCGCACCGCGGTGAACCGGCTCTACAACGAGATCGTGCGCGACAACCGCCACAAGGACGTGGTCGTCCTGCACTACGAGGAGGTCGCCGAGCGCCGCTTCCCCGGCTGGACCATGGGGCAGGTCAACCTCGCGAAGGTGAACCCCTCGACGCTCCTCAAGTACTCCGAGACCACGGTCCTCGACCCGTACTCCATGTCGGGCAAGGCATCGATGGCGCTCCTCGAGGAGCTCATCGCCACGGCGCAGATCGTCGGCCGCGCCGCCTGAGGCGCCGCGCCGGCGCGGCCCGCGCCGGCGACCTCCGGAGGCACGCCTCCCATGGCCCTGCTGCGCAACCGCCGCTTCGCGCGCCGCGCCGACCTCGGGCTCACGCAGGCCCAGTTCGCCGCGCTCGCGCGCCTCGACACGCCGCAGAAGGTGCAGGCCTTCGTGAACCGCATTCCCGCCAACCACGAGCGCGGCGGCGAGACGCTGCTCTCCGCCCGCGAGGTGCTGCGGCAGCGGCGCGCGCACTGCCTCGAGGGCGCCTTCGTGGCCGCCTGCGCGCTGTGGATCCACGGCCGGCCGCCGCTCGTCGTCCACCTCGACTGCGACCTCTCCGACTACCCGCACTGCATCGCCGTCTTCCGCCAGGGCCGGTTCTGGGGCGCGATCTCCAAGACCAACGGCGCGGTGCTGCGCCACCGCGATCCCGTCTACCGGACGCTTCGCGAGCTGGCGCTCTCCTACTTCCACGAGTACTGCGACCGCAAGGGCAGGCACACGCTGCGCAGCTACTCCGGCGCCTTCGACCTGCGGCGCGTGGACACGGACCAGTGGGTGACCTCCACGGGACCCTGCTGGGATGCGCACGAGCGCCTCGTGGGGCTTCGCCACTACCCGCTGGTCAGCGCGCGCCAGGTCGCCCGCCTCTCGCGGCGCGATCCCTTCGAGAGCCGGGTCTCGAAGTACCTGCAGTACCCGAAGCCGAAGCCGCGGCGCAGGCGCGCAGGAGCCCCGCGAGCCTAGGTGGAGAGCTTGCGGCCGAGCTTGCCCTCGACGGTCGCGATCTTGCTCGCGAGCCGCCCGCCCGGCCCGGCGCGGTAGTCGATGCGGATCGAGGTCGAGACCCGCTTGCAGTCCTGGCTCATGCGCTCGAAGCACGCGGTGACGACGGCCATGACCTCGTCCCATTCCCCCTCGATGATCGTGCCCATCGGCGTGAGGCGGTAGGGCAGCCCGCTCCTGTCGACGATGTCGAGCGAGCGCGCGACGTACTCGCCGAGGCTCTCGCCCTTGTCGAAGGGGGACATCGAGAATTCGAGAAGTACCATGGCGTGCACCTTTCAGTGGGCGAACTCGTAGGATAGCGCGGCGATGGTGCCGCGCCAGTAGGGGTGGCGGCCCTCCGGCAGGAGCCAGGCGACCTCCCCGGTGAACGGCACGCGCATGCCGTCCTGTTCCCGGTAGTCCGACCAGCGGCCCTCCCACGCCGTGGGGACCACCCGCCCGCCGACGGTGCGCCCGCGATCCTCCGAGCGCACCGACTCCACGAGCCCGTCATCCCGGAAGCGGAAGAGCAGGGTGAGCGCGATCGCACCGTCGGCGACCGTGGCGCGCGCCGAGCGATCGTCGACAGGCTCCCAGCGCACGCCCTGCCCCGGCAGGAGGGCCGTCGGGTACCAGGCGGCCTCCGCGAGCCAGCGCATCAACTCGCCCCGCGCCACCTCCGGCGTTCCGCGCAGGTCGGCAAGCGTGCCGATTCCCCAGAGGGCCGCATGCAGGATGCCCTCGCCCGCCACGTATGCGTCGTGCACGCGCACGGGCAGCCCGGGCAGTACCGCGATGCGCGCGTCCCAGACGAATCCCGGGCGGCTCGCCACCACGCGCTGCACCGAGGTGAAGGCCGCCCATTTCTCGCCCGCCTCGGCCAGGTTGAACCGTCCCGCGTGGATGACGCTCGCCGCGGCGACGATCGGTTGCCCCGGCGTGAGGGCCGCCCGGAAGAAGCGGCGCACCGGATCGGGCAACGCGTCGAGTCCGGCAGGGTCGAAGCTCGTCGTTGCCGGCACGCGGCGCGCCGCCTCCAGCCGCGACACGAGCGCGCGGGTCCGGCTCGCCCAGCGCCTGGCGCCGTGGAGGTTCAGCATGACGATCGCCGCGGCCGCAACCGCGAAGACGAGTGCCACCCACGGGATCCAGGCCATGCGCGATAGCCTCCACACCGCGGGCTCCCGGCCCCTTGATGCGCGTCAACAATCGGGGTGGGGCGGGGCGGAAACTGGGAATTCGGAGGAGTCCGCAATGACGAATCCCGTTCCCGCAACGCCCCTCGCCCCGGCGCAACTGCGCCTCACCTGCGATCCCTCGAGCCTCGCCTTCGCCACCACGGCGGAGCTGGAGGATTTCGGCGAGGTCCTCGGCCAGTCGCGCGCCGTGGAGGCCATCCGCTTCGGCGTGGGCATGGAGCGCGACGGCTACAACCTCTACGCGATGGGCCCGGAAGGCATCGGGCGCCACACCATCGTGCGCCGCCACCTCGAGAAGAAGGCGCTCGAGCGCGCCACGCCCGCCGACTGGTGCTACGTGTTCGACTTCGCCGCGCCCGGCAAGCCGCGCGCGCTGGAACTGCCCGCCGGAACCGCCTCGCGCTTCCGCCAGGACATGCAGCGCCTGGTCGAGGACCTGCGCACCGGCATCCCCGGCGCCTTCGAGACCGACGAGTACCGCACGCGGCTGCAGGAGATCGAGAGCGAGTTCGAGCGGCGCCACGAGGAGGCGATCGAGTCGATCGGCGCGAAGTCCAAGGGGCAGGGCATCGCGCTCGTGAGGACGCCCTCGGGCTTCGGCTTCGCGCCGATGCACAAGGACAAGGTGATGGGCCCGGACGAGTTCCACGCGCTCTCCGAGGCGAAGCAGAAGAAGGTGCAGGAGGCCATCGCGGCGCTGGAGCAGGAGCTCGCGAAGGCGATCCACGAGGTGCCCAAGATGCGCCGCGAGGCGCAGCGCAAGATGCGGGAGCTCAACCGCCAGGTCGTCGGCGCGACGGTCACCGGGCTCATCGAGGAGCTGAAGGCCGCCTACGTGGCGCTCGGGCCGGTGGTGAAGTTCCTCGAGAGCGTGCACGAGGACGTGCTCGACCACGCGGAATTCTTCCGCCATCCCAAGGATGGCGAGCAGCGCACCCTCTTCGGCATCCCGGTGCCCGAGCCCGAGAGCGAGTCCCCGCTGGGGCGCTATCAGGTGAACGTGATCATCGAGCACGCCGCCGGCAGCGGCGCGCCCATCGTGTACGAGGACAACCCCACCCACGACAACCTCGTGGGCCGCATCGAGCACCTCGCGCAGATGGGCACGCTGGTCACCAACTTCATGCTCATCAAGGCCGGCGCCTTCCACCGCGCCAATGGCGGCTACCTGGTGCTTGACGCCCTCAGGGTCCTCACGCAGCCCTTCGCGTGGGAGGCGCTCAAGCGCGCCATGCGCTCGCGCGAGATCCGCACCGAGTCGCTGGGGCAGATGCTGAGCCTGGTGAGCACCGTGGGCCTCAAGCCCGAGCCCATCCCCCTGGACCAGAAGGTCGTGCTGGTGGGCGAGCGCATCCTCTACTACCTGCTGCAGGCCTACGACCCCGAGTTCCCCGAGCTCTTCAAGGTGGCCGCCGACTTCGAGGAGGACATCGAGCGCGGGCCGGAGAGCGACCTCCTCTACGCGCGCGTCGTCGCCACCATCGCGCGGCGCGAGAAGCTGCGCGCCGTGGACCGCGCGGGTGTGGCCCGCCTCATCGAGCAGGGCGCGCGCGCCGCGGGCGACGCGGGCAAGCTCTCCGTGGCCATGCAGGAGCTCACCGACCTGTTGCGCGAGTCCGACTACTTCGCCGCGGCCGCCGGCCGGGAGGTCGTCGGGGCGGCCGACGTCGACCGGGCGCTCGCCGCGCGCGAGGAGCGGCAGTCGCGCATCCGCGAGCGCGTGGGCGAGCAGATGCGCAAGGGCACGCTCCTCATCGACACCGCGGGCGAGCGCGTGGGCCAGGTGAACGGGCTGTCCGTGGTGCAGCTGGGCGAGTTCGCCTTCGGCATGCCCAGCCGGATCACCGCGCGCGTGCGGCTGGGGTACGGCGGCGTGGTCGACATCGAGCGCGAGGCGGAGCTGGGCGGGCCGCTGCACTCCAAGGGGGTGATGATCCTCTCCGGCTACCTCGCGGGCCGCTACAGCGTCGACCGGCCCCTGTCGCTTTCCGCGACGCTCGTCTTCGAGCAGAACTACGGCGGCGTGGAGGGCGACAGCGCCTCGTGCGCGGAGCTCTGCGCGCTGCTCTCGGCGCTGGCCGAGGTGCCGCTCGGGCAGTCCCTCGCGATCACGGGCTCGGTGAACCAGCACGGCGACGTGCAGGCCATCGGCGGCGTGAACGAGAAGATCGAGGGCTTCTTCGACCTGTGCAAGGCGCGCGGGCTCACCGGCACCCAGGGCGTGGTGATCCCGGCCGCCAACGCCCGGCACCTGATGCTGCGCCGCGAGGTGGTCGAGGCCGTCGCGGCGGGCCGCTTCCAGGTGCACCCGGTGCAGTCGGTCGACGAGGCGCTCGCGATCCTCTCCGGGCAGCCCTCCGGCGAGCGCGACGCGCTGGGCCGGTTCCCTGCCGGGAGCGTCAACCTGCGGGTCGAGCAGCGCCTCGCGGCCTTCGCCGAGCGCGTGCGCGCCTTCGGCGCCGGGCCGTCGTTGCGCAAGGAATGGCGGCGGGAAAGGCCGCGGTGAAGATCCGGCGCATCGTCGTGGGGCTGGACTTCGAGCCGCACAGCCGCCCGGCGCTGGAGGCGGCCGCCGCACTCGCGGGGGCGCTGGACGCCGACCTCGACGCGCTCTTCGTGGAAAGCGACGAGCTGCACCGGCTGGCGGGGCTGCCCTTCGCGCGCGAGCTCGGCGTGAGCTCGGCCGCGGCGCGCCCGATGGACCCGGCGGCCCTCGAGCGCACGTTCCAGGCGCACGCGCGGCAGGCCCGCCGGGCGCTTGCCGAGGTCGCCGCGCCGCGCTCGCTGCGCTGGTCGCTACGCGTCACGCGCGGCTCCGTGACGGAGGAGATCATCGCCGCGTCCGCGAACGCGGACCTCACGGTCGTCGGCGCGAAGCGCTGGGCGCCCGAGGCCGCGCGGCTCGCGCGCGGGGCCCCGGCCACGGTCCTCGTGCTGCCGCCGTCCGGGCGGTTCCGCGGCCCGCTCGCGGCGATCTGCCCCGTGGCCGTGGCGCCGGAGCACGCGATCGCGCTCGCCGCCTCGCTCGGCGACACCCTCGGCGGCGGCCTCACGGTCCTGGTGCTGGCCGAGGACCTCGCGGTGGCCGGCGCGTGGTGCGAGAGGGCCGGCGACCTGCTGCGCGCCATGGACCGCCGCGCCGAGCTCGAGATCGTGCGCGAGAGCCAGCCGGAGGCGCTGCAGGCCGCGCTCGAGCGACTGGCGCCGCGGGCCGTGGCCATCGTCGCCGCCCCACCCGCGAAGGCGCCGTAACCCGGTCTCCCCGCGCCGGGGCTTGACGAGGCCCGGTCGCTTGGGTTTACCATTCGGTTAATTAACCGATTGGTTCACCTCGCCATGCCCGACGACCGCCTGAACGCCACCTTCGCCGCGCTCGCCGACCCCACGCGCCGCGCCATCCTCGCGCGCCTGGCGAGCGGGGAAACCACCGTCACCGCGCTCGCCGAGCCCTTCGCCATGAGCCTGCCGGCGGTGACGAAGCACCTGAAGGTGCTCGAGAACGCGGGCCTCATCTCGCGCGGCCGCGAGGCGCAGTACCGCCCGTGCCGGCTGGAGCCGCAATCGCTCAAGGCCGCCACGGATTGGCTCGAACAATACCGCCAGCTCTGGGAAGAGAGACTGGACGGGCTGGAGCGCTACCTCCGTGAACTGCAGGCAAAGGAGAAGAAACGTGGACGCAGGAATTGACCTGGGGAAGTCCGAAAGCACCGCTCTCGCCGACCGCGAGATCATCGCCACCCGCCTCCTGGACGCGCCGCGCGACCTCGTGTTCGCCGCGTGGACCGACACGGCGCACCTGGAACAATGGTGGGGCCCCGCCGGCTTCACCACCACGACGCGCCGCGCGGCATTCGAGCCCGGCGGCGAGTGGCGCTTCGTGATGCACGGCCCGGACGGCACCGACTACGGGAACGTCATCGCCTTCGTCGAGGTGGACAAGCCCAGGCGTCTAGCCTACCGGCACGGCGGCGAGGGGGCGACGAAGGAGATCCACTTCGAGGTGACGGTCGACTTCGCCGACGAGGCGGGCGGCACGCGCCTCACGATGCGCTTGCGCTTCCCCTCGAACGAGGCGCGCGACCTGGTCATCGCGAAGCACGGCGCCCTCGAGGGGCTCAAGGAGACGATGGCGAGGCTGCGCGACCACATGACCGCGCTGCGCGGCTTCGTCGTGACGCGCACCTTCGAGGCGCCCCGCGAGCTCGTCTGGCGCGCGCACACCGAGGCGGAGCACCTGGCGCGCTGGTGGGGGCCGAAGGGCTTCGAGACCACGGTCGCGCGGCTGGAACTGCGGCCCGGCGGGATGTTCCTGTACCGCATGGCTTCCGCCGGCGGCCAGTCGATGTGGGGCCGCTTCATCTTCCGCGACATCGCCGCGCCCGGCCGCCTCGCCTACGTCCTGTCGTTCTCCGACGAGTCCGGCGGCATCACCCGCGCCCCGTTCCACGCGGACTGGCCGCTCGAGGTGCTCAACGTGGTCACGCTGGAGGCGCGCGGCGCCGCGACGGTCCTCACGCTGCGCGCCTGGCCCCTCGGCGCCACCGAGGCCGAGCGGCGGACCTTCACCGAGGGCTTCAAGTCGATGGACGGCGGCTTCAACGCGACCTACGACCAGCTCGTCGCGTACCTGGGGCAGATGTAGCGCCGGCGAGCCCGGTTCGGCGGCGTGAAAATACCGGTTGACCTTCCCATCATGGGAAGGCTGAACCTGCGGCCTTCGTCGAAAACGGAGGCCCCATGCAAACGGGTGAAGAAGGAAGAAGCCGGGAAGCGCGCCTACGCGGGTTGCGGCTTGCGCCGGTGCCGGCCGCGAACCGGCCGTTCGGGCAGTTCGGGGAAGACCCGGAGCGCCTGCCCGGCCGTGGCGCGAAGCGACTTCCGGTTGGCGCCGCTGCGCGCGAGCAGCGCCATGCCCGAGATGACCGCCCCGTAGAAGTCGGTGAGGGCGGCGGCATCGGTGCCGGCGGGGACGTCGCCTTCCCGGAGGCCGCGCTCGATGCGCGCCTGGAAGCGGTCCCGGACCTCGGCGCGGACCTGCGCCAGCGCGTCCTTGAGTTCCTGCGAGCATCCCGAGATGGCCATGGTCATCACCATGAGGCAGCCGGGGTGCTCCGGCGTGGCCATCTCGTCGGCCACGTGCCGGAGCAGGCGCTCCACGGCGGCCCGGGCGGTGGGCTCCTCCACGTACGGGCAGAGGGCGAAGCGAGTGTCCTCGTAGTGCACGACCGCCTCGAGGAAGAGGCGCTCCTTGTCGCCGAAGGCCGCATAGAGGCTGGGGGGATTGATGCCCATCGCCGCCGTGAGGTCGCTCAGGGAGGTGGCCTCGAGGCCCTTTCGCCAGAAGATCTCCATCGCCGCCTCGAGGGCCGCTGCCCGGTCGAAACAGCGCGGCCGGCCCCGCGGCCGGCTCGCGCCCGGCACCTCGCAGGCGCATTCCATGCCGCCCTTTGCGCGTTTTGCGGTGATTTTCATAGCGCTCGATATTAAATCTCTTGACACTGCCTGTCCATCCATTCCAGAATCCGCAACAATTCAATAGCGATCACTACATTTATTACCTGGGGAACACGACCATGACGTCCACCTTCATCGCCAACCGCCGCCGCCTAGCCACCGCGATCGGCCTCGTCTTCGCCGCCACCGGCCTCGCGGCCGGGGTGCTGGCCCTGCGCACCTCGAACGCCGCCCCGCACGCCGCCCAGCCCGGGCCCACGCCCGTCATGGTGGCCACCGTCGTCAATGCCGAGGTCGCCACCTGGGACGAGTTCTCGGGCCGCCTCGAGGCCGTCGAGCGCGTCGACGTCCGCTCGCGCGTCGCCGGCGCCGTGCAGTCGGTGCACTTCCGGGAAGGCTCGCTCGTCAAGGCGGGCGACCTCCTAGCCACCATCGACCCGGCGCCGTACGCCGCCGAGGCCGAGCGCGCCCAGGCCCAGGTCGCCGCGGCCCGCGCGCGCGCCGTGTACACGAAGGGAGAATTCGAGCGCGCGCAGCGTCTCTGGGAGCAGCGGGCCATCGCCCAGCGCGAGCTGGACCAGCGCGCCAACGCGCGCGACGAGGCCGACGCCAACCTGCGCGCCGCGGAGGCCGCCCTGCAGTCGGCGAAGCTGAACCTGGGCTACACGCAGGTCCGGGCGCCGGTGTCGGGCCGGGTCGGCCGGATCGAGGTCACCGCCGGCAACCTGGTGCCCGCGGGCCCCGGGGCGCCGGTTCTCACCACCCTCGTCTCGGTCGACCCGATCTACGCGAGCTTCGACGCCGACGAGCAGGCGGTCCTGCGCGCGCTCAAGGACACCGCCGGCTCCGCATCCTCGCCCTCCCGCCTGGCCGCCATCCCCGTCCTCATGGGGACGGGCTCCGGCGACGGGACGCCGCTCAAGGGCCGGCTGCAGCTCGTCGACAACCAGGTCAATGCCCGCAGCGGCACCGTGCGCGTGCGCGCCGTCTTCGACAATCCCGACGGCAGCCTCATGCCCGGCCAGTTCGCCCAGATCCGCCTCGGCCGCGCCAAGCCCACGCCCGCCCTGCTGGTGAACGAGCGCGCCGTGGGCACGGACCAGAGCAAGAAGTTCGTGCTGGTCGTGGGCGCCGACAACAAGGCCGCCTACCGGGAAGTTTCCCTGGGCGCGAGCGTGGACGGGCTTCGCATCGTCACGAGCGGCCTCAAGCCCGACGAGCGCATCGTCGTGAACGGCCTGCAGCGCGTGCGCCCCGGGGCGCTGGTCTCCCCGCAGCCCGCGCAGATGGCCAACCTCGCCGCCCGCGAAGGCTGATGGTGACCCCATGAACATCTCCAGGTTCTTCATCGACCGCCCGATCTTCGCGGGCGTCCTGTCCCTCATCATCGTGATCGCGGGCCTCATCGCGATCCGGGTCCTGCCCATCGCCGAGTACCCGGAAGTCGTGCCGCCCTCCGTGGTGGTGCGCGCGCAGTACCCCGGCGCCAACCCGAAGGTGATCGCCGAGACGGTGGCCACCCCGCTCGAGGAGGCGATCAACGGCGTGGAGGGCATGCTCTACATGGGCAGCCAGGCCACCGCCGACGGCCGCCTCACGCTCACCGTGACCTTCCGCCTCGGAACCGACCCGGACAAGGCGCAGCAGCTCGTCCAGAACCGGGTGTCCCAGGCCGAGCCGCGCCTGCCCGAGGAGGTCCGCCGTCTCGGCATCACCACCGTGAAGGGCGCCACCGACCTCACGATGGTCGTGCACCTCGTCTCGCCCGACGAGCGCTACGACATGACGTACCTGCGCAACTACGCGGTGCTGAACGTGAAGGACCGCCTGGCGCGCATCGAGGGCGTGGGCCAGGTGCAGCTCTTCGGCGCCGGCGACTACTCCATGCGGGTGTGGCTCGACCCGCGCAAGGTGGCCGAGCGCGGGCTCTCGGCCGGCGACGTCGTACGCGCCATCCGCGAACAGAACGTGCAGGCCGCCGCCGGCGTGGTGGGCGCCTCGCCCAACCTGCCCGGCGTGGACCTGCAGCTGTCCATCAACGCGCAGGGCCGGCTGAACACCGAGGAGGAGTTCGGCGACATCATCGTGAAGACCGACGCCGGGGGGGCCGTGACGCGCCTGCGGGACGTGGCGCGCCTGGAGCTCGGCGCCGCGGACTACTCGCTGCGCTCGCTCCTCGACAACAAGCCCGCGGTGGCGATCCCGATCTTCGCGGCGCCAAACTCCAACGCCATCCGGATCTCGGACGACGTGCGCGCGACCATGGCCGAGATCAGGGGCAACATGCCCGAGGGCGTGGACTACCGCATCGTGTACGACCCGACGCAGTTCGTGCGCGCCTCGATCAAGGCGGTCGTGAAGACCCTCCTGGAGGCGGTGGCGCTCGTCGTGCTGGTGGTGATCCTCTTCCTGCAGACCTGGCGCGCCTCGATCATCCCGCTGCTCGCCGTGCCGGTGTCCGTCATCGGGACGTTCGCCGTCCTGCACCTCTTCGGCTTCTCCATCAACGCGCTGAGCCTCTTCGGGCTGGTCCTCGCGATCGGCATCGTCGTGGACGACGCGATCGTGGTGGTCGAGAACGTCGAGCGCAACATCGAGGCGGGCCTCACCCCGCGCGAGGCGACCTACCGCGCGATGCGCGAGGTTTCCGGACCGATCATCGCGATCGCGCTCGTGCTCGTGGCCGTGTTCGTCCCGATGGCCTTCATCTCGGGCCTCACGGGCCAGTTCTACAAGCAGTTCGCGCTGACCATCGCCATTTCCACGGTGATCTCGGCCATCAACTCGCTCACGCTCTCGCCGGCGCTCTCGGCCCTGCTCCTCCGGGACAAGGGCGCCGCGCCCGACCGCCTGACGCGTCTCATGGACCGCACGCTGGGCGGCGTCTTCCGCGGCTTCGACCGGCTCTTCCGGCGCGGCACCGCCGCCTACACCGGAAGGCTCCAGGGCGTGCTGTCGCGCAAGGCGCTGGTGATGGGCGTGTACCTCGCCCTCGCCCTCGCCACCGCCGGGCTCTTCAAGGCGGTTCCGGGCGGCTTCGTCCCCGGCCAGGACAAGCAGTACCTCGTGGGATTCGCGCAGCTTCCCGACGGCGCGACGCTGGACCGCACCGAGGAGGTGATCCGCAAGATGGGCGAGGTCGCGCTCCAGCATCCGGGCGTGGAATCCGCCGTCGCCTTCCCGGGCCTTTCCATCAACGGCTTCACCAACAGCGCCAATGCGGGCGTGGTCTTCGTGACGCTCAAGGGCTTCGACGAGCGCCGCGGGCCGGACATGGGCGGCGGCGCCATCGCCGGCGCCCTCAACCGGAAGTTCGCGGCGATCCCCGAGGCGTTCATCGCCATCTTCCCGCCCCCGCCCGTGCAGGGCCTGGGCACGACCGGCGGCTTCAAGCTGCAGATCGAGGACCGCGCCTCCCTGGGCTACGAGGCGCTGGACGCGGCGACCAGGGAGTTCCTGGCGAAGGCCTACCGGGCACCGGAGCTGGCCGGGCTCTTCTCCAGCTTCCAGGTGAACGTGCCGCAGCTCTACGCGAACGTCGACCGGACCCGCGCGCGCCAGCTCGGCGTGCCGGTGACCGAGGTGTTCGACACGATGCAGATCTACCTCGGCAGCCTGTACGTGAACGACTTCAACAAGTTCGGCCGCACCTACTCCGTGCGCGTGCAGGCGGACGCGCCCTTCCGCGCGCGGGGCGAGGACGTGGGCCAGCTCAAGGTGCGCTCGGGCACGGGCGAGATGGTGCCGCTTTCGGCGCTCCTGGAAGTCCGGCCCAGTGCCGGCCCGGAGCGCGCCATGCGCTACAACGGCTTCCTCGCGGCGGACGTGAACGGCGGCCCGGCCCCCGGATACTCCTCGGGCCAGGCGCAGGCGGCCGTCGAGCGCATCGCCGCGCAGACGCTGCCGCCCGGCATCGGCTACGAGTGGACCGAGCTCACCTACCAGGAGATCCTCGCCGGCAACTCCGCCGCATGGATCTTCCCGCTGGCGATCGTGCTCGTGTTCCTGGTGCTGGCCGCGCTCTACGAGAGCCTCGTGCTCCCGCTCTCCATCATCCTCATCGTGCCGATGGCGCTCTTCGCGGCGATGGCCGGCGTTTGGCTCACGAACGGCGAGAACAACATCTTCACGCAGATCGGCCTGATGGTCCTCGTGGGGCTCTCGGCCAAGAACGCGATCCTGATCGTGGAGTTCGCGCGCGAGCTCGAGTTCGCCGGCAAGACGCCGCTTGCCGCGGCCGTCGAGGCGAGCCGCCTGCGGCTGCGCCCCATCCTCATGACCTCGGCCGCGTTCGTGATGGGCGTGCTTCCGCTCGCCTTCGCCACGGGCGCCGGCGCGGAGATGCGCCAGGCCATGGGCATCGCGGTCTTCGCGGGGATGATCGGCGTGACCGCTTTCGGGCTCTTCCTCACGCCCGTGTTCTACGTGCTGCTGCGGCGGATCGCCGGCAACCGCCCCCTTACCCAACACGGCCAGGTCCCGCATGTCGAGGCCTTCGCCGGCTCCTCGGACTGACGACCATGAAACTCGCTGCAGTGCTTGCATCCCTCGTCATCGCCGGCTGCGCCACCGCGCCGGAGATAGACGCCTCACGCCTTCCCGCCGCACCCGCGCAGTTCAAGGAGACGGTGCGCTGGACGAGCGCGGCCCCGGCCGAAGCCCAGCCGCGCGGCGAATGGTGGAAGGCCTTCGCAGACCCCGTGCTGGACGACCTCGTCGAGCGCGCGGGACGCAACAACGCCAGCGTCCAGGTCGCGGCTGCAAGGCTCGCGCAGGCGCGCGCCATCGCCGGCGCGGTCGACGCCAGCCGCGCGCCGCAGCTGGGCGTGCTGGCCACGGCCTCGCGCTTCGGGGGCGTGGTCGACGGCGCCAGCGTGCCGGCGAGCACCCTGGGCACCGCCGGCGCGACCCTTTCCTACGAGCTCGACCTCTTCGGCAAGCTCTCCCGCGCCTCCGAGGCCGCGCGGCTCGACGCCGAGGCGCGCGAGGGTCTTCTGCAGAGCACGCGGCTCCTCGTCCAGGCGGACGTGGCCCAGGCCTACCTCGCCCTGCGCGCCACGGACGCCGAACGCTCGCTCGTGCGCGGCACGCTGGACGCCTACCGCGCGACGCTCGATCTCACCGAGAGGCGCCATGCCGCGGGCGACGTGGCCGAGCTGGACGTGGCGCGCGCGCGTACGGAGGTGGCGGCCACCGAGTCGGAGCTGCTTGCGCTCGAGCGCCGCCGGGCCGAGCTGGAGCACTCGCTCGCCGTCCTGGTGGGCGAGCCCGCCTCGGCCTTTGCGCTGGAGGCGGCCGAGTGGAAGACGGCGTTGCCGGTCATCCCCGCCGGCATTCCGGCCACGGTGCTGGCGCGCCGGCCCGACGTGTCCGCGGCACAGGCGAGCATGCTGGCCTCCCGGGAGCGCGTGGGCGCGGCCCGGGCGGCCTGGTTCCCGGACATCGCCCTGACCACGACCGGGGGATACGCCTCGTCCGAGCTCGGCGATCTCTTCAAGTGGTCGGCGCGCGCGTGGGGCGTGGGCGCCCTGCTGTCGCTGCCGATCCTGGACGGCGGGCGCCGGGAGGCGGGCGTGCTCGATGCGAACGCCCGGCTCGACGAATCGATCGCGCGCTATCGCGAGCAGGTGCTGGTCGCCTTCCGCGACGTCGAGGACCAGCTCGCCGCCCTGCGGCTGCTGGCGGCCCAGTCCACGGCGCAGTCCCGGGCGGTCGACTCGGCTGCGCGCGCGACGGACCTTTCCAACGCGCGCTACCTGGGCGGCTACGTGAGCCAGCTCGAGCTCCTGGATGCGCGCCGCAGCGAATTGCACAACCGGCGCCAGGCGCTGCAGGTCCGGTCCGCGCAGTACCAGGCCACCGTGAAGCTCGTGCGCGCCCTGGGCGGCGGCTGGGGGGACGCGTGAAGGACGACAACGACCGCGACCTCGGTCCCGTCATCGGGTACGTGCTGGTCGTCATCGTGCTCCTGATCGTCGCGCGGGCCTGAATCCGCGCTGGCCATTTGCCCTGCCGTCTGGGACGATGGGGCATGAGCTCCATCGAGATCAGCGAGGCGGGCGGCGTCCGGCACCTGCACTTCGGCTCGGAGCTGGTGCAGGGCGCGATGCGCATCGCGCGGCCGTGGGCGCTCGAGCTCGAGTACACGCGCGAGATGATGCTGCCGCTGCTGCTGCACGCCGGCGCGGCGTGGCCGAGGAGCGTGCTGCAGGTGGGGCTGGGCGCCGCCTCGTTCACGCGCTTCCTGCACCGCCACCGGCCGAAGGCGCGCGTGACGGTGGTGGAGATCTCCCCCGCCGTGGTGGCCGCCGCGCGCCAGTTCTTCAAGCTGCCCGACGAGTCCCCGCGCCTCGCGATCGAGATCGCCGACGGGCACGACTGGCTCGCGGCCGCCACGCGGCGCTTCGACCTGATCCTCGTGGACGGCTTCGACGCCGAGGGCCGAGCGGGGATGCTCGAGTCGCTGCCGTTCTACCTCAACGCGCGCAGCCGGCTCAACGCCGGCGGGATGCTCGCCACGAACCTCCTCACGCGGTCGCGGAGCGTCGCGCCGGTGGCGCGGCGCCTGCGCGAGGCCTTCGAGGGACGCGTGGCCGTGCTGCCGCCCTGCGGGGCGGGCAACACCGTCGCGATCGCCGCGCGGGATGGGGAAATCCGCCTGGAACCAAGCGAGCTGCGCGACCCCGCGCGCCGCCTGAAGGAGGAGACGGGGCTCGACCTGTCCGCGATTCTCGAGAGGCTCGGCCCGGACGTCACGTCGGCTGGCGGGCCCGGGAAACCGGGCCGCTGACCCGGGCCGTGGCGCGCGAGCGCAGCTGCCCGCACCCGCCTTCCACGTCCTGCCCCGCCGAATCGCGCAGCTTCGCGAGGATGCCGCGCCGGTTCAAGCGCAGGACGAAGTCAGCCGTGCGCTCCGCCGAAAGGCGCCGGAAGGGCGAACCCTCGACCGGGTTGAACTGGATGAGGTTCATGACGGCGTACTTGCCGGCGAGCAGGCGCGCGATGCCCTCGAGCTCGTCGTCGCCGTCGTTCACGCCCTCGAGGAGCGTCCACTGGTACTGGATGGGATAGCCGGTGGCGCGCGCGTAGGCCTCGCCCTGCTCCACGAGTTCCTGCGGGTCGATGCGCGGGGCGCGCGGCAGGAGCGAGGCGCGCAGCGCGGGGATCGTGGAATGCAGCGACAGCGCCAGCGCCGGCCGCACGGGCCCGAGCGGCAGGCGCTCGAACGCCCGGCGGTCGCCCACCGTCGAGAAGACCAGGTTCTTGTGCCCGATGCCGCCCTCGGTGCCCAGCCACTCGATGGCCTCGAGGACGCTCGCCAGGTTGTGGGACGGCTCGCCCATGCCCATGAAGACGACCTTCCTCACCTCGCGGATCGACCTCGCGAGCGCCACCTGCGCGACGATCTCCGCGGATCCGACCTGGCGCTCGAGACCCGACTTGCCGGTCATGCAGAAGGTGCAGCCCACCGCGCAGCCGACCTGCGAGGACACGCACAGGCCGCCCCGGGGCAGGAGGACCGATTCCACCGTCCGGCCGTCGGCGAGCTCGACCAGCAGGCGCGACGACGTCCCGTCGGCGCCATCGTGGCGCGACCGGATGCGCGCGAGCCCCGCGAGCTCCGCGGCAAGCCCTGGCAGCGCGTCGCGAATCGCCAGCGGCAGGAAGTCCTCGGCCGCGCGCGGGCCGCTGTCGAGCGGCGCCGCCCGCGTCCAGGCGCGCAGCACGCTGCGCTCGTGGCAGGGCTTGGCGCCGAGGTCTCGCAGTCGGGTTCGCAGGTGGTCGAGTTGCATCTCGGGGGTTCGGGCGCGGGGCGCGTCCATGGTACGCGAGGCGGGCCTCGCGGCAGGAATATAGTTCCCTCCGGGGCGAACGGCCCCATACTTCCGGGGTCAAACGAGCGCTACCGCGTGCCCGGGCCACCCAAACGGCCCCTTTTCCACGGCACCGGCCTTGCCAGAACGACCCTTCCCCCTCCGGAGAACTCCATGCTGAACGACCTGAAAACCCAGCGCATTGCCCTTTCGATCGAAGTGGACCGCGCGCGCAAGTGGAGGAGCTCCAACTCCCTCGACAAGATCCGCCAGTCGCTCGAGGCCCGCCTCGCCATCCTCGACAAGGCTATCAAGGAAGAACTCGAGAAGGTCCCCTCCTGAAGATTCCGGTCCGGCTGCAGCCTCTCTTCGACGACGGCGTCATCGACACCGTCGTCCGCCAGCTCATGAGCGGCAAGGAGGCGATGGTCTTCGTCGTGCGAAGCGGCGGGGAGGCGCGTTGCGCCAAGGTCTACAAGGAAGCCGACAAGCGCAGCTTCCGCCAGGCCGTCGACTACACCGAGAACCGCAAGACCCGCAACAGCCGCCAGGCCCGCGCCATGGCCCGCGGCTCGCGCTTCGGGCGCGCGTCGCAGGAGAAGGCCTGGCAGAGCGCCGAGGTCGACGCCCTGCACCGCCTCGCGGCCGCGGGCGTGCGCGTGCCCCGGCCCTACAACTTCCACGAGGGCGTGCTCCTCATGGAGCTCGTCACCGACGGCGAGGGCAACGCCGCGCCGCGCCTGAACGACGTGGACCTCACCGCCGACGAGGCGACGATGCTTCACGACCGCCTCATCTGCGAGGTGGTTCGCATGCTGGCCGCGGGCGTGGTGCACGGCGACCTGAGCGAGTTCAACATCCTGCTGGGCGCCGACGGCCCGGTGATCATCGACCTGCCGCAGGCGGTGGACGCCGCCGGCAACAACCATGCGCCGCGCATGCTCGTGCGCGACGTCGACAACCTGCGCCGCTTCTTCGGGGGCTTCGCCCCGGCCCTGCTCGCGACCGACTACGGCAAGGAGATCTGGTCCCTGTACCAGTCGGGCCGGCTGCACGCGGAGGTCGCGCTCACCGGTCGCTTCGAGGACGACGGCGCGCCCGCCGACCTGGAGGCCGTCATGCGCGAGATCGACGACGCGCGGCTCGAGGAGGCCGCGAAGCAGATGCGCCTCCTGGAACGCGAATGACGATGCGGCTGCGCGCGGGCCTGGGCGTGCTCGCCCTGCTGGCCGCCGCCGGCTGCGTGACGACGGAGGGCGGCTCGCCTGAGCCCGCTCCCTCGCCCGAGCAGGCCGCCGACATCGCCGCCCTCGAGGACGCCTTCTGGTACTGCGATTACGTCGCCACCACCCGAGGCGTGCTCGCCGCCCCGATCGCCGCCTGCCAGCTCGCGACCAACGAGCTCAAGGCCCGGAAGTTCGGCGGCCGCTCCAGCGCCCTGGAGGCGTGGTGGCGCGAGAACAAGGCGGTCGAGCACGAGCGGCAGCGTCTGGACGGCGGCGCCGCGAAGCCATCGAGGTAGCGCCGGCGCCTCACGCCGGTTGACGGGTTTCCGGGCTCGCCTCCTTATTCCAGGGGTTTCGCGAGCCGCACCATGACCGTGCCGGTGACCTCGTGCACGTGGCGCGCGGTGATGGCGTAGCCGTGCTTGCCGCAGAGGCCGATGAGCTTCGCGTTGGTGGACGAGGTCCAGGTCGCCGCCTCGGGCAATGCGTGCGAGGCCATCCAGCCCTCGCCATGGCGAAGCAGCCGCGTTCCCACCGCCTGCTTCCTCGATGCGGGGTCCACGAAGAGGGTGGAAAAGAGGCCGAAGCGCCGGCCCGAATCGTCCGCCTCGATGCGCACGATCGCGTGGCCGAGCACCCGGCCGCCGGGGCCCACCGCCAGGAACACCCGCCCCGTGGTGTTGGCCGGATCCAGGTGCCACCGAACCCGGTCGCGCAGCCACTGCATCGTGTAGAGCGCCGTGCCCGTCTCCTCGCCCTCGACCTCGACGAGGGTCTGGCGCATCCGGCGGGCGACGAGGTCCACCTCCGTCTCGGAGGCCGGGTCGATGTCGCGGATCCGGAAACCGTCGTCCATGGGCCGACATGGTACGGGCTGCCCGCGGTTTCTGCGCAATGTGTGCTCCAGAGCAAAAACTCCCCGCGCGAGCCACCCTAGGATCGTCGGTGAAGCCCTGTTCCCAAGCCGAGGAGTACCCAATGAACAAGAACCTCACGCGCGCCTTCCTCGTCCTGTCCCTCGTCATCGCCGCGCCCGCGGCCGCAGAGCCCGACAGGAAGGGGTGCGCGGACCACCCGCTCTTCCCCACTCGCATGCCCGATTTCTTCATCGTCGACTGCAAGACCGTGGAGTTCGACGCCTTCGCCTTCAAGATGCCCAATCCGCGGACGCAGAACCGGCAGGAGGGCAAGGTCACCCAGATCACCTACCAGCTCACGCGCGGCAAGCAGGACGCGAGCGGTGTTGCCGTCGTGCGCAACTACGAGGGCGCCCTGGCGAAGATCGGCGGCACGGTCGCCCAGAGCGACCCGAATCGGTGGGTCAACGGCAGCGTCGTCATCGACGGTCGGGAAGCGTGGGTCGAGGCCGAGAAAGGCAATGGCAAGATCTGGCTGCGCATCGTCGAGAAGCAGCCGATGAAGCAGCACATCGTGGCCGACGCGCTCTCGATGTCCAACGACCTCAAGGCCACCGGCCACGTGGCGGTCTACGGCATATTCTTCGACACCGGCAAGTCGGTCGTGAAGCCGGAATCGAAGCCCGCTCTGGACGAGGTGGCGAAGCTCCTCAAGGCCGACCCGGCGCTCAAGCTCTGGGTCGTCGGGCACACCGACTGGGTGGGCCAGGTGAGCGACAACATGCGCCTCGCCCAGGCGCGCGCGGAAGCGGTCGCCAGCGAGCTCGTGAGCGCGCACGGCATCGCCGCCTCGCGCCTCAAGGGCTACGGCGTGGGCCCGCTCGCCCCCGTGGCCGGCAACGATGACGAGGCGGGACGGGCGAAGAACCGGCGCGTCGACCTGGTGAAGGCGCCCTGACCTCCGTAGAAGGGTTCGCGGAAAAGGGGTCAGATCCCTTTATCGGGACTTTTTGGGACGGTTCTACAGAACCGGTCTATTCAGGAACTTGTGCACTGACCTTGCCATTCGCGGAATAGACCGGTTCTGTAGAACCGTCCCAAAAAGTCCCGATAAAGGGATCTGACCCCTTTTCCG
Organism: Lysobacter sp.; assembly: GCA_023700985.1. Lineage (GTDB taxonomy): Bacteria > Pseudomonadota > Gammaproteobacteria > Burkholderiales > Usitatibacteraceae > FEB-7. Next base: position 19,528 of record JAMPXV010000024.1, read on the forward strand.
CGAACCCTTCTACGCTTTCGGCCAGAGGACCATCTGCGTGCAGCGGAAGAGCGCGATCTTCCGGCCGCTCGCTTCGTCCGTCACGACCGCGTCCCAGACCTGCGTGGTGCGCCCGAGGTGCTGGGCGGTCGCCGTGCAGGCGATGCCGCCGCCGCGCACCGTGCCCAGGAAGTTGCTCTTGAGCTCGATGGTCGTGAACGTTTGCGCGCCTTCGGGCAGGTGCGCGATGGCCGCGTAGCCGCAGGCGGTGTCCGCGAGCGCCACAACGCTCGCCGCGTGCAGGAACTCGTTGGGCGCCACGTGCAGCTTCTTCACGGACATGCGGCTCGCGAGCGTGCCCTGCGCGAGCGCGGTGATCTCCACGCCGAGGTAGCCGGGGAGGTATTCCTCCCCCATGCGGTTCAGGCTCTCGACCGTGACTTCGGGACGAAGCTTGCTCATGGGGCGCTCCGGGTGGGCAGGAACTGGCGATTCTGCCGCATGCGAGCCGGCGCCGTGCGCTTCGGTTGATAGAATCGGGGAAACGCCCGGGCCGGTTCCCCGCCCGGAATCAACCCCTGGAGGAGATCCCCAATGAAAGCACTGCCCACCCGCCGCACCTTCATCGCCGCCGCCCTGCTGACCGGGCTCGCGTTCCCCCTGCTCGCTCCCGCGCAGGACTTCCCCACGAAGTCCATCAAGATCATCGTGCCGCTGTCGGCCGGCGGCACCGGCGACACGCTCGCGCGCACGGTGGCCGACGGCCTCTCGCGCGAGCTGGGCCAGGCCGTGATCGTGGAGAACAAGCCCGGCGCCGGCGGCCTGGTCGGCACCGAGATCGCCGCCAACGCGCCCGCCGACGGCTACACGCTGGTCGCGGTGAGCCCCTCGCACGTGATCAATCCCATGATCCACGCGAGCAAGAAGACCTACGACCCCCTCAAGGGCTTCGAGCCGATCACGGTGATGGCCAACACGCACCAGATGATCGTCGCGCACCCGTCGGTTCCGGCGAAGAACCTGAAGGAGCTGATCGACTACGCGAAGAAGAACCCCGGCAAGCTCAACTACGGCTCGGCGGGCCTGGGGTCGGCCACGCACCTCAACATGGAACTCTTCCTCTCCATGGCCGGCATCCAGATCGTGCACGTGCCGTACAAGGGCTCGACGCAGGCGCGCCAGGACGTGCTCTCCGGCCAGGTGCAGCTCGCGCTCGACGGCCTGCTGCCCATGCAGCCGCTGCTCAAGGACGGCCGCCTCATCGCCATGGGCCTCACCAGCAGCAAGCGCGCGCAGAGCAACCCCGAGATCCCGATCATCGGCGAAGTGGTGCCGGGCTACGCCTCGGACACCTGGTACGGGCTCCTCGCGCCCGCCGGCACGCCGAAGGACGTCATCGCGAAGCTCCACGCGGCGGCGGCCAAGGCGCTCAACTCGCCGGCCGTGAAGGACCGCTTCCACAAGCTCGGCGCCGAGACCGTCGGCAACACGCCGGAGGAATTCGGCAAGCTCCTCGAGTCCGAGCAGAAGACCTGGGCCAAGGTGATCAAGGACTCCGGAGTGACGACCAAGTGAGGAAGCGCGCCACCACGCGACTGCGCGAGCTCATCGCCCGCGGGCCCACGCTCTACGCGCCGGGCTGCTACAACGCCATGAGCGCCCGCGTGCTGGAGCACGCGGGTTTCGAGGCGATCTACATGACGGGCTACGGCACGTCGCTCTCGCTCACGGGGCTGCCTGACGTGGGCCTCGCGACGATGACCGAGATGGTGGCCAACGCGCGCTACATCGCCTCGGCCGTGCGCATCCCGCTCCTCGCCGACGCGGATACCGGCTTCGGCAACGCCATCAACGTGATCCGCACGGTGCGCGAGTACATCGGCGCGGGGGTGGCGGGCATCCACATGGAGGACCAGCTGAGCCCGAAGCGCTGCGGCCACGTGGCCGGGCGACTCGTCATTCCGCAGGAGGAGGCGGTGGGAAAGATCCGCGCCGCCGTGGACGCGCGAAACGAGCTCGACCCGGATTTCGTGATCGTGGCCCGCACGGACGCGCGCGGCGCCTCGGGCGGCTCGCTCGACGACGCCATCGCCCGCGTCAACGCCTACCTCGCGGCCGGCGCCGACCTGGGCTTCATCGAGGGGCCGACCTCGGTCGAGGAGGTGCAGCGCATCTGCCGGGAGGTGAAGGGGCCCGTCTTCTACAACATGACCGGCGTGTCGCCGCGCTTCACGATGGAGGAGCTGCGCGCCATGGGCATCATGATGTGCATCTCGCCCAACGCGATGCTGCGCACCGCGCTCGCCGCCATGCACGACCTCGCCGCGCAGATGCACGCCGAGGGGCCGGTCGCGGAGACGCGCTTCATGGAGGGCTTCGCGAAGCACCCGCTGGGCGACCTGCACACCTTCGCGGGCTTCGACCAGGTGCGCGAGTGGGAGCGCGAGTACCTCGGCGAGGACGCTATGAAGCGCTACGCCAATTCCGTGGGGCACGTGCCGAAGTAGGCAACCCATGGGCCTCACGCTCTACGAGAAGATCTGGAACGCGCACGCCGTGGCCACCGGCCCCGGCGGGCGCACCCTCCTCTACATCGACCGGCACCTCCTGCACGACGGCAGCTTCCACGCCTTCGAGGCGCTGCGGAAATCCGGCCGCAAGGTCCGCCGGCCGCAGGCCTGCCTCGCCACTCCGGACCACTACGCCCCCTCGGGAAGCCGCGACACGATCGCCGACCCGAACCTGCGGGAAAAGATCGAGACGCTCGCGGCCAACGCCTCGGCCGCCACGATCCGGCTGCTGCCGATCCGGGACGAGCGCCAGGGGATCGTCCACGTCGTCGGGCCCGAACAGGGCTTCACGCTGCCGGGGGTGACGCTCGTCTGCGGCGACTCGCACACCTCGTCCCACGGCGCGCTCGGGGCGCTCGCCTTCGGCATCGGGGCATCGGAGGTGGCGCACGTCCTCGCGACCCAGGCGCTGTGGCAGTCGAGGTCGCGCAAGATGCGCGTGACCGTCACGGGCAGCCTCCGGCCGGGCGTGTACGCCAAGGACGTGATCCTCGCGCTGATCGCGAAGATCGGCGCCTTCGGCGGCACGGGCCACACGATCGAGTACGCGGGACCGGCGATCCGCTCGCTCGGCATCGAGGGCCGGCTCACGATCTGCAACATGTCCATCGAGGCCGGCGCCCGCGCGGGCTTCGTGGCGCCCGACGACACCACTTTCGACTTCTTGCACGGGCGCCCGCTCGCCCCGAAAGGCGCCGACTGGGACCGCGCGCTCGCCCGCTGGCGCACGCTCGCCTCCGACGGGGATGCGCGCTTCGACCAGGAGGTGGCCCTGGATGCGGGGGAGCTGGAGCCGATGGTCACGTGGGGCACGAGCCCCGAGCACGGCACGCGCGTGACCGGCGTCGTGCCCGACCCTTCGCGGGAGCCGGACGCCACGCGGCGCGCGAGCATGGAGAAGGCGCTTCGCTACATGGGCCTCGCCCCCGGCACGAGGCTCGAGGGGCTGCCGGTCGATCGCGTCTTCATCGGCTCGTGCACCAACAGCCGGCTCGAGGACCTGCGCTCGGCCGCGGCCATCGTGCGCGGCCGCAAGGCCGTGGTTCCCGCGCTGGTCGTCCCGGGCTCCGGGCTCGTGCGGCGGGCGGCCGAGGCGGAGGGCCTCGCGCGCGTGTTCATCGAGGCGGGCTTCCGCTGGGGAGAGCCCGGCTGCTCCATGTGCGTCGGGCAGAACGGCGACCTCGTGGACGCGGGCCAGCGCTGCGCCTCGACCTCCAACCGCAACTTCGAGGGCCGCCAGGGCAAGGGCGCGCGCACGCACCTCATGAGCCCGGCCATGGCGGCGGCCGCCGCGGTCACGGGGCGGATCACCGACGTGCGCGCCATCCTGCCGGAGTGAGGGGACCATGACGCCCTTCACCACCCTCACCGCGATCGCCGTTCCGCTCGACCTCGTGAACGTCGACACCGACCAGGTCGTGCCGGCGCGGTTCCTGCGCATGCCGCGCGCGTCCGGCTACGAGAACTACCTGTTCCGCGACCTGCGCGAAGCGAACCCGGATTTCGTCCTCGACCGACCCGCCTACCGCGGCGCGAAGATCCTGGTGGCCGCGGACAACTTCGGCTGCGGCTCGTCGCGCGAGTCCGCGGTGTGGGCGCTGGCGGGCTTCGGGCTGCGCGCGTGGATCGCGCCCTCCTTCGGCGACATCTTCTTCGAGAATTCCTTCAAGAACGGCGTGCTCGCGATCGTGCTGCCCGGCGATCGGGTGGCCGCCATCCGCGCGCTGCTCGCGGCGAAGCCGGGCACCGAGCTCACGATCGACCTGCCTTCGCAGACGGTGCGGCTGCCAGACGGGGCCGTCGAGCACTTCGAGGTAGACCCGTTCCGCAAGGAGTGCCTCCTCGCAGGCATCGACGAGATCGACCTCACCCTGCGCTACGAGAAGGAGATCGCCGCCTACGAGGAGCGGCAACGCGAAGACACGCCCTGGCTCGGGTGAGAAAAAGGGGGCAGATCCCTTTATTTGAAGGGGGCGCTTCCCTTCAACTCAGGCTTCAACTGGCATCCTCGTCAACCCGGGAGCGGGAACTCACGTTTGGTGATCATGCCTCGCACGTTCCCCTCCCTGCC
>JAMPXV010000025.1 GCA_023700985.1 Lysobacter sp.
GCGGGCACCTATGCCTGCGGCGGTGGCGCCTTCGGCGAGCACGTCATCGACGCGACCCGGCGCGACCCCGAGGCGGCGGCGCATTTCGCGCGCCTGGGCCTCGGCTTCGCCTGTGCGCCGGAGCGGCTGCGCCGCGGGCGCTGAGGCGCCGCCTCAAGGACAGGCCGGACCGCCATTCTGCGGCCCGGCCTGCCCGCGGCAACTACTCGACGTGGCTCAACGCCATTGGCGCTCGGGATGTCGGTCGCGCCTCCACTCGTGTCGCCCGTCGACGACGACCGTCGCATAGACGGGCGGTCGCGGCGCGTACCGGTGCACGACGAGGGGTTGCGGGTACACCACGACCGGCCGTGGCGCGTAGCGTACGGGCGCCACGCGGTAGTACGGCCGCGGCGCGTAGCGCACCGGCGCGGGCGGGTAGTAGGCATGCGGGCCGTAGCGGGCCGGCGCGAAGTGGCCGTGCGAGTTGGCCGCGATGCCGGCGCCGGCCACCACGCCCAGCATGCCGCCCACGATGGCGCCATCGCGGCCGTCCAGCCCGTGGCCGATGGCAGCCCCGATGGTGCCGCCCAGCAGGGCGCCGAAGGCCGGATCGCCGGCGGAGGCGTCGGCGGGAACCAGTGCGGCGGTCGTGGCAATGGCGATGGCGGCGGTCGCGAGGGGTTTCTTGAACATCGTCGTCTCCTGGGTCCTGTTGGCGGCCGGGAGGAATCCCGTCCGGCAGCGCCGTTTCGGTGGCGCCTGTCCGGATTAACGGCCGACGCGCTTCGCGGGGGGACACGTACACAAACTGTTACACGCAAGCCGGTGGCAGAATGCCGCCCTACCCAACCCGTTCGAGCGTAGCCGATGGCCGCACCCCGACAGACCCATTACGACGTGCTGGGCGTCGCCGAGGACGCCACGCCCGGCGACATCGCGCGCGCCTACCAGAAGCTCGTCAAGCAGTTCGAGAGGGACGCCACGCCGCCCGACCCGCGCCGCGAGGCGCGCATCCGCGAAGCCTACGAGGTGCTCTTCGACACGGCCAGGCGGGAGGAGTACGACCACGCGCTCCCCGGGCAGGCGCCGCCGCCGCGCCGGGGCAAGGCGGCGGCGGCCGGCGCGGCCCTGCTGGCGGTGCTGGGCCTCGGCGCGTACTTCCTCGTCGGCCGCGACAAGCCGCAGGAATTCGCCGGCACGCCTGGCCCGCAGTTCCGCGCCGAACTTGCCCGCTCCGTCGGGCGGGTGGAGGCGATCGACATGGCCGGCAAGGCGGTGGCCACGGGCATCGCTTTCACCATCGATACCGGTCTCATGGCGACGACCTGCGACGGTCTCGCCCCCGGCATGCAGATCGTCGTGGTGATCGGCACGCGGCCGGCGCCGGCACGCATCGCGATGGTCGACGAGGCCATGGGCCTGTGCAAGCTCGCGGTGGAAGGCGCCGGCAGCTGGCCCCTGGCCACCGGCGGCCCGCCGCTGCGCGCGGGCGACCGGGTGTTCGCGGCCGGCGTGAACGCGGCCGGCGAAGTGGAACTCGTGGAGGGGACGGTCAAGCGCGTGGCCCCCGAAGGCGCAAGGCGGATCGTCGAGGCGAGCATCGCCGTCGCGCCGGGCAAAGGGGGGCGGCCGCTCCTCGACGCCGGCGGCCGCGTCGTGGCGGCGGCACTGGCGCCGCAGCCCGGCGGCGCGGGGCGCCACGTCGAGATCCCGGCGGCGTGGGCCGAGCCTCCCCGGTCGACGGCTGCTCCCGCGGAGACTGCGCAGGAACCGTCCGGGACGGCGAAGGACGCGGCCGAGCCGGTTCCGTCGGCCAACCCCATCCAGCGCCGCGCCGAGGAAATCGCCCCGAAGCTCAGGCCGCCACCGACGGTTCCGGACGACATTTGAAACACGGGTTGGCGACAATTGAAGGCCGCGCGCACTACCTTCCTTCGGTGCACATGCGTAGAATCGGCCTCCGGTACAGTTAACGCGGATCAGTCCCCATCGTGACGCCAGCTCCGGGAATCCGGGCCCACCCGCTGCCGATCGACATCCTCGAGAATCTCGGCCCCCGGGCCGCGCAGCTCGACCGGCGCGAGCTTGCGCGGGTCCTGGCGCCGCTCGTCGATGGCCTTCGGGAGCCCCTGCCGGACCCCGAACGGGCCGCGGCGGCGGAGGCCGTCATGGCCTTCTGCCGCCGACTCTACGGGGGCGGCCGCTCCGGCGACGCGTTGCCGCTCGGCTCGGCGCTGCTCGCCCAGGCCATCGCGGCCGGCGACCCCGTGCTCGAACGCTGTGCCGCCGGGGTCTGCGGCCTGCTCGCCTCGGACACGATGGACATCGTGAGCGCCGTCGACTACCAGTTGCGGGCGCTCAAGCTGGCCCAGCGGGAAGCGAACCCCGTCGGCCTCGCCGGCGTCTGGAACAACATCGGCCTCGCCTTTTCCGTGGCCGGGAACTACGACCTCTCGACGCGCTGCTTCCGCCGGGCGATCACCACCGTCGCCGCGGAACCCGGGCCGGTCCACGTCCGCTACACCGCCGCCTCCAACATGGCCAACGGCCTCTTCCACCTGGGCGAGCTGGAGGAGGGCCTGCACTTCGGCGAGCTCGCGCTGCGCGCGGCCCAGCCCGGCTACGCGACCAAGGATCCCCACGGCGCCATTCTCCTGAGGCGCAACATCATCTGGCTGCTCGTGGCGTCCGAGCGCGTCGAGGAGGCGAGGGTGCACGCGGACGAGATCGCCGCGCTGTCGCGGCTCACGACCGCCACGCGCTCGCTCATCGCGGCCGCGACGGGCCGCGCGAGCTACGAGGTCGCCACGGGCCAGGCGGACATCGCGCTCACGCGGCTGGAGGACGCGCTCGCCCGTGCGCGCAGCGTTCCCGCCTCGTTGCGCGACACCCTGGCCTGCGCCGTCCGCGCCGAGGAGTCGGCCGGCAATGCGGAGCGCGCGCTGCTTCGCCTGCAGGAGCTGCGCGATCACGTCTATCGCGTCGCGATCGAGCGGGCGCGCGACCACGTGGAGCTTGCCGGCCTCTTCGAGGCGCCCGGCCGCGGCGTGGACCCGCAGCAGGAGCAGGCGCGCGCGCGCCTCGTGCCGCGGCTGCGGCCCCCCGGGGAGCCGGAGGAATGGAAGGCCTACCAGCGCCTCGGCGTGGCCGCCGTGCTGCGGATGGACAACACCGGGTGGCACGGCATCCGGGTGGGCGCGCTCACCAAGGCGCTCGCCCTCGCGCACGGGATCGCGCCGTTGCAGGCGCTCGAGATCGGCCTGGCCGCCGAGCTGCACGACATCGGGCTCGTCACGGTGCCCGAGGCCATCCTCGCCAAGAAAGGCGAGCTGAACGACGCCGAGCGGTCCCTCGTCGAGCGGCACACGGACGCCGGCGCGGAAATCCTGCGCAACGACGACCACCCGCGCATCCTCCTCGCGCGCGAGATCGCGAGGTACCACCACGCCCGCTGGGACGGCACGGGCTACCCCGAGCGCGTCGGCGGCCGGTTCATTCCCTTGCCGGCGCGCATGTGCGCGGTGGCGGACGCCTACGACTCGATGGTCTGCGGGCTGGACGGCCGGCCGGCGATGTCGATGAACGACGCGCTGGAGGAACTCCGGCGCGAGGCAGGCAGGCAGTTCGACCCGGAGCTCGCGGACCGCTTCGGGGCGATGATCCGCGACGAGACGGCCGACCTGGGCGTCGACCCCGCCGCCGTCACCGGGCTGGAAAGCTTCCAGGAACTCGTCGTTTCCCTCCACGAAGACAGGGGATTCATCTGATGAAAAAGACGGAAATCAACGACCGCGACCGGCAGATGCTCGAGCTGCTCGCGCAAGGTGCCTCCAACCGGTCCATCGCGGAGAGCCTCGGCTACCGGGAGGGCACCATGCGGGTGTACCTCCACGGCCTGTACAAGAAGCTCGGCGTCGGCAACAAGACGAGCGCGGTGATCTGGTACTTCGACCGCCTCAAGGAGGAGGGCGTGCCTTCCACCGCGCTGCCGGCCCAGGGCGAGGGCACGCCGGCGGAGGAGACCTTCGGCGACATCGCGTTGCGGCTCGACCTGCAGGCCGCGCTGGGCGCGATGGGCATGTTCCTCGGCGCCTACGGCCGGGTCTGGGAGGTCGCCAACCGCCTGAAGGGCGCGGACGCGGACCCGAAGGCGGACCGCCGCCGGCAGCAGGCGCGCCTGCTGTGGGAGGCCATGCTCAAGGGCGACTTCGCCTACGCGAAGCGCCTCTACGACGAGGACCAGGTCCCGCGGGTGCTCGTCGACTCGCCGCCCGACTGCGTGCTGCTCGCCTGCATGCTGCGCATCGGCGGGTACACGCGCGCGGCCGACCGCGTGACCGCGCAGATCGTGCGGCGCAAGAAGGGGCGCCCCGGGCTGTCGGCCAAGGACATCGCGCTCGCCGTCGCGGTTCGCGACGCGATCGACACCCGCACCGAGGCCGGCCTCGTGGCGCTGCACCGCCTGGCGACGGAGAGCCCGTCCAAGCCGTTCCCGCGCCACGCGGCGATGGCCGCGCTCTTCTGGGCCTATCGCGCGCTCAAGGACCGCGACCGCGCGCGGACGACGGCGAACGCCATCCTCGCCGAGGCGGAGTCGGTCCGCCAGCAGCTGCATGCCATGGGGGAGCGCCCGCTCTATCGCGAGGCGACGCTACCTTTGCCGGGTTCGACGGGCGCCAAGGCGCCGGCAGCGCGCGCGGGCCGGACCACGACCCGGCGCGCCGTGGCTGCTACCCATTCGTAGTCGGCCACTCCGGGCTGACGTCGCCGCCGCCGGCGAGCAGCAGCTCCCAGTCGTCGAGGGTGCGGATTGCCGTTTCCGGGGCTTCGGGGACGGCATTGCGGGAGGAGGCTTGCGGGGCTTGTTCGCGGCTTTGCGCGCCGGCGATCCTGATGGTGTCCATCTGGATTCCTTTCTGTTGGTATGGTCGGACGATGTGTGCGGGAGCCCTGGACGGCACTCCCGCCGCTAGTAGTACAGATGTTATTCGCTGCTTGTCAATACAATAACTGACCGGCCCGCCTCCCGCGGTAACAGACCGTCATGCCGGCGCGGCCCCCGGCGACGAGAATTGGCGTTCCGATTTCCCACCCGCGAGGAGACCGCCATGGGCATGCCCGTCGTTCACTGGGAGTTGTGGTCGAAGGACCCGCAGAAGGCATCCGACTTCTACGCGCGGGTGTTCGACTGGAAGGTGCAGCTCTTCCCCGAGATGGACTACCGGATGGTCGAGACGGGCGGCGAGGGGGGCATCGGCGGCGGCATCATGAAGCCGCAGGACGGTCCCTGGCCCGGCAACATGGCCCTCTACGTGGCGGTCGACGACCTTGCCGCCTACCGGCAGCGGGTCGTGCAGGCCGGTGGCTCGATCGTGGTCGAGGAGCAGGCCGTGCCCGGCATGGGCTCCTTCTGCCTGTTCTCCGACCCCGACGGGCGCGTGATGGGCATGTGGAAGTCCGCCGCGCCCTGAGCCGGCATCAGGTGTCGGTGGGGGTTTCCACCGTGAGCGAGCCGCTCTCCAGCGCCCTTTCGGCCATCGCCTTCAGCCGCGCGTCCTGGTTTCTCTCCAGGGCGCGCAACGCGCGCCGCGTGCGGCGCATGGCCGTCGCGACGAAGATGCGCGCATTGTCGAGGTCGGCCACGGCCGCCTCGGGCCCGCCCGCGCGGCCGATGGCCCAGGTGGCGCGCGACAGGGTGGCCGTCGAGAGGTAGATGTCGATGGCGGCGCCGGCGAGCCTCTCCTGGTGGAACTGGCGCTCGATCACGTCCTTGCCGTGCTCGAGAAGAAGCTTCTGGGTGGCGACGGCCAGGTCGTGCACGGCCTTGCACACCATCGAGGCCTCCTCGGCGAGCGCGGGGTGCACGCGGGAGAACTCGGGCCGCACCAAGGTGCGCTTCACGCGGCCGCCGATGTAGGAGCCGATCGCCCCCAGCGAATGCAGCGGGTCGCGGAACGCCTTGCCCAGCGCCTTCAGCTGCTCGCCCGGCTGCTGCAGGCCCGAGAGGGCGATGAGGGCGCGCAGGACCTCGTTGGTGCCCTCGAAGATGAGCATGATGCGCGAGTCGCGCACCGCCTGCTCGAAGGGGTATTCCTTCGAGTAGCCGAGCCCGCCGGCCACCTGCTGCGCCTCCAGCGCGGCGCGCAGCGCGAGCTCGGAGGCGAACACCTTGCACGCCGCCGTCTCCAGCGAGAAGTCGATCCCGCCGCGGTCGACCATCGACGCGCAGGTCATCCAGCCGGCGTCGGCGGCGTAGCACTCGGCCGCCGCCACCGCGAACTTCCTCTGGATCATCTCGAAGGAGCCGATGGGCCGCCCGAACTGCCGGCGCTCCTTCGCGTAGGCGAGCGCCAGGTCCAGTATGCGGCGCGTGCCGCGGGACGAGCCCGCGGAGAGCCCGAGCCGGCCGGAGTTGAGGATCTCGAGGGCGATGCGGAAGCCCGCTCCCACTTCCCCCAGCCGGTCCTCGACGGGCACGCGCACTTCGTGGAAGGAGATGGTGCGCGTGTCGCTCGCCTTGATGCCCATCTTCTCCTCGGGCTTGCCGAGGGTGATGCCCGGCGCGCGGGCGTCCACGATGAAGGCCGTGACGCGCTGCTTCACCTTGCCCTCCACCTCGACGGGCACCTTGGCGAACACCGTGAGGACGCCGGCGAAGCCCGCGTTGGAGATCCAGATCTTCTCGCCGTCGAGCACGTAGTGGGTGCCGTCCGCGGAAGGCACGGCGGTCGTGCGCATGGCCTGCGCGTCCGACCCGGAGCCCGATTCCGTGAGGCAGAAGGCGGCGATGCGCTCGCCGCTCGCGCACTGCGGGAGCCAGCGGCGCTTCTGGTCCTCGGTGCCGAAAAGCGTGATGCCCTTGCAGCCGATGGACTGGTGCGCGCCGAAGTAGACGGCGAGCGCGGCGTCGGTCACGCCCACCTCCCCGAAGACGCGGCTGAAGAGGAGCGCCGAGGCGCCGAAGCCGCCGTATTCCTGCGCGATGTTGAGCCCCATCATCCCGAGCGAGGCCATGCCCTCGCGCACGCCGTCGCCGAAGCGCCCCTCGCGGTCGTGGCGGGCGCTGTCCACCGTGTCGGCGGACCACGCGCGGAAGGACTCGAGGATCGCGCCGAGGCTTTCCTTCTCGTCGGCGGACAGCTCGGGGAAGGGGAAGACGAGCTCCTCGCGAAGCTCGCCCAGGAAGACCCCCCGCGTGAACGAGGGGTGGTGTTCCGGATCGGCGAGGTGGGAGGTCACGGCTGATGAGTCCCGGGCGTTGGGCACGGGCCACGCTTCACTCTAGCGCGAATTGCCGGCCGTTGCAGGCCGCCCGGCGCGTTTCGCGGCTAAACTTCGCGCTTCCCCTTCCGGAGCCCGCGCATGTCCCGCCTAGCCGTCGCCGTCCTTGCCGCCGCCTTTGCCTTTCCCGCCCTCGCGGCACCGGAGCCCGGGCCCGACGCCGCCCTGCATGCGCTTTTCGAGCGCGAGTTCCGCCGCTCGCAGGAGGAGTTCCCGGAATTCGCGACGATGCGCGGCAACCACGCCTTCAACGACCGCCTGCACGACAAGTCGCCGCAGGCCATCGCCCGCCGCAAGGCGCACGTGAAGGCGGTGCTCGCGGAGCTCGACGGCTTCGATCCGGCGAAGCTTTCCGCCCAGGACCGGCTGTCGCTCGGGATGATGCGCGAAGGCCTCCGGCGCGCCGACGCGATGAACGCCCTCTACGGCGACCTGCCCTTCGGCGCCGGCATGGGCGAGGGCTGGCTGCAGGCCTCGCCGGCGTTCGGCCCGCAGGCGCTGCTCGCCATGCTGGCGCGCTCCACGCCCTTCCGCGACGCGCGCGACTACGAGAACTACCTCAAGCGCCTGGGCGCGGTGCCGCGGCTGCTCGGCGAGGCGACGGCCCTGATGGAAGCGGGCATGAAGTCCGGCTGGCTGCCGCCGCGCGCCGCCATGTCGAAGGTGTCGGGGCAGCTCGCCGCCTTCTCGGAAGGCGACCCCGCGTCGTCGCCCCTCTACGCGCCGTTCCGGCAGTTCCCGCCGGGACTCCCCGCCGGGGAGCAGGCCCGCCTCGCCGAGGCCGGGAAGCAGGCCGTGGCGCAAAGCGTGCAGCCGGCCTTCGCGGCGCTGCGGCGCTTCGTCGACGACAAATACCTGCCCGCCTGCCGCGAGGACCTGGCCGCCTCGAAGCTGCCGGCCGGCATGGCCTACTACCAGAAGATGGTGCGGGACATGACGACCACCGACCTCACCGCGAAGGAGATCCACGAGATCGGCCTGGGCGAGGTGAGGCGGATCCGCGCCGAGATGGACAAGGTGATCGCCGCGAGCGGGTTCGAGGGAAGCTTCGCGCAGTTCGTGCAGTTCCTGCGCACGGACCCGCGCTTCTACCACCGGAGCGCCGACGAGATGCTCGCGCACTACCGCGACATCGCCAAGCAGGCCGACGCGGAGCTGCCGCGCTTCTTCGCCGAGCTGCCGAGGCTCCCGTACGGCATCCGCGCGATGCCGGCCTTCATGGGCGACAACGCCGAGCACTACACGAGCGGCGCGCTGGACGGCAGCCGCGCGGGCTTCTTCGAGGCCAACACGAACAACCTCTCGCGCCGGCCGAAGCACGACATGCCGGCGGTGCTGCTGCACGAGGCCGTGCCCGGCCACCACCTGCAGAGCGCGCGCGCGCAGGAACTCAAGGGGATACCGGCGTTCCGGCGTTCGTCGCATTACGTGGCCTACGGCGAGGGCTGGGCGCTCTACGCCGAAGCCCTCGGGGAGGAGATGGGCCTCTACCGCGACGCCTACGCGAAGTTCGGGCGGCTCTCGATGGAGATGTGGCGGGCCTGCCGCCTCGTCGTCGACACGGGCCTGCACGCCTTCGGCTGGACGCGCGAGCAGTCGATCCGCTACCTCGCCGACACCGCCGGCATCCAGGAGAGCGCGGCGATCGCGGAGGTCGACCGCTACATCCTCAACCCGGGCCAGGCGCTGGGCTACAAGATCGGCGAGCTGCGCATCAAGGCGCTGCGCGCGAAGGCGACCCGGGCCCTCGGCGAGCGCTTCGACCTGCGCCGCTTCCACAACGCGCTCCTCGACGACGGCGCGCTCCCCCTCACGCTGCTCGAGGCGCGGATCGACGAATGGATCGCGCGCGAGAAGGCCGCATCCTGACCCGCCCGGAGCGAATGCCATGCTGACGCGACTCGTCCTCGTACTCCTCGCCACCGCGCTTCCGGCCGCGACCCTCGCGCAGCGCACGCAGAAGCCGCCGCTGCACGGCCAGGAATGGATGGCCGTCACCGGCAAGCCGCTCGGGGCCGCCGCCGGCGCGCGCATCTTCCTGCAGGGCGGCAACGCGGTGGACGCGGCCTGCGCCATGATCGCGGCCACCGCCACGATGTGGGACGTGCTGCACTGGGGCGGCGAGACGCAGGCGCTCGTCTGGAACCCGCACACGCGCAAGGTGACCGGCATCAACGCGCTGGGCGTGGCCCCCACCGGCGCGACGCCGGAATTCTTCCGCTCGAAGGGCATGGACCACCCGCCGCCCTACGGCCCGCTCGCGGCCGTGACGCCGGGCACGCCGGGCGGGATCATGACGATGCTCGCGGAGTACGGGAAGCTGTCGCTCGCCGAAGTGCTCGCGCCCGCGATCCGGCTGGCCGACGGCTACCCCATCGAGGCGCAGACGGCGAGCTACATCGAGCGCCAGCGCGACCGCCTCATGCAGTGGCCGGACTCGAAGCGCATCATGCTGCCGCGCGAGGGCCACCACGCGCCCGAGGCGGGCGAGATCTTCCGCCAGCCGGAACTTGCGGCCACCCTGCGCAAGCTCGTCGATGCCGAGAAGACGGCGCTTGCGGCCGGGAAGTCGCGCCGGGAGGCGATCCTCGCCGCGCAGGACCGCTTCTACCGGGGCGACATCGCGAAGGCCCTCGTCGCGAGCGTGCGCGCGCAGGGCGGGCTCTTCACCGAGGAGGACCTCGCCGGCTGGAAGGTGCGGCTCGAGGAACCCGTGAGCACGACCTACAAGGGCATCGAGGTCTACAAGCTCACGGCGTGGACGCAGGGCCCGGTGATGCTCCAGGCGCTCAACATCCTGGAGCACTTCGACCTGAAGGCGATGGGCTACAACAGCACGCGCTACATCCACACCGTGTACCAGGCCATGAACCTGGCGTACGCAGACCGCGACTTCTACTACGGCGACGTCTACGCGCCGCCCGAGGAGCCGGTCCCGGGGCTCCTCTCGAAGGAGTACGCGCGCGATCGCGCGAAGCTCGTCGACCCGGCGAGGAACGACGCGAAGGCCGCTCCCGGGGATCCCTACCCGTACCAGCGCACGAGGAACCCGTTCCTGGACCTGCTCGAGCGCTGGCGGGAGCCGCGCAGGAAGGGGCCGGGCACCGGCGGCACGCCGATGGCCGCCAACGACGCGGCGTTCGAGGCGGCGTTCTACGCGGGGACGACCTCGGTCATCGCCGCCGACAAGGAAGGCTGGGTGGTGTCCGTCACGCCGAGCGGCGGCTGGGTGCCGGCGGTGATCGCCGGCGAGACGGGCATCGGGCTCTCGCAGCGCATGCAGAGCTTCGTGACCGACCCCGCCGAGAACCCGTTCAACGTGGTCGCGCCGGGCAGGCAGCCACGCGTGACGCTCACGCCGAGCCTCGCGGTGAAGGACGGGCACCCCTGGCTCGCCTTCGCCGTGCAGGGGGGCGACGGGCAGGACCAGGACCTGCTGCAGTACTTCCTCAACGTCGTGGAGTTCGGGATGACGCCGCAGGAGGCCGCCGAGGCGCCCGGGTTCAACAGTTACCAGATGCGCGCCTCCTTCGAGGCGCACGAGTCCCGCCCGGGGCGGATCATGCTCAACGACGCCACGCCGCCGTACGTGAGGAAGGAACTGCGCGCCATGGGCTACGACGCCGTCTTCCGCGACCGCACCTCGGGCCCCGTGAACGCCATCCTCGTGGACCGCCGCCACGGCACCTTCTGGGGCGCCTCCAGCAACCACGGCGAGGACTACGGCATCGGCTGGTGACGGTAAGATGGCCGGGTACCCCGCACTGACGGAAGTTGCACCTTGAGCCCCGCCGCCCCGCCGCAGCAGGAAACCCTTCTCGCCACGCTCGGCATCGAGATCGTCGAGGCGACGAGGGAGCGCGTCGTCGCCCGCATGCCGGTGGGACCGCGGGTCCACCAGCCCTTCGGCCTGCTGCACGGCGGCGCGTCGGTGGCGCTGGCCGAGACCGTGGCTTCCACCGCGGCCTGGATGAACGTGGACCAGGCTGCGCAGATCGTGGTGGGCATCGAGATCAACGCGAACCACCTGCGCGCCAAGCGCGACGGCGTGGTGACCGCGACGGCGACCCCGCTGCACGTGGGGCGCACCACCCAGGTCTGGGACGTGCGCATCGTCGACGAGGAAGGTAGGGCCGTCTGCGCCTCGCGGTGCACGCTCGCCGTCCTGCCGCGGCCCGCGGGGCGCGATTGACGGAAGCGATTGACGCAAGTCAGGGCCGAGGTTACCTTGGGTTAATCATTGCAACAGGAGGCGACCCCGGCGTGATCCTCGCGGCAACTCCCCTTTCCCCACCCCGGCCCGAAGGCCCGTGTTGATGGACCGCAGCCCCGCGGCCGCCGGGTTCAGGGCCCAGGTCCAGCAGGCGGCGCTCTTCGCCCTCCTGCAGCGCGGCGTGCCCACGGCGGGCGCCGGCGCGGCGTGGCGCGCGATCACCGAGGCGGCCGGCAACACGCTCGAGGTGGCGCGGGCTTCCATCTGGCTCCTCTCGGAGGACCGCACGCGGCTCTCGCTCGCCGACGCCTTCCTGCGCGAGGAGGGGCGGCACGAGGCCGGCGAGGTTCTCGAGTCGAGCCGTTATCCGTCCTATTTCAAGGCCTTGCGCGACAACCGCACCATCGTCGCCCCCGATGCCGCCGCCGATCCGGGCACGCGCGAGTACGCGGCCGACTACCTCGGCGCCCACGGGATCGTCTCCATGCTCGACGCGGGCATCTGGCAGGAGGGCGAGGCGAGGGGGGTGGTGTGCCTCGAGACGGTGGGCGAGCGGCGCGAGTGGACGGCCGATGAGCAGCAGTTCGCGGCCTCGCTGGCGGACATCGCCGCGACCGTGCTGGTGCACGAGTCGCTGCGGACGGCGCGGGCGAGCCTGCAGGATACGCAGGAACTCTTTGCCGGGGCGCTGCGCTCCAGCCCCGACCCGGTGGCGGTCGTGCGGCTGGCGGACAGCCGCATCCTCCTGGTGAACGCGCGCTTCATCGCCGTGTCCGGCTACGCGGAGGACGAGGTCGTGGGGCGCACCTCGGTGGAGCTCGGCCTGTGGGCGGATCCGTCGCAGCGCGATCTCTGGGTGCGCCGCCTGCTCGAGGACGGGGCGGTGCGCGATTTCGAGGTTGCCTTCATCGTGAAGGGCGGAAGGCGCCGCACGTTCGTGCTGTCCGGCGAGCGCCTCGAGATCCGCGGCGAGCCGTGCGTCGTTCTCGCGGCGCACGACGTCACCGATCGCAGGCGCCAGGAGGCGCTCGTCTCGCAGATCGCCCAGGGCGTGGTCGAGCAGACGGGCGAGCCGTTCTTCCGCTCGCTGGCCGGCCACCTCGCGCGCGTGCTCGGCGCCGACCTCGCGTTCGTGGGCGAGATCCATCCCGACGACGCGGGGCGCATCCGCACCATTGCCGTCCACGCGGGGGGCGGCCCGGCCCCCGACTTCGAGTACCCGCTCGCCGGCTCGCCCTGCGAGTCGATCCTCGGCCGCGGCGTCTGCGCCTTCGCAGACCACGTGGCGGAGCTTTTCCCCCGCGACCGCGCCCTGGCCGAGAAGGGCATCCACGCCTACGTGGGCGCGCGGCTCAACGACTCGAAGGGCAGCCCCCTCGGACTCATGGCGGTGCTGTTCCGCCATCCGCTGGAGGACGCGGAGCTCGCGGAGAACCTCCTGCGCATCTTCGCGGCGCGCGCCTCCGGCGAGATGGAGCGCGGCCACGACCTGCGCGCGCTCGAGCACCTCGCCCACCACGACCCGCTCACCGGCCTGCCCAACCGCATCCGCCTCAGGCAGTGCGTGGAATCGGGGCTCGCGGAAGGCGGGATCGCCGGGGCGCTCCTGCTCATCGACCTCGACCGCTTCAAGGAGATCAACGACACGCTCGGGCATCCCGTGGGCGACGTGCTGCTGCGGCGCGTGGCCTCGACGCTGCGCGAGGGGGCGGACCGGTTCCCGCACGCTTGCGTCGCGCGGCTCGGAGGCGACGAGTTCGCGGTGTGGATCCCGGGCGCCGGGGATGCGCAGGCCGCGGAGCAGGCGGCCAGGCACGTGCTCGCGAGTCTCACCGCACCGATCGACATCGAGGGCTACCGGCTGGAGATCGGCGCGAGCGTGGGCGTGGCGCTGGCCCCGGCGCACGCCGACACCTCGAGCGGCCTGCTGCGCTGCGCCGACGTCGCGATGTACGCGGCCAAGCGCACGGGTTCGAGCCACGCGATCTACGACGCCTCGCAGGACCCGTACTCGACGGAACGCCTGGCGCTGCTCTCGGATCTCGGCACCGCCGTGCGCGACGGGCAGCTGCGCGTGCACTACCAGCCGCGCGTGCGGCTCGCCGACGGCGCGGTGCAGGGCTTCGAGGCGCTGGTGCGCTGGCAGCACCCGCGCCTGGGGCTGCTGCCGCCGTCGCGCTTCGTGCCGCTTGCCGAGCTCTCCGACGTGATCCGGCCGCTCACGTACTGGGTGCTGGCCGAGTCGCTGCACCAGCAGCGCGAGTGGCGCGACCGCGGCATCGACCTGCGCCTCGCCGTGAACCTGTCGGCACGCCACCTCATCGACGAGGCCTGCGCCTCGCGCATCGCCGAGATGGTCGCGCGAACGGGCGTGGAGCCCTCGTCGCTGGAGCTGGAGATCACCGAGAGCGCGATCATCGCCGACCCGGAGAGGGCGGGCGCCACGCTCGAGCGCATCCGGGCGCTGGGCGTGCGCGTGGCCGTCGACGACTTCGGCACCGGATTCTCCTCGATGTCGCACCTGAAGCGCCTGCCGCTCACCGCCTTGAAGATCGACGTGTCGTTCGTGCGCCAGATGCTCGCGAGCCCCGCCGACCGCGCCATCGTGGAGTCGACCATCCACCTCGCCCACGACCTCGGCCTGTCGGTCATCGCCGAGGGCATCGAGGACGAGGCCACGATGGCGGCCCTGCGCGCGCACGGTTGCGACGAGGGGCAGGGGTTCTTCATCGGCCATCCGATGACCGCCGCCGACGCGACCGCGTGGCTGGACGAGCGGCGGGCGTAGCGGGGCAGGATCCTAGGGGCTGGCCGGGCGAGGCAGGGTTTCAAGGGGCTGGCCGGAGCCTGCGCCGCAGCACGACGAAGCGTGCTGCGGTCCCCTCGAATCGCGAAAAGTCCCGGCGGCTGCGGCTCCTGATCGGCCAGCCCCTTGAAACCCTGCCTCGCCCGGCCAGCCCTTGAAACCCTGCCGTCGCTACGACAGCTACTCCCCGCGTCCGGTGCCGCGCGCGGGCGCGAGGTCGGCTGCCGCCTGCGCGCCCAGGGGCGTGGACCAGAGGTCCTGCGCGTCGGCCCGCAAGCGGCGGCGCCAGTTGGGCCGCTCGCGGTCGGTGCCGGGGAGGTTGAGCGCGACTTCCTCGGCGGAGAGGTCGTCGGCCTGCACGAGCGCGAGCGCGCAGGGCGTATCGCCGATGAAGCGGTGCAGGGCGCCCGCGAGCGCCTCCGGGCCGGCCTGGTCCAGCGGGGCGTGCGCGTGCCATTCCCCCGCGGCCGCCAGCGCCCTCGCGAGCTCGCGCTTTTCTTCCTGCCGCGCGGCCAGCGCCGCGGCGGTCTCGTCCTCGCCGGCGAGGCCGAGCGCGCGCCGCTCGGCGATGTCGGCGCCGTTGCTCCAGCCGATGATCGTGGGCAGGTCGTGCGTGGAGATGCAGGCGGCCGCGTGGGCGGGGTACCGGGACGGCGCGCGGAACACGTTCGCGTCGCGCTCGAACCACAGCACGCGGTAGGAGAGCACCGCGGCCGCGTCGAGCCGCTCGCGTAGCCCCTCCTGCACGGTGCCGAGGTCTTCTCCGACGACGAGGCAGCGCGCGCGGTGGCTCTCCAGCGCGAGCGCGCCCAGGAGGTCCCCGAGCGGGTAGCGCACGTACGCCCCCTCGGTCGCGGTGGCGCCGTCGGGCACCCAGAAGAGGCGCGAGAGCCCCAGCACGTGGTCGATGCGCAGCGCCCCCGCGTGGCGCGCATTGGCGGCGACGAGATTGCGGAAAAGCTCGCAGCCGCCGGCGGCCATCGCATCGGGCAGCGGCGGCGGCAGGTTCCACACCTGTCCCTCCGCGCAGAACGGGTCGGGCGGCGCGCCGACGGAGGCGCCGCGCGCAAGGGAAGCCTGCGTGGCCCAGGCTTCGGCGCCGTCCGGCGCGGCGCCCACGGCGAGATCGCGGTAGAGACCGATCTCGAGCCCGCCGTCGCGCGCGGCCTGCCCGAGCTGCCCGTCGGCCACCCACTGCAGCCAGGCGGCGAAGTCGACCTCGCGCGCGTGGCGCGCGGCGAACCCCGCGACACCCGGCCCATCGGGCCGGCGAAGCTCGTCGGGCCAGCGCTGCCAGGGCACGCCGGGCCGCTTCGCGGCGGCGGCCTCGAACGCCGCGAAGCGGCGCAGCCGCTCGCCGCCCTGCGCGACGAAGCGGTGGAACTCCGCCATGCGGGGCGCGTCGCTCGGCTGCCGAGCGAAGGCCTCGAAGCAGGCCTCGAGCACCGCGCGCTTGGCGGCCCACACGCCGGCGTAGTCGATCTCGCTCCGCGCGGCGAGCGCGGCCACGGGATGGCGCCCGAGCGCCTCGCGCGCCGCGGGCGACTGCGCGAATTCCGGCAGCGCCTCGACGTCGATGTAAAGGGCGTCGAGGAAGCGGCGGTCCGAGGGATGGTAGGGGCTCGCCCGCTCGCGCTCGCCCGCGAAGAGGGCGTGCAGCGGGCTGACGCCGACCAGCGCTCCGCCGGCGCGGGCCGTGGCGCGGGCCGCCTGCGCGAGCGCGGTGAAGTCGCCGATGCCCTGGTCGCCCGGACGGCGCAGCGCGTAGAGGTGCGCGGCGAGCCCGAAGCGGCGGCGTCCCTCGCGCAGCGCCGGGGGCAGGAAGCAGGCGCGTGGCGCCACGAGCAACGTGCCGGAGGCGTCCTCGTCCTCGAGGCCCATCGCGTACACGCCGGCGGGCAGCGCAGGCACCGGGACGAACCCTCTCGAGACGTGCCGGCCGTCCGCGGCCATGACGCGTTCCGCCGCGCCGGTGGCGAGATCGAACGGGATGCGCCGCGTCGAGCCGTTCTCGTCCACGAGGCGGAGGATTCCCCGGCCGCCGCGCCCCGGCGGCGAGGCGAGCGGCACGAGGAGCGGCTCGTCCTCGCGGCGAACCCACGTCGCTGGCAGGCGCCTGGCCTCGCGGGCCGCCGCCAGCGCGGCGAGCCGCTCGCGCGCCTGCGAACTCGTCGAGACCTCGCAACCCATTGCCGCGAGCAGCGCGAGCCGCGCATCGTCGCCCACGACGTGCTCGCGGCCGGAGACGTCGTGCCACGTCGGCGCGATGCCCGCGGCGGCCGTCAGGCGATCGAGCACCGCCGGCTCGATGCCGCTCGCGCGGCGGCGCGGCGCGGGCCCGGCCTCCTCGACGAGGATCGTCACGGACCGCGCGGCGATGCGCTCGGCGGGATCAGGGGATGCGGGCGTGCCGGCGGGCAGGGTCGTGTCGAGGGCCACGCGCCAGCGCTGGCCGTCGCGCGCGTCGGGCCAGCGTATCGCCAGATCCTCGCGCCCGGCGTTGAACGCGATCGCGACGCGGTCCGCCGGCTCGCCGGCAGCGGCGCCCGCGAAGAACACCGCCACGAGCGCGCGGCCGTGCGTGTGCTCCCAGTCCTCGCGCGACATGGCGCGCCCGTCGGGATGGCGCCACTCGACGTCGGGGATGCCGGTCGGGTCGACGGGCTCGCCCACGAGCCACCGGTCGGCCCGCAGGGCGCGGTGGCGCCGGCGCAGGTCCGCCAGCCGCGCGACGAAGCCGGGGAGGTCCGCGTCGGCACGGGCCCAGTCGACCCACGAGGTGGCGTTGTCCTGGGCGTAGGCGTTGTTGTTGCCCTGCTGCGTGCGGCCCAGCTCGTCGCCCATCGAGAGCATCGGCGTGCCGCGCGAGACGAAGAGGGTGGCGAGGAGGCTGCGCGCGTCGCGCGCGCGCGCGTCGTTCACCCGCGCCTCGCGGCTCGCGCCCTCGGTTCCGTGGTTCCAGGAGTGGTTGGCGTCGGTGCCGTCGCGGTTGCCTTCGCCGTTCGCCTCGTTGTGCTTGCGTTCGTGGGCGGCCAGGTCGGCGAGCGTGAACCCGTCGTGGGCGCAGACGAAGTTCACCGAGCGCGACGGCGGGCGCGCGCGCGCGGCGAACGCGTCGGCGGAGCCCGCCAGCCGCCTGGCGAGTTCGCCGGCCATCGCGTCGTCGCCGCGCCAGAACCGGCGCACGGCGTCGCGGTAACGGTCGTTCCATTCGCCCCAGCCGGCGGGGAAGGCGCCGAGGCGGTGCCCGCCGGGGCCGATGTCCCACGGCTCCGCCACGAGCTTGAGGTCGCGCAGGACGGGATCCTGCTCGACGGCCTGCAGGAAGGGCGCGGCCGGGTCGAAGCCGCCGTCGCGGCGCGCGAGGGTGGTGGCGAGGTCGAAGCGGAACCCGTCGACGCCGGCGCGGCTCGCGTAGTGGCGCAGCGCGTCGAGGGCGAGTCGCAGCACCGGCGCGCGGTCGAGCGCCAGGGTGTTGCCGCAGCCGGCGTCGTTGGCGTAGCGCGCGCCGTCGCCGGGAAGGGTGCGGTAGTAGGTCGCGTTGTCCAGCCCGCGCAGCGACAGCGTGGGCCCGTGCTCGTCTCCCTCGCCGGTGTGGTTGAGCACGACGTCGAGCAGGACCTCGATGCCCGCCTCGTGCAGCGCCGCGACGCAGGCGGCGAGCTCGTCCATCCCGCCGGGTGCCAGGCCGGGATCGGGCGCCATCAGTGCCACCGGGTTGTAGCCCCAGTAGTTCGCGAGCCCGAGCGGCGCCAGGTGGCGCTCGTCCACCCAGGCGGCGAGCGGCATCAGCTCGACGGTGGTGATTCCCAGCTTCGCGAGGTGCGCGACCGCGTCCGGGTGGGCGAGGCCCGCGCAGGTGCCGCGGATCGGCGCCGGGATGGCGGGGTGCTGCTTCGTGAAGCCGCGCACGTGCAGCTCGTAGATCGTCGTGTCAGGCCACGGCACGCGCGCGCCGCGCATCGCCGCGGCCGGCACCGCGCCCGCCACGATCGCCTTCGGCACGAAGGGCGCGCTGTCGGCGTCGCTCCGCGCGGACCCGCCGGGCATCGCGCCGGACTGGGACGCGTGCAGCGCGAAGCGCCGGTCGATCGCCGTGGCATACGGGTCGACGAGGAGCTTCGCGGGATTGAAGCGGTGGCCGTGGCGCGGGTCCCAGGGCCCATGGGCGCGCAGGCCATAGCGCGTGCCCGGCCCGATGCCGGCCACGAAGCCGTGGAAGACGTCGCCCGTGCGCTCGGGCAGCGCGATGCGCGCGGTCTCCGTGTCGCCCGAGGCGTCGAAGAGGCACAGCTCGATGGCGGTCGCGTTCGCCGAGAAGACGGCGACGTTGGCGCCCCCCTCGCGCGGGGTGACGCCGAGCGGCTCGGGACTGCCGGGGCCGATGGCGGGCATGGCGGGAGCGGGCGGCCCGTCAGGCCGTCGCGAGGCTGCGGTAGAGCGCCGCGTACTGCCGCGCCGGGCGCTGCCAGCCCACCTCGGCCGACATCGCGTGCTGCTGCAGGCGGCGCCAGGTCGGGCGGTCGCGCCACAGCGCCACGGCGCGCTCCAGGGTGAGGGCCAGCGCCTCGGGCGTGACCGGCGAGAACTGCAGCCCGTTGCCGGCGCTCGCGACGAGCGCCATCTCGTTCGCGTCGATCACCGTGTCGGCGAGCCCGCCCACGCGGGCCACCACCGGGACCGAGCCGTAGCGCAGCGCGCAGAGCTGCGTGAGGCCGCAGGGCTCGAAGCGCGACGGCACGAGGAGCGCGTCGGAGCCGCCCTGCACGAGGTGGGCGGCGGCCTCGTCGAAGCCGATGAGGACGCCGATGCGACCCGGGTTCGCCGCGGCCGCCGCGCGCATCCCGGCCTCGAGTTCGGCCTCGCCGGAGCCCACGAGGGCGAGCTGCGCGCCATGCGCGAGGAGCTCCGGGAGTGCGGCGAGGAGCACGTCCATGCCCTTCTGCCAGGTCAGCCGGCTCACCACGCCGAAGAGGGGCGCGTCGTCGCCGACGTCCAGCCCCAGCCGCTCCTGCAGCGCACGCTTGTTCGCGGCGCGCGCGGCGATCGATCCCGCGTCGAAGCGCGCGGCAAGGTACGGGTCCGTGGCCGGGTTCCAGTACTCGGTGTCGATGCCGTTGAGTATCCCGAAGAGGGCGCCGGCGCGGCTGCGCAGCAGCCCGTCGAGGCCCATGCCGAATTCCGGCGTGCGGATCTCCATGGCGTAGCGCGGCGAGACCGTGGTGATGCGGTCGGCGAGCGCTATCCCCGCCTTGAGGAAGCCGATGGTGCCGTAGTACTCCACGCCGTCCATGGCGAAGGCGTGCGGCGGCAGGCCCAGCGGGGCGAGGAGTTCCGCCGGGAACTGCCCCTGGAAGGCGAGGTTGTGCACCGTCATCACCGTGCGCGGCCGCGGCTCCCCCGCGTAGTGCAGGTAGGCCGGCGCGAGCGCGGCCTGCCAGTCGTGCGCGTGCACGATGCCGGGCGCGAACGCGGGCAGGAGTCCCCGCCCCAGCTCCGCGGCCACGGCGCCGAGCGCGCCGAAGCGAAGGGCGTTGTCGGGCCAGTCCTTGCCGTCGGCGCCGACGTAGGGGTTGCCGGGGCGGTCGTAGAGGTGCGGCGCGTCGAGCACGAAGAGGTCCAGCCCCGCGGCGCGCGCCTCGAGCAGTCGCGCCGGCCCGCCGTTGAGCAGCGGCCAGTCGTGCACGGTCGCGGCGGCGGGCAGGGCGGCGAGCACGGCGGGGTAGCCGGGCAGGAGTGTCCGCACCGCCACGCCCTCGGCCGCGAGCGCCGGCGGGAGCGCCCCCGCCACATCGGCGAGCCCGCCGGTCTTCACGAGCGGGAAGACCTCGGAGGCGACCGACAGAACCGCGGGTCCGCTCATGCCGCGAGCCGGTCGATCATCGGCTGGGTGACGAGGCTGACGCCGCGCTCGGTGCGGCGGAAGCGGCGCGCGTCGAGTTCCGGATCCTCGCCCACGACGAGCCCCGGCGGGATGCGCACTTCCGCGTCCACGATGGCGTTGCTCAGCCGGGCGCCGCGCCCGATGTCCACGTAGGGCAGAACGACGGAGTTGGTCACGGTGGCGTAGGAGTGCACGTGCACGCCGGTGAAGAGGAGCGAGCGGCGCACGGCCGCGCCGGAGACGATGCAGCCGCCGGAAACCAGCGAGGCCACGCCCGAGCCGCGGCGCCCGTCGACGTCGTGCACGAACTTCGCCGGCGGCGTGATCTCGGCATAGGTCCAGATCGGCCAGTTGCGGTCGAAAAGGTCGAGTTCCGGCACGACGTCGGTGAGGTCGATGTTGGCCTCCCAGTAGGCGTCGAGCGTCCCGACGTCGCGCCAGTAGACCTCCGACTCGGCGCGCGAGCGCACGCACGAGGCGGTGAAGCGGTGGGCGATCGCCTTGCCGTTGGCGACGAGCCACGGGATCACGTCCTTGCCGAAGTCGCGGCTGGAGCCGGGGTCGGCGGCGTCGCGGCGCAGCTGTTCGTTCAGCAGGTCGCGCTTGAACACGTAGATGCCCATGCTCGCGAGCGCCCAGCCGGGGCGGTCCGGCATCTCGGGCGGGTTGGCGGGCTTCTCGACGAAGGAGAAGATGCGGTCCTCCTTGTCGACGTGCATCACGCCGAAGGCGCTCGCCTCGGCCGCCGGGACCTCGAGGCAGGCCACCGTCACGTCGGCGCCGGAATTCACGTGCTGCACGAGCATGCGCTCGTAGTCCATCTTGTAGACGTGGTCGCCGGCGAGGATGACGAGGTACTCGGGCGCGTAGCCGTCGATGATGTCGATGTTCTGGTAGACGGCGTCGGCGGTCCCGGCGTACCACTCGTTGCCGCCGAGGCGCTGGCTGGCCGGCAGGATGTCGAATGACTCGTTGCGCACCGGCTGCAGGAAGTTCCAGCCGCGCTGCAGGTGGCGGATGAGGCTGTGCGCCTTGTACTGGGTGGCCACCGCGATGCGGCGGATGCCCGAGTTGAGCGCGTTGGAGAGCGCGAAGTCGACGATGCGCGACTTGCCGCCGAAGTACACGGCGGGCTTCGCCCGCCGGTCGGTGAGCTCCATGAGCCGCGTGCCGCGGCCGCCGGCCAGCACGTAGGCCATCGCCGATCGGGCGAGCGGGGTGGCGTAGGTGACCTTCCGGCGCTCGCCGTAGTCCGTGTCGTTTCCGTGCGCGGGCGTTTGCATGGTTCCTCCTCGGTTTGCCTTGCGCCGCTCAGGCCGCCTCGTGGACGAGCCAGATCGTCGCGAGCGGCGGCAGGTCGATCGACGCGGAGCAGGGCATGTCGTGGCTGGGCGGGCCGTCGGCGAACACGCCGCCCGCGTTGCCGGCGTTGGAGCCGCCGTAGGCCGCCGCATCGGTGTTCAGGATCTCGCGCCAGCGCCCGGGCAGCGGCAGGCCGACGCGGTAGCCCGGGCGCGGCACCGGCGTGAAGTTGCACAGCGCCACGACCGGGGACGCGCCCTCGCCGCCGGTGCGCAGCCACGCGAACACGGAGTTCTGGCGGTCCGAGACCTCGAGCCAGCGGAAGCCCCCGGCCTCGCAGTCGCGCTCGTGCAGCGCGCGCTCGGCGCGGTAGGCGCGGTTGAGGTCGCGCACCAGGTCGCGCACGCCCCGGTGCCAGTCCACGCCCGCCTGGCCCCAGTCGAGCTCGCCTTCGTGCTGCCACTCGCGGCCCTGCGCGAACTCCTGGCCCATGAAGAGGAGCTTCTTGCCGGGGTGGGCCCACATGAACGCGTAGTAGGCGCGCAGCCCCGCGAACTTCTGCCAGGCGTCGCCGGGCATCCGCGCGAGGAGCGAACCCTTGCCGTGCACCACCTCGTCGTGGGAGATCGGCAGGATGAAGTTCTCGGTGAAGGCGTACATCAGCCCGAAGGTCATGCGGTCGTGGTGCCAGCGCCGGTGCACGGGGTCCTCGCGCATGTAGGCGAGCGTGTCGTTCATCCAGCCCATGTTCCACTTGAACCCGAAGCCCAGGCCGCCCGAGGACGTCGGCTGCGAGACCGCGGGCCACGCCGTGGACTCCTCGGCGATCATCATGATGCCGGGATGCAGGGCGTACACGGTCTCGTTCAGCCGCCGGAGGAACGCGATCGCCTCGAGGTTCTCGTTGCCGCCCTGGCGGTTGGGCTCCCACTCGCCGGCCTTGCGCGAGTAGTCGAGGTAGAGCATGGAAGCCACCGCGTCCACGCGCAGCCCGTCCACGTGGTAGCGCTCCAGCCAGAAGAGGGCGCTCGCGACCAGGTAGTTGGACACCTCGCGGCGGCCGAAGTTGAAGATGGCCGTGTTCCAGTCGGGGTGGAAGCCCTTGCGCGGGTCGAGGTGCTCGTAGAGGGCCGTGCCGTCGAAGCGGGCCAGCCCGTGCGGGTCCGTGGGGAAGTGCGCCGGCACCCAGTCGACGATCACGCCGATGCCCTGCGCGTGGCAGCGGTCGACGAAGCGCGCGAAGCCCGCGGGCGACCCGAAGCGCGAGGTCGGCGCGAACATCCCGACCGGCTGGTAGCCCCACGACGCGTCGAGCGGGTGCTCGTTGACCGGCATGAGCTCCAGGTGCGTGAAGCCCAGGTCCGCGAGGTAGGGCAGGAGCGCGTCGGCGAGCTCGTCCCAGTCGAGGAAGCGCCCGCCGTCGCCGCGGCGCCAGGAACCGGCGTGCAGCTCGTAGGTCGTCATCGGCGCGCGTCGCGGGTCGCGCTGCGCGCGCGCGGCCATCCATTGCGCGTCGGTCCAGGCGAAGGACGAGGTGTCGCGCACGACCGAGGCCGTCGAGGGACGCAGTTCCGCCCCGAAGCCCACGGGGTCGGCCTTGAGCGGCAGGAGCTCGCCGCCGGCGCCGATGATCTCGTACTTGTAAAGCGTGCCCTCGCCGAGGCCGGGCACGAAGATCTCCCAGACGCCGTTGTCGAAGCGGCGGCGCATCGTGTGCCGGCGGCCGTCCCAGGCGTTGAAGTCGCCCACCACGGAGACGCGCCGCGCGTTCGGCGCCCAGACCGCGAAGTGCACGCCGCGCGCGCCCTCGTGCCCGAGGACGTGCGCGCCGAGGCGGTCGAAGAGCCTCTCGTGCGTGCCCTCGACGAAGAGCCAGTCGTCCATGGGGCCGAGGACGGGGCCGTAGGCGTAGGGGTCGTCCACCATCCACTCGTCGGCACCGCGCCGCGCGCGCAGGCGGTAGGGCGTCCGCGCGGGCAGGCTTCCCTCGAAGAAGCCGGCGGGGTGCGCGCACGCGAGCGGCGCGAGCACCACCCCGTCGCGCGCGATCGCCTCGAGGGATTGCGCGCCGGGCACGAACGCGCGCACCACCGGCCGGCCGCCGGCCTCGTGGGGACCCAGCACGGAAAACGGATCGTCGTGGCGGCCCGCGACGACCGCCTCGATCACGCCCGCGGTAAGGGTCGGGGTCACGGTGCCGGCCTCAGCCCGTCGCGGCCGGGCCCAGGGGCTCGGCCTCCCAGATCTCGCGCGCGTACTCGCCGATGGTGCGGTCCGACGAGAACCAGCCCATGCCCGCGGTGTTGAGGACGGCGCGTTGCCACCAGGCGTCGCGGTCCCGCCAGAGGTCGTCCACCGCGCGCTGCGAAGCGCGGTAGGCCTCGAAATCGGCGCACACGAGGAACCAGTCGCGGTGGCGCAGGTTGTCGACGAGGCCCTTGTAGCGGCTGCGGTCGTCCGGCGAGAAGACGCCGGACTCGAGCAGCGCCAGGGTCTCGGCCAGCGCCGGGGAGGCGGCGATGTCGGCCGTGGCGTCGATCCC
>JAMPXV010000230.1 GCA_023700985.1 Lysobacter sp.
CAACCGCAGCGCGGTCACCGTGCCCGGGAGCCTCGTCTGCGAGCCGGGCCCGCCCGAGACGGGGTGGTGGTGGAACCCGGCCGAGGACGGCCGCGGCTTCTCGCTCGAGGTGCAGGGCAACAACATCTTTTTCGCCGCCTTCCTCTACGACGTGTCGGGGCGCTCGACGTGGTACGTCTCCACGGGCCCCGTCTCGCTCGACGGCTCGTACTACTCGGGCGATCTCCTGAGCGCGAGCGGCGGCCAGACGCTGGGCGGGGCCTATCCGGGGTTCCCCACCCTCGCGAGCGTGGGCAGGGTCACCATCACCTTCAACAACTCCTCGACCGGCACGGTGGTCTGGCCTGGCGGCACGGTGCCGATCCAGCGCTTCAACATCGTGCCCGGCGGCCTGAACCTCGACCCCGTCCCGGGCGAGCCCCAGAACGGCTGGTGGTGGAACGAGCAGGAGGCCGGCCGCGGGTTCTTCATGGAGTGGCAGGGCGGCAACCTCGACATCGCCGGCTACATGTACGACGACGCGGGCAACTCGGTGTGGTACCTGACGACGGGGCCGATCGGCGGGTCCAGCACGGCGCGCAGTTTCTCGGGGAAGTGGTGGAGCTTCGGCGGGGGCCAGACGCTCACCGGGCCGTGGAAGCCCAACGCACGGCTGAGCGACAACGTCGCGCCGGTCACGATCCAGTTCAACGGCACCGACACCGCGACCATGACCCTGCCGAACGGGCGCACGACGAGCCTCAAGCGGCACCGGTTCTGACGGCCCGTCGCGCCTGCCTGCATTCCATCCCGGGGATGTCCCGCCCTGTCGGGCGGGGCTGGCCCCGCACGGCCCTGCCCCATAATCTGGCCTCATCGCCGCGAGCCGGGTTCCCGAACCCGGTTCCGAACCCCCGAGGAATGACGCCAGATGAGCGCGACCCAGACGACAAAGCAGACCCTGAAGGACATCGCCGACGGCATCGTCGTGCTGTGGTGGAAGTTCTTCGACTGGCTGGCGGTGGTGCCGTGGAAGACGCTCGTCTTCGTCTGCATCCTGCTGATGATCCTCGTGGGCGGCATCCTGGGCGCCCCGCAGGTGGCGTTCCTCTTCATCATCGCCTCCCTCATCATCAAGGCGGTGGCGGGGGGCAAGCACAACGCCGAGGTGGCCGCGAGCCAGGCCGTGGAGCGCGCGGAGAAGGAGCAGCTCGAGCGCACGGCGCTGGAGGCGCACCTGGAGGCGCTGCAGGCGCAGATCGAGCCGCACTTCCTCTTCAACACGCTGGCGAGCATCGACCAGCTCATCCTCACCGACCCGCCGCGGGCCTCCCGCATGCAGCAGAGCCTCATCCGCTACCTGCGCGCCGCCATGCCGCAGATGCGCGCGAGCGGCAACGGCGTGCGCCCCACCCTGGGGCAGCAGGTCGACCTCTCGCGCGCCTTCCTGGAGATCATGGCGGTGCGCATGGAAGACCGCCTGCAGACCGTGGTGAGCGTGCCCGAGGGGCTCAAGAGCGCGGCCTTCCCGTCGATGATGCTGCAGACGCTCGTGGAGAACTCGATCCGGCACGGGCTCGAGCCCAAGGCCGAGGGCGGGAAGCTGGAGATCCGGGCGGAAATCGTGGATGGAAAGCTCGCCGTGCAGGTGTGCGACACCGGCATCGGCTTCGCGCCCAGCTCCAAGGGCGGCGTGGGGCTGGCCAACATCCGCGAGCGGCTGAAGGTGATCTACAAGAGCCGCGCGGAGCTGGTGATCAGCGTGCCGGCGGAAGGCGGAACCTGTGCCACCATTACGGTTCCCTACGAGGTGGCCGCCCCCGCCTCGGCCTGACCGTCCGGGTGTCCGCATGAAGGAAGCACGCAAGCCCACCGCCGTCATCGCCGACGACGAGCGCCTGATGCGCGAGCAGATCGCCGCGCGCCTGCGGGAGGCGTGGCCGGAGCTCGAGATCGTGGGCGAGGCCGTCAACGGCCGCGAGGCGGTCGCCCTGGTCCGTGCCCGCGACCCCGACATCGTCTTCCTCGACATCCGCATGCCGGAGATGGACGGCATCGAGGCGGCCAGGGCGCTGGCGGGCGAGGCCCACGTGGTCTTCGTCACCGCCTACGACGAATATGCCGTGAACGCCTTCGAGCAGGGCGCCGTCGACTACCTGCTGAAGCCCGCGGATCCCGAGCGCGTGGCGGTCGCCTGCCAGCGACTGCGCGGCCGGCTCGAGCAGAAGCCCGATCCCATGAGCGACCTGCTGGCGGAGCTCTCGGCGCGCATCGGTGGCGGTGGGACGGGAGCGCGCGAGTACCTGCGCTGGGTGCAGGCGAGCGTGGGCACGACGCTGCGCGTGATCCCGACCACCGAGATCCTCTTCTTCCGCGCGGAGGACAAGTACACGCGCGTGCAGACCGAGGGCTTCGAGGCCCTGATCCGCAAGCCCATCAAGGAGCTGGTCGACGAACTGGACCCCGACGAGTTCTGGCAGATCCACCGCGCCATCCTCGTGCGCGTCGACGCGGTCGAGCAGGTGAGCCGCGACTTCCGCGGGCACCAGGTCGTGAAGGTGAAGGGGCGCGACGAAAAGCTCGAGGTGAGCCGGTCCTTCAGCCACCTGTTCCGGCAGATGTAGGGCGCTCGCAGTGACCATCGCCAGGGGCCGCGCGCCTGCCGTCGTGACACTGGTTTTCCTCCTCGCGGCCGGCCTGCCGGCCCCGTCCCGTGCACAGCGTTCGGCGGACGCGGCCGCGCCGGCGTCGTCGTCCCCGCAGCCGGTGCTTTCCCCCGCGGACGCCGCCCTGCAGGCCCGGCAGGACCAGCTGGCGAGCGCCATCGTGAAGCGCGACGCCCAGGCGGTGCGCGCGCTGCTGCGGTCGGGATTGAACCCGAACTTCAACTTCAACGACCTTCTGCCGCGGGGACGCAGCTTCGAGTCGCCGCTCACGCTCTCGATCTTCCGCGGCCACCTCGACATCGCCCGCATCCTGGTCGAGGGCGGGGCCGATCCCCGCCGGAAGGACGGCGAGGGCCGCAGCCCCATCCACCAGGCGAGGTCGGCCGAGGCGGTGAAGCTGCTCGTGGAGGCCGGCGCCGACCTGGGCGCGCGGGACAAGCACGGCCAGACCGCGGTCGTGTCGGCGCTGGAGCGCGGCGATCTCGTCGTCGTGGACACACTGGTCGCGCAAGGCGCGCGGCTGGAGGTTCCGGCGGGGGGGAAGGATCTCTTCGTCCGCGCCCTCGAATCGCGCAAGCCGGAACTGATCGCGGCACTCCTCGATCGCGGGGTCGATCCTCGGGCCCCGCCCACGCAGGCTCTCTGGCTCCTCATCGAAAGCGGCGACACGGAGCGCGCGAAGCTCCTCATCGGCCGGGGCGCGGACCCGAATGCGGCGAAGGGACGGGAGACGCTCCTCACCCGCGCGCTCTTCCGGCAGCGCTGGGAGATTTCCGAGGCGCTGGTCGACGCCGGCGCGAGCGTGAAGCTGGCCGATTCCGCGTCCTGCGGGGCGAGCTTCCGGGATTGCCCCTCGATCCAGCTCGCGAGGCTCGCGAGCGTCAACCCGAAGACGCTCGCGCGGCTGAAGGCGAAGGGGCTCGATCTCGACGCCGTCGGCAGGGACGGGCACACCGCGCTCACGTCGATCGTCGTCGACCGCACGCTCGCCGTGCGGGCCCTTCGTCCCGACGGCACGCTCGGTGCCGGGATACCCGCCCCGGACAACGTGGCGCGCGCGAAGGCTCTCCTCGACCTGGGCGCGGACGCGAACCGGAAGTACCGCGAGGCCACGCCCCTCATGCTGGCCATCGCCACGCCGGGCGGGCCCCGGGAGATGGCGGGAATGCTGCTCGGCTTCGGTGCGCGCATCGAGGTCGAGGCGACGATCCCGAAGCCGGATCGCGACCGCGCCGATCCCATGGGTCCGGGCGGGGCGCCGATCACGAACGACCAGGGACTCTTCACCGGCATGAAGGTGGGGCCGCTCACGTGGGCCATGTTCTTCGGCAGGCCCGACATCGCCGTCCGCCTCGTGGAGCGGGACAGGAACGTGTCGCGCGCCGACCGCGACCTGCTCTACTTCGCCTCCGCCACCGGCCACTGGGACCTCGTGAAGGCAGCGCTTCCCTACGCGAAGCAGGTCGATGCAGCGGACCGGGCCGACAGGACACCCCTGATGTTCGCGGCCCACGCCGGGCAGGTGGAGGTCGTGCGGGCGCTGCTGGCGGCGGGTGCCGGGGTCAACGCGCGGAGCGCCCGCGACTGGCCGCCGCTTCTCGAGACCGATCTCCGGGCGGCGATCGCCGGGCACCCCGCCAGGCCGGCGCTCGTCGGCGGCTACACGGCGCTGCGCGCGGCCCGGGAGCGTGGACACCCGGAGGTCGCGAAACTCCTGGAGGCGGCGGGTGGCAGGGAATGAGGGCGGCGTTATGATCGCGCATCGAGCGGGAACGGCTCCAGGATTCCGGAGGTGGCGATGGACAGGGTCACGGGTATCGGCGGGATCTTCTTCAAGGCGAGGGATCCCGACTCGCTTCGCGCCTGGTACAGGAAGCACCTCGGCGTCGATGTCCAGGACTGGGGCGGCGCCGCATTTCGATGGACCGATGGCGAGGGCAACCCGGTCGCGGGGACGACGGTCTGGAGCATCTCGGACGGCGGCGGCGATTACTTCGCTCCCAGCACCTCGTCCTTCATGGTGAATTACCGGGTCGCGGACCTGCACGCCCTCGTCCAGGCGCTGCGCGAGGAGGGCTGCCAGGTGCTCGACAGGATGGAAGAATCGGAATTCGGCAAGTTCGGCTGGGTCATGGACCCCGAGGGCAACAAGATCGAGCTCTGGGAACCGCCCGCGGGCCAGTAGGCGGGTTGGCGGTTGCAGCCGCCGAAGGTATCCTGCCGAAAACGGTTCCGCCGGGCTCGCCGCGCTCCACGCGACCCGGAAGGCGGCCGACCGATCATGGCGCCGACTCGACCGCTGGAAACCGGGGGAACCTCATGATCACCATCATCGTGCTGCTCATCGCCGTCGCCCTGATCGCCGTCGCGGCGGTGCCGCTC
>JAMPXV010000026.1 GCA_023700985.1 Lysobacter sp.
TCCGGCGCCGGCCTCGAGGCCATCCGATCCGCGTTGGCGGACGTGGCCCGGGAGACCGACCCGCGTTCGCTGGCGTCCGCCGCCTAGGCATTCCGTTCACCCGGCATTGAAAAGGGCCCCGCGGCCCCGCATCTCCCCCTCGTCTCCCATCCCCGCCAGAAAACCGCATGCCTCCTAACGATCCCCAGTGGGGAAAACGCCCCAACGACGGCCCGCCGGACCTCGACGAGATCCTGAGGAAGCTGCAGCAGAAGCTTTCCGGGATCTTCGGCGCGCGCCGGCCCAACGGCCCCTCCGGCCCCAACCCGCCGATGAACGGCCCCAGCGCCGCCTTCTTCGGGGGCTCGGTCGCCTTCATCGTCCTGCTCGTGGTCGCCGTGTGGCTCGCGAGCGGCTTCTACATCGTGGAGGAAGGCCGCCGCGGCGTGGTGCTGCGCCTGGGCAAGTACATCGAGACCACGGGGCCCGGCCCGCGCTGGCACATCCCCTTCCCGATCGAGTCGGCGGAAGTGGTGAACGTCTCCGGCGTGCGCACCGTGGAAGTCGGCTACCGCGGCACCCCCAAGAACAAGCAGCCGCAGGAAGCCCTCATGCTCACCGACGACGAGAACATCGTCGACGTGCAGTTCGCCATCCAGTACACGCTGAAGGGCCCCGAGGACTACCTGTTCAACAACAGGAACCCGGACGACAACGTCCTGCAGGCCGCCGAGACGTCCATCCGCGAGGTCGTCGGCAAGAGCAAGATGGACTTCGTGCTGAGCCAGGGCCGGACCGAAGTGGCCGCGCGCGTGAAGCTGCTGATGCAGCAGATCCTCGACCGCTACAAGACGGGGATCAACATCACGACCGTGAACCTGCAGAACGTGCAGGCGCCCGAGCAGGTGATCGCCGCGTTCGAGGACGTGGTGCGCGCCGGCCAGGACCGCGAGCGCTTCAAGAACGAGGGCCAGGCCTACGCCAACAGCGTGGTGCCCAACGCCCGCGGCGTGGCCGCGCGCCTCCTCGAGGAGGCCAACGGCTACAAGCAGACCGCCATCGCGACCGCCCAGGGTGACGCGTCGCGCTTCCGGCAGATCCTCACGGAATACGAGAAGG
The DNA here is from genome assembly GCA_023700985.1 of Lysobacter sp. GTDB lineage: Bacteria > Pseudomonadota > Gammaproteobacteria > Burkholderiales > Usitatibacteraceae > FEB-7. The sequence goes on from JAMPXV010000026.1 coordinate 1,099, forward strand.
CCCCGGGGGTCACGCGCGAGCGCCTCTACCTGGAGGCCATGCAGCAGATCCTCTCCAACACCAGCAAGGTGATCGTCGACCAGAAGGGCGGCAGCAACCTGCTCTACCTGCCGCTCGACAAGCTGATGCAGATGAGCTCGCAGCCTACCGTCTCCGCGCAGGGCTCGGACGTCCCGCTGCCCCGCATGCTCTCGCCCGGCGAACCCGTCACGACCGCGCCGCCGCCCGCGGCCGCGGACACGCGCTCGCGCGATGCCCTGCGCTCGCGCGACCGATAGGAGGCGATGATGAAGAAATCCGCCGCCGTCACCCTCGTCGTCATCGTCGTGGCGCTACTCATCGTCTCGATGAGCGTCTACACGGTCGACCAGCGCAAGGCCGCCATCAAGTTCCAGCTGGGCGAGGTCATCTCGATGCAGACCGACCCGGGCCTGTACTTCATGGTGCCGATCCTGCAGAACGTGCGCCTGTACGACACGCGCATCCAGACGCTCGACACGAAGGACGCCGAGCGTTTCCTCACGAGCGAGAACAAGAACGTCCTCGTCGATTCCTTCGTGAAGTGGCGCGTGACGGACGTGCGCCAGTACTACGTGTCGGTGCGCGGCGACCCAATCGCGGCCGAGGCGCGCATCATGCAGACGGTGAACGACGCGCTGCGCGCCGAGTTCGCCAAGCGCACGGTGCACGACGTGGTCTCGGGCGAGCGCGAGACGATCATGACCACCGTGGCCGACAAGGTCGACAAGGACGTGAAGAACATCGGCGTGGAGGTCGTGGACGTGCGCCTGAAACGCGTCGACCTCGTGCCCGAGATCTCCTCCGACGTCTTCCGCCGCATGGAATCCGAGAGGAAGCGCGTGGCGAACGAGCTGCGTTCCACCGGCTCCGCCGAGGGCGAGAAGATCAAGGCCGACGCCGACCGCCAGAAGCAGATCATCGTGGCCGAGGCCTACCGCGACGCCCAGCGCATCAAGGGCGAGGGCGACGCGCTGGCCGCTCGCATCTACTCGGAGGCGTTCGGCAAGAACCCCGAGTTCTACAGCTTCTACCGCAGCCTCGAGGCTTACCGCGCCTCGCTGCGCAGCAAGAGCGACGTGATGGTCCTCGAGCCGAGCTCGGACTTCTTCAAGTACCTGAAGAACCCGAGCCGCGGGAAGTAGGGTACCGGTGCGGTGGCGGAAGTGCTCCTGGCGGGTCTCGCGCTGATGCTCGTGATCGAGGGAGTCCTTCCTTTCGTCGCGCCGAAGCTCTGGCGCGATGCCTTCAAGACCCTGATCGAGATGAAGGACGGGCAGATCCGCTTCGCCGGCATGGTGTCGATGGCGGCGGGCCTGGTCCTCCTGGCGTTCGTGCTATGACGCTCAGTCCCAGCGTGTCAACCGAGGGAACGAGGGCCAGAGTGCTCCCTTCTCCCTCCGGGAGAAGGGCCGGGGATGAGGGGGCCTTGTCCACGCTGCGGCGTTCGGTGCGTTTTCCATTCATGCGCCGACGCCCCCTCCCTGGATCCTTTCCTGGAACGAAGGCTTTCGCGCGCACGCTCCGTGCGGGCGCCACGGAGGCGGAGCTTCGCCTCTGGTACTTCCTGCGCGATCGCCGATTTGCGGGTGCCAAGTTCCGGAGGCAAGTTCCGGTTGGCCCATACGTCGTGGATTTCCTCTGCGTTTCGGCCTCGTTGATCGTCGAGGCCGATGGCGGTCAACACGCTGAGCGCGCCGCCCATGATGAGGAGCGGACGAGATACCTCGAGTCGCAGGGATATCGCGTCGTCCGGTTCTGGAACAATGAAGTGATGGGAAACATCGATGGTGTCATGGAGGTGATTGGGAGGGAACTTGCGGCTGGCACCCTCACCCCCGGCCCCTCTCCCAAGGGAGAGGGGAGAAAAGCGCTCCCTTCTCCCTCCGGGAGAAGGGTTGGGGATGAGGGGGTTGCGGATGCGGTGTCGACCCTCACCCCCGGCCCCTCTCCCAAGGGTGAGGGGAGCAAGGCACTTTCCTCGCCCAGGGGAGTGGGGAAACGATCATGAGGCGCTGGCTCCTTCCCGAGCACATCGAGGACATCCTGCCGGCCGAGGCGCGCACGGTGGAGCGCCTGCGCCGCGCCATCCTCGACCTCTTCGCCACGCACGGCTACGAGCTGGTGCAGCCGCCGCTCCTGGAGTACACCGAGTCGCTGCTCTCGGGCACGGGGCGCGACCTCGACCTCGCCACCTTCCGCCTGGCCGACCGCCTCTCGGGCCGGCAGCTGGGCGTGCGCGCCGACCACACGCCGCAGGTGGCGCGCATCGACGCGCACCTCCTCAACCGCGAGGGCATCGCGCGCCTGGCCTACTGCGGAAGCGTGCTGCACACGCTCCCCGCGGGCATGACCACCACGCGCGAGCCCATCCAGATCGGCGCCGAGCTCTACGGCCACGCGGGGCTGGAGGCCGACCTCGAGGTGCTGCGGCTCATGTCGCGCGCGCTTTCCGTGGCCGGCGTGGAGCAGCTGCACCTGGACATCGGCCACCCGGCCATCTTCCGCGCGCTCACGGCGGGGGCGAACCTCTCGGCGGAGGAGGCGGAGGTGCTCTTCGACGCCGTGGAGCAGAAGGACGCGCCGACGGTGCTCGGGATGCACGACCTGCTGGGCGGGCAGCGCGCGGAGGCCATCGCGCTCCTCACGCGGCTGAGCGGCGGCGTGCCCGTGCTCGAGGAGGCCCGCAAGGCCCTGCCGAAGAACCCCGACATCGCCCAGGCGCTCGACGAACTGTCGCGGCTCGCGAAGGAGTCTGCGCGGCCCGGCATGGAGGTGAGCTTCGACCTTGCCGAGCTCGGCGGCTTCAACTACGAGAGCGGCGTCGTGTTCGCGGCCTTCTCGCCCGCGTCCCCCGATGCGCTGGCGCGGGGCGGCCGCTACGACGAAGTGGGCCGGTCGTTCGGACGCGCGCGCCCGGCCACCGGCTTCACGATGGACCTTCGCCGCATCGCCTCGCTGGCGGGGCCGACCGCGCGCGCCGCCGCGATCCTCGCGCCGTGCGTCGCGGACCCGGCGCTGGACGAGGAAGTCGCGCGGCTTCGCGCCGCGGGCGAGATCGTCATCGCCGACCTCCCGGGCCACGAGTTCGCGCGCGGCGAGCTGGGATGCGACCGGATTCTTGAATCGAAGGGGGGCCGCTGGTCGGTCGTCCCGCTGAAAGGCAGCTGACATGGCAAAGAACGTGGTGGTGATCGGCACGCAATGGGGCGACGAGGGCAAGGGCAAGATCGTCGACTGGCTCACGGACCACGTCGAGGCGGTCGTCCGCTTCCAGGGCGGCCACAACGCCGGGCACACGCTCGTGATCGGCGGCAAGAAGACGATCGTGCGCCTGATCCCCTCGGGCATCATGCACCCGGGCAAGAAGTGCTTCATCGGCAACGGCGTGGTCGTCTCGCCCGAGGCGATCATGAAGGAGATCGGCGAGCTGGAAGGCGCGGGGCTCGACGTCCGCGGGCGCCTTCGCATTTCCGAAGCCTGCCCGCTGATCCTGCCGTACCACGTGGCGCTGGACGCCGCGCGCGAGCGCGCCAAGGGCGAGGCCAAGATCGGCACCACGGGGCGCGGCATCGGGCCCGCCTACGAGGACAAGGTGGCGCGCCGCGCCATCCGCGTGCAGGATCTCTACGCGCGCGAGCGCTTCGCCTCCAAGCTGGGCGAGGTGCTGGACTATCACAACTTCGTCCTCAAGAACTACTTCAAGGCGGACGTGGTGGACTTCCAGAAGACGCTGGACGACACGCTGGCGCTGGGCGAATTTCTCAAGCCCATGGTCGCCGACGTCTCCGGCGAGCTCAACGCGCTCATCCGCCAGGGCAAATCCATCCTCTTCGAGGGCGCGCAGGCGGCGCTCCTGGACATCGACCACGGCACCTACCCGTACGTGACCTCCTCCAACTGCCTCGCGGGGCAGGCCTCCGCGGGCGCCGGGGTGGGGCCGCAGCAGTTGCACTACATCCTGGGCGTGGCGAAGGCCTATGCCACGCGCGTGGGCGGCGGGCCCTTCCCGACGGAGCTGGACGACGAGGTGGGCGAGCACCTGCGCGCCCGCGGCAACGAGTTCGGCGCCGTCACCGGGCGGCCGCGGCGCTGCGGATGGTTCGACGCGGCCGCGCTCAAGCGCGCGGTGCAATTGAACGGCCTGACCGGGCTATGCATCACCAAGCTCGACGTCCTGGACGGCCTGGACAAGATCCGCCTGTCGGTGGGCTACAAGGTGCGCGGCGAGATGCGCGACATCCTGCCCGTCGGCGCCGAGGCCCTCGCCATCTGCGAGCCGGTCTACGAGGATTTCCCGGGCTGGAAGGAGAGCACGGTGGGCATCAAGTCCTTCGACGCCCTGCCGGCCAACGCGCGCGCCTACCTCAAGCGCCTGGAGGAGTTGGCCGGCGCGCCGGTCGTCCTGATTTCCACCGGTCCCGATCGCGAAGAAACCATTGTCATCCAGCATCCGTTCGCGTAATGCGCTCTTCTCCCCTCTCCCTTGGGAGAGGGGTCGGGGGTGAGGGTGGCTTCGGCGGGGAGAGTCGAATGACCCTCATCCCCAGCCCTTCTCCCGGAGGGAGAAGGGAGCGCCTTGAAAAGAAAAGGGGTCGGGAAGAACCCGACCCCATAAGGTTGGTGCCCGGAAGAGGACTCGAACCTCCACGGTGTTACCCGCCAGTACCTGAAACTGGTGCGTCTACCAATTCCGCCATCCGGGCATGGCCTGATCAAAACCCAGCCAAGCCCGTAATTTTAGAAGGAAGGCACTTTTTTGTCTAGCAAAACCAAGACCCTGCGACACGCCGATCCCCACCGGGACCGCGAGGCCGCCAAGTACGAGAACCCCCTGCCCAGCCGCGAGATGATCCTCGAGGTGCTGGACCGCGAGGGCGTTCCCCTCAACGAAGACCACCTCGTCTCCCTCCTGGGCATCGAAGCCGACGAGCGCGACTCGTTCGGCCGCCGCCTGGCCGCCATGGAACGCGAAGGCCAGGTGATGCGCAACCGCCGCGGCGCCATCCTGGTCGCTGACAAGGCCGGCCTGGTGAAGGGCCGCGTCATCGGCCACCCGGACGGCTTCGGCTTCCTCAAGCCCGAGGACGGCGGCGACGACCTCTTCCTCGGCCCCAAGCAGATGCACAAGGCGCTGCACGGCGACATCGTGCTGGCGCGCGTCACCGGCCTCGACCGGCGCGGCCGGCGCGAGGGCTCCATCGTCGAGGTGCTCGAACGCGCCAACGCGAAGATCGTCGGGCGCCTCTTCGTCGAGCAGGGCGTCATGTTCATCATGGCCGAGGACAAGCGCATCTCGCAGGACTTCCTCGTGCCCCCGGACGGCGCCAAGGGCGCCAAGCACGGCCAGGTGGTGGTCGCGGAGATCATCCAGCAGCCCACGCCGCAGGCCGAGCCGATCGCGCGCGTGCACGAGATCCTCGGCAACTACGCCGACCCGGGCATGGAGATCGAGATCGCGCTGCGCAAGCACGACCTGCCCACCGAGTTCTCCGCGGAATCCGAGAAGCAGGCGGCCAAGTACGGCTCCAAGGTTCTCGCGAAGGACATCAAGGGGCGCAAGGACCTGCGCGACCTCCCGTTCGTCACCATCGACGGCGAGACGGCGAAGGATTTCGACGACGCGGTGTGCGCGGTTCCCCTCATCCCCGACCCTTCTCCCAAAGGGAGAAGGGAGACCTCTGCACCCCTCGCCCCTGGGAGAGGGGCCGGGGGTGAGGGTAAACCCAAGGGCTGGCGGCTGTGGGTGGCCATCGCCGACGTGAGCCACTACGTGCGCCCGGGCGACGCCCTCGACCGCGACTCGCGCGATCGCGGCAACTCCGTGTACTTCCCGCGCCGCGTCATCCCGATGCTGCCGGAGGCGCTCTCCAACGAGCTGTGCTCGCTCAAGCCCGAGGTCGACCGGTTGACCATGGTGTGCGAGATGGAGATCTCCCCGAGCGGCGCGGTGCGTCACTACCAGTTCTACCCGGCCGTCATCCACTCGAAGGCGCGCCTCACCTACACGCGCGTGGCGGCGGTGCTCGAGGGCAAGGAGGCCGAGCCGCCCATCGACCGCGCGCTCGTGCCGTCGCTGGAAAACCTCTACGCCGTCTTCAAGATGCTCCTGGGCGCGCGGGCCAAGCGCGGCGCGATCGACTTCGATTCCGTCGAGACGCAGATGATCTTCGACGAGAAGGGCAAGATCGAGCGCATCGTGCGCGTGGTGCGCAACGACGCCCACCGCCTGATCGAGGAGTGCATGCTCGCGGCCAACGTGTGCGCGTCCGACTTCCTCGCGCAGAACAGCCAGCCCACGCTCTACCGCATCCACGAGGGCCCGACGCCGGAGAAGCTGGAGGCGCTGCGCTCCATGCTCAAGGACTTCGGCCTGTCGCTGGGCGGGGGCGACGAGCCGCACGCCAAGGACTACGCCGCGCTCCTCACGCGCATCAAGGACCAGCCCTACGCGGGGCTCCTGCAGACGGTGATGCTGCGCTCGCTGCGCCAGGCGGTGTACAGCCCGGATAACGTCGGCCACTTCGGCCTCGCCTACGAGGGGTACGCGCATTTCACGTCGCCCATCCGACGCTACCCGGATCTCGTCGTGCACCGCGCCATCAAGGCGGTGCTGGACGGCGGCACGTACGACGCCGGCGACTGGGCGGCGCTGGGCGTGCATTGCTCGGAGACGGAGCGGCGCGCCGACGACGCCACGCGCGACGTCGAGAGCTGGCTCAAGTGCTACTTCATGCAGGACCACGTCGGCGACGAGTTCGAGGGCACCGTGAGCGGGGTGGCGGGCTTCGGCCTGTTCGTCACGCTGGACGAGCTGTTCATCGACGGGCTGGTGCACATCTCCGACCTCGGCAACGACTACTACCAGTACGACCAGCAGCGCCACCTGCTGCGCGGGGAGCGCACGGGCGTGCGCTACCAGCTCGGCGCGCGCGTGAAGGTGCGCGTGGTGCGGGTGGACATCGAGACGACCAAGATCGACTTCGTGCTGGCCGACATCGCGGGCCGGCGCGCGGCCGCCGAGGGCGACCTGCCGCACGCCATCCCCGTCCCCGTCGTCCAGAAGCCGCGCGACCAGGACAAGAAGCAGTCCAAGCTCAATACGCGCGCCACCGACGGCGCCAAGAAGAAGCGCAAGTAGGCACATAACGGGACGGTTCTGTAGAACCGGTCCGTAGACCGGTTCCGTAGACCGGTTCTGTGGGACGGTTCCGTAGAACCGTCCCACCAGGAGACGAAATGAAGACACTGGCGGGATTCCATGCCGTGAAGGGCCGCCTGAAGCAGAAGGCGGACTCGGTGCGCGAGATCTTCGTGGACGCGGGCCGAACGGATGCACGCATGAAGGAGCTCAAGGTCCTCGCCGAGAAGTTCGGCGTGCGGGTGATGACCGTGGACGCCAAGCGCCTCGACGGCATGGCCGGCGGGGCCCGCCACCAGGGCGTGGTCGCGATGGCCGACGAGATGCGCATGCCCCAGTTCATCGAGGACGTTCTGGAAACCCTCGACGAACCGCCCCTGCTATTGCTGCTCGACGGCGTCCAGGATCCGCACAACCTCGGTGCCTGCCTGCGCGTGGCCGACGGTGCCGGGGCGCACGCCGTCATCGCCCCCAAGGACCGCAGCTGCGGCCTGACCATCGCCGCCGCCAAGGTCGCCTCGGGCGCGGCGGAGACGGTGCCCTACATCGTCGTCACCAACCTCTCCCGCACGATGCGCGATCTCAAGGAACGCGGCATCTGGATGGTGGGGACGGCCGACGACGCGCCCCAGTCCCTCTGGAAGGCGAAGCTCGACGGGGCGATCGGCCTGGTCCTGGGCGCGGAAGGCGAGGGGCTTCGCCGACTCACGCGCGACACCTGCGACCACCTGGTCTCCATCCCCATGATGGGGTCGGTCGAGAGCCTGAACGTGTCAGTCGCGAGCGGGATCTGCCTGTACGAGGCGCGCCGACGGCGGGGATAGCGCACCCTCTCCTGCGGCCCCCTTCCGGGGGGTGAGGGGCGCGGGTCAGTAGGTGCAGGAGAAGGTGCCGCCGGTCACTTCCGGCCCCGTGATGGTGCCCAGCACCGTATTCATGCTTCCGAGCGAGAACTGGAAGTGGAGTTCCTCGCCCAGGACGAAGGCGTCCGCGCTTCCGATGCGCGAGATGTTCATGAAGCCGTTGAACGGCGCCTGGACCACCCGGGGGTTGGCGGGAAGGCAGGTTCCCGGGAACCCCGTGAACATGTCCGACACGTTCGAAACAGTGAGGGTGCCCGCGAACTGGCTGGGTGCATTGTTGGAAGCGGCGTCGAAGTTGATGCCATCGATCCTCAGGCTGCCGGTGAACGTGTAGCTCGCGTTCACGCACCCCATGAACGCGATGTTCACCGTCATGCTGTACTGGCCCGTGCACGCCTGCGCCGCGGGAGGCGTCGGGGGCGGCGCGATGCTGAAACTCGCGGTGGCATTCCTCGCGGACGACATGACGAGGGTGCAGGCCCCGGTGCCCGCGCTGGCGCAATCCCCGCCCCAGCCGGCGAATCTCGACCCCGGGCTTGCCAGAGCCGTGAGCACTACGGTCGCCCCGTCGGCGAACGAGGCCGAGCACGTCGCCCCGCAGCTGATCCCGGCCGGCGAGGAAGACACGGTGCCGCTGCCGGCTCCGCCGAGGCTCACCGCCAGGCTCTTCGTCGTTGACGGGACGGCGGGCCGGGCATTCCCGAACGGCTGCTGGCCGATCGGGCTGGCGCGCGAGGCACCGTTGATCGTGTAGTGGAACTGGCCGTTGCGGCCGTTGAACGAGATCGACGAAGAGCCAGCCGGGGTCGCCGTGACGCCCGCCGCGCTGAAGGCCGGCGAGCCCCACCAGCCCGAACTGGAGGTCGTCGTGTAGAGCGTTCCGGAGTAAGCCGACGGCGACTGGAAGGTCACGCCGGGCAGCGCGACGAAGAGGGGCGAGCCGTCGCAGTCGTAGGTGAACAGGACTCCGAAGACGTTGTTGCCGTGCTGCGACAGCGCGAGGCCCCAGCCCGACTCGGCGGAGTTCCACCAGATGTCGGTGAAGTCCGTGCCCCAGTCCGGCGCGGCGTTGCCGAAGGGCTGGCGGGTGATCGCCTTCGACCAGCTCGTGCCGCCGATGGCGCCCGAGAACCTCGCCCAGCCGGCCTGGAGGTCCGGGGGCGCGAAATCGATCGTCGCCGACCCAACGGGCGTGGCCGTCACCTGGCCCGGGTCGAAGGTCGCGTTGCGGTAGCACGGGCCGCGCGTCCGATAGACCGTGCCCGTGAAGATTCGGCGCTCCTGGGTGAAGGTGCCGCCCGGAATGACGAACCAGGTGGGCCGGCCGTCGGCCTCGTAGGTGTACCAGACCGCGAAGAGCTGCGTCTCGTGGTCGGCGATCGTGATGCCCCAGCCCGACTCGGCCGGGTTCCACCAGATGTCGGAATAGTTGGTGGAGGCGGGCTCCGCCGCCGGGCGCAGGGACGCTCCCCGGGCACCGTCAACGTCCTGCGCAAGTCCTCCCGCGGAAGAGACCACGGCCATCACCGCGAATATCAGGCGCCCGAGTGCGCTCATTGGACCGTCGTGTATGGACGTGTCGGGCCATCCTACGCCTGAACCCGGCAACTCGCGACTCTGTGATAATCGCGGCTCCCGCCGGCCCGGCCGCGATGAACGATTCCGGGGCATAGGTTGTCTGTCTCTGCGAAGCCCGCCGCGGCACCACGTAAAGAACCTCAACTAATCAGATTAGGATTTCTAATCTGATTACATGGAGTGAAAAGATGCGCTTGTTTCGCCTGATCGCCGCTTGCCTCGCGTTCGTCGCCGCCCCCGCGCTGGCCCAGCCGGCCATGCCGAAGGGCGTGACGAAGGTGACCTCCGTGGAGGGCATCACGGAATACCGCCTGGACAACGGACTCAAGGTCCTGCTCTTCCCCGACCTCTCCAAGCCCACGATCACGGTCAACATCACCTACCTGGTCGGCAGCCGCCACGAGAACTACGGCGAGACCGGCATGGCGCACCTCCTGGAGCACCTGGTCTTCAAGGGCACGCCGAAGAACCCCGACCTCGACAAGCAGTTCAACCAGCGCGGCGCCCGCTCCAACGGCACCACCTGGCTCGACCGCACCAACTACTTCGAGCTCTTCCAGGCCACCGACGACAACCTCAAGTGGGCCATCGAGATGGAGGCCGACCGCATGGTCAACTCCTTCATCCGCAAGTCCGACCTCAACACCGAGATGACCGTGGTGAGGAACGAGTTCGAGATGGGCGAGAACAGCCCCTTCGGCGTGCTGCTCAAGCGCCTGCAGAGCGTGGCCTACGACTGGCACGCCTATGGCCGCTCCACGATCGGCAATCGCAGCGACATCGAGAACGTGAAGGAGGAAAACCTCCGCGCCTTCTACCGCACCTACTACCAGCCGGACAACGCCGTGCTGCTCGTCGCCGGCAAGTTCGACGAGGGCAAGGCGCTCGCGCTCATCGCCGACGCTTTCGGGAAGATCCCGAAGCCAGCCCGCCAGCTCCCCGACCTGTGGACCGTCGAGCCCACCCAGGACGGCGAGCGCCAGTTCATGATCCGCCGCAAGGGCGAGGTGCAGATCGTCGCGGTCGCCTACAAGGTGCCCTCGGGCCTGCACCCGGACGCGGACGGCATCGGGTTCGCGAACTTCGTGCTGGCCGACACGCCCACGGGCCGGCTGCACAAGGCGCTGGTGGAGACGGGCAAGGCCGCGCAGGTGTTCGGCTTCCCCATGACCGGCGTGAACCCCGGCCTGCACATCTTCGGCGCCACGGTGAAGAAGGGCGACCCGGTGGAGCCCGTGCGCGACGAGCTCCTGCGCATCGTCGAGGGCTTCGGCGCCTCACCCGCGACGGCCGAGGAGATCGCCCGCGCGCGCAAGAGCTTCGAGAACCAGTTCGAGACCACGCTCGCCAACCACGAGTCCGTCGGCGTGCAGCTCTCGGAGTACATCGCGCTGGGCGACTGGCGGCTCTTCTTCCTGTCGCGCGACCTGCTCGCCAAGGTGACTTCGGAAGCCGTCGCCAAGGCGGCGCAGGCCTACTACCGCCGCGACAACCGCACCGTGGGCCTGTACATGCCCGAGGATGCGCCGCAGCGCGCCGAGATCCCGCCCGCGCCCACCATCGCCGAGGTGATGAAGGACTTCAAGGGCAAGGAGCAGGCGTCGGTGGCCGAGGCGTTCGAGCCCACGCAGGCGAACATCGACGCGCGCACGAAGCGCCTGGAGTTCGGCGGCGTGAAGGTGGCGCTGCTCTCGAAGAAGAACCGCGGCGAGACGGTGAACGTGACGATCTCCCTCAACATGGGCGACGAGAAGAGCCTCTTCGGGCAGAAGGTCGCCTCACAGCTCGCCGGGCAGATGCTCACGCGCGGCACGACGAAGTTCTCGCGCACGCAGCTCTCGGATGAACTGGAGCGCCTGAAGGTGTCGGGGCGCGTCGGGGGCAACGGCGGCAGCTTCCAGACCACGCGGCCCAACCTGGAGGAGGCGCTGCGCCTGGCTGCCCACGTGCTCAAGGAGCCCTCGTTCCCGGAGAGCGAGTTCGAGCAGCTGCGCAACCAGACCATCACCTCGATCCAGTCGCAGCTTGCGGAGCCGAACGCGCGCGCCTCCGAGGCGCTGTCGCGGCACTTCAACGCCTATCCGAAGGGCGACTGGCGCTACAGCCCGACGCTCGAGGAATCGATCGCGGAGGTGAAGGCGGCGAAGCTCGAGGACGTGCGGCGTTTTCACCGGGAGTTCTACGGCGCGGGGCACGCGGAGATCGCGATCGTGGGCGACTTCGACGAGGCGCGCGTGGCGGCGGTGCTCAAGGAGCTTTTCGAGGGCTGGAAGGCGCCCAACCCCTGGGCGCGCGTGCCGGTGAAGCACGGCGACATCAAGCCGGCCAACCTGACGGTGGCCACGCCCGACAAGGAGAACGCGATCTTCCTCGCGCGGCAGAACATCGACATGCGCGACGAGGACGCCGATTACCCCGCGCTCTACGTGGCCAACTACATCCTGGGCGGCGGGGCGGGGCTGGACTCGCGGTTCGGGGGCCGCATGCGGCAGAAGGAGGGGCTCTCGTACTCGGCCGGCTCGGGGCTGAGCGTCCCCTCGGTGGACCGTGCGGCCACCTGGAGCGCCTATGCCATCGCGGCCCCGCAGAACGTGGCCAAGGTGGAGGTTGCCTTCCGCGAGGAACTGGCGCGCGCGCTGAAGGACGGCTTCACCGCCGAGGAACTCGCCAACGCGAAGTCCGGGATCATGCAGCAGCGCGTGCAGAACCGTGCGCAGGACGGCACGCTGGCCGGCGGCTGGGCGGCCTTCCTCCATCTGGGGCGCACGTTTGCCTATTCAAAGGCCTTCGAGGACAAGCTCATGACGCTGGCCGTGGACGACGTCAACGCCGCCCTTCGCAAGCACCTCGACCCGGCCCGCGTCACCATCGTGAAGGCGGGCGACTTCAAGAAGTAGCCCCCTATTTCTGGGACGGTTCTACGGAACCGGTCTACGGAACCGGTCTACGGGACGGTTCTGTAGAACCGTCCCACTACTTGACGGGATAATCACGCTCTCTCCAGGTCGGAGCGTTTGAAAATGCAAGTCGATCGTCCTCGTCGTTTCCGCTGGATCGCCCTGCTGATCGTTGCTGTGCTCCTCGCCGGCGGCGCGTGGGCGTTCATGGGGGCGGCGACTTTCCTGGCATCGCCTGCGAGGGCGGCGGTGCGGGCCGATGCCGCATTCGTGCTGGGTGGCGACTCCGGTGAGCGGGTGGTACGGGCGGCGGCGCTGCATCGGGATGGGCTCGCGGGCGTCTTCGTGCTCACCGGTGCGGAGGACATGGCGGACGAGGTGCTGCCGGCCTACCTCTACTGGCGGGCGGCGGTGCTGGTGCGGGCGGGCGTGCCGGAAACGGCGGTGCTGATGGATTCGGCCAGCTCGAACTCCGGGGAGGAGGCGGCCTTCGGGTTGCGGCTGGCCAAGTCGCGCGGGTGGAAGCGGGTGCTCGTGGTGAGCGACCCGCCGCACATGCGCAGGCTGGTTCTCCTCTGGGGGCGGGCGTTCGCGGGCAGCGGCGTGGAGGTCGTCCTCGTCGCCTCCCGGCCCCGCTGGTGGGAGCCCGACCGGTGGTGGGCCAGCCGCAGGTCCGCGCAGTTCGTGATCATGGAATACATCAAGCTTGCCTACACCCTTTTCGGGACGGTTCTGTAGAACCGGTCAACGGAACCGGTCAACGGAACCGGTTTACGGGACGGTTCCGCAGAACCGTCCCACTTGGCCACCCCGGTACAATTGGGTATGCGTTCGATACTGTTTGTCTGCACCGCCAACATCTGCCGGTCGCCCACCGCGGAGGGAGTGCTGAAGAAGATGCTGGCCGCACAGGGCGTGGCCGATCGGTTCCTGGTGGATTCGGCTGGCACGCACGACTACCACGTCGGAAAGCCGCCCTTCCCCCTGGCCGTCGAGCGGGCCAAGCTGCGCGGCTACGACCTCACCCACATCGTCTCGCGGCGGATTCGCGGGGATGACTTCGACCATTTCGACACGATTCTCGGCATGGGGCGCGAGCACCTCGCGAACCTGCGCCAGATCGCACCAACGCGGTGCAAGCACAAGATCGAGCTTTTTCTCGATTACGGCGATCGCTTCCACGGCGAGGATGTCCCGGACCCCTTCGGCGGGCAGGCCAAGGACTTCGATCTTGTCCTTGAAATGGTCGAGGACGGGTGCAGGGGACTGAAGGGGCTACTGGTCCGGTAACGACTGATTCTGGGACGGTTCTGTAGAACCGTCCCGTTGACCGGTTCCGTTGACCGGTTCTGTAGAACCGTCCCAGTACCGTTTTGCCCCGGCATGTCACCCGAACATGGGTGTTGCGCGTTTTAGGCGCATGCCCCGCCACGCACGCCTCGACATTCCTGGACTCCCGCGCCACATCGGCATTCGGGCGGTGAACGGCATGCCGTGCCTGAACTCCGATCTGGACCGGAACGTGTTCCTCAAGTACCTGCGGGAGGCGATGGAGGGCACGGACTTCCAACTGCATGCGTTCGTGCTGATGGGCAATCACGTCCATCTGCTGGCGACGACCCATGTGACAGGAACCGCGTCCAAGGTGATGCACTACCTGGGCATGCAGTACGCGCGCTACTTCAACCACCATTGCGACCGGACCGGCCCACTGTTCCAAGGTCGCTACTGGGCCAGTCTCATCGAAAGCCAGCAGTATTTCTTCCAGGCCATGCGCTACATCGAGCTGAACCCGGTTCGCGCAGGCATGGTGGATGCGCCCGAAAAATTCCCATGGTCCAGCCACCCTCACAACACCGGGAGGGGAAGCCGCGCCGAAATCACTCCTCACGAGGAATTCATCCGGCTGGGCGGAAGTCCGGCGGAGCGGTCGAAAATCTGGACCGATTTCGTTGCGCAAGGGATCAGCCAGCCGGAGCTGGATCGGATCCGCAGGCGCTTCCGTAAATGCCGCCCTTTCGGCAGCGACGACTTCGAAAAACGCCTATCCCCCGAAAAGTGGGACGGTTCTGTAGAACCGTCCCACAGACCGGTTCCGTAGACCGGTTCCGTAGAACCGTCCCAAAAAAAGGAGGGTCAGGTTTCGCGGGCGACGGAGGAGGGGGGACCGGTGAAGCCGAACGGATGGAGCCGCGCCCAAGCGTCCTTCATGGCGAAGTGGTAGGTGAGGAAGAGGGAGGCCAGCGCGTAGAAGAGCACCGGCTCCGGCACCCCCAGGCGCCACCCCAGGACACCCACCGCGCCGAGGGCCACCGAGGCCACAACCAGCACCGCCAGCGCCCCGCTCACGGAAAACCCGCGTGCCAGCAGGAAGTGGTGGATGTGCTCGCGGTCAGGCCGGAACGGGCTCTGCCCCCGCGAGCGCCGCCGCGCCATCAGCGACAGCGTGTCGGCCAGCGGCAGCGCCGCCACCCAGAGTGCAGCGATCGGTGGCATCACGCGTCCCGGCCCCTGCGTGAGGTCGATGGCGAGCCACGCGATCGCGAAGCCCAGCAGCGTGCTGCCCGCATCCCCCAGGAACACGCGCGCCCGCGGTTGCCAGGGCAGCCGCAGGTTGAACAGCAGGAACCCCGCCAGCCCCCCGCACAGCATCCACGCCAGCCCCGCCTGCGCCGAAAGGCCCGACAGGCTCGCCGCCACGCCGAGCCACGCCAGCGAGACGAGCGACACCGACCCCGCCAGCCCGTCCATCCCGTCGATCATGTTCACCGAGTTGATTACGCCCACCACGGCGAACACGGTGACCGGCACCGCGAGCACCGACAGGCCAATGGTCCGCCAGCCCAGCAGGTCGCCAACCGAACGAAGTTCCACCCCCGCACCCCACACCATCACGAGCACCGCAATGGCCTGCGCCACGAAGCGCGGCATGTGGTGCAGGCCGTTCCAGTCGTCCAGCACCGATACCACCACCAGGATGCCCGCCGCGGCGAGGAAGAAGGGCGGCACGGGCGGGCGGTCCGCCAGGAAGACGGCGCCGATCAGCACGACCACCAGCGCGATGTCGCCCACGACGGGCACGGGCGCATCGTGGTCCTTCCGCCCGCCGGGGTGATCCACGAGCCCCAGCCCGGGGGCCAGCCGCTCCAGCGCCACGACGGCGATGGCCGTCCCCAGCGCCGTGAGGGCCATGAAGAGCCCCGGCCCGCCGAGGCCCAGCAAAAGGCGCTGCGCCTCGGTGAGCTCAGGCACTTATCGACTGGATGTACGCGGCGATCGTGCGCTTGAGCTTCGGCGTCGCGACGATGAACCGCGTGCGCAGGTCGCGCTCGGAGCGCGTGATCTCGACCCACCCGTCCGCGGTGAGCGCGCGAACCAGCCGCCGCACGCCGCCCGGGGACCGCCCGAGTTCCAGGTGGATGTCCTTCAGCCGCGGGGTCTCGCCGCGCACGTCGTACTCGCACAGCAGGAGGAAGAGCGAGTAGCCGATGAGCGAATCGTAGGTGGGCAGGTTGCCGTCGAGGTTGGCGCGCTGCCGCTTCACGATACGAAGCAGCCTTGAATTGGCCTGGTCGTTCACGTGCGCTGTTCCTGCGCCGTTTGCCGGCGAATTGCCGAGTGCTGTTATCTGATTGAACATACCGACCTCGCTCGCAGCGCGGCAATCGCAACTAGGCGCATGGAATGCCGCAATTTGACGTCCGCTACCGGATCCCGGCGCCTCGCACCCCCGGCGGCCCGTTCCCTCGGAGAATTCCCCCCCGGAAGTCCGATCGTCCTCCCCGCAAGGCTCATGTCGCGAGCCAGCCCGGCCAGCCCCTCCCCATAAAGGGCTTGTCATAATTCCCGCGCATGGCGAAGATTCGGTGGGTGGCCGCTCCGGCGTCCGTAATGCAGTCTTAAAAAAAAATTTAGAGCGCTTCACCGCAGTCCAGGCCGCCCATCGGCCTGGCGAAACACCGCACGCAGGGAGGCGTGCAGTGCCCATGCATCGCGAGCGCGATCTCGGCGTGCACCGATTCGGCGAATTCGAGCTTGACGAGGCCGACCGCGTACTGCGCCGCCAGGGCAGGCGCGTGAAGCTCGCCACGCGCGGCTTCGACCTCCTTGCACTCCTCGTGCGCAACGCCGGCCGTCTCGTGACCAAGGACGAGATCCTGCGCGTCGCGTGGGCCGGGCGCGTCGTCGAGGAAAGCAACATCCACGTCCAGGTGTCGGCGCTGCGGAAGCTCCTCGGGCACCCGGCCATCGCGACGGTCACCGGCCTCGGCTATCGCTTCGACCAACCGGTGTCGGGCGTGGCAGGCGAGGCGGTCTGGGAGCGCTCCAACCTGCCCAACCCGCCCAGCCCGCTCGTGGGCCGCGGGAGCGAAATGGCGCACCTCGTGGCACTGCTGGATTCCGCCCGCCTCGTCACGCTCAAGGGCGTGGCCGGCATCGGCAAGACGCGGCTCGCCATCCAGGCGGGGCACGAGCGGCTCCGGCTGACCGCGGACCGCGTGTGGTTCGCCGACCTGGTGCCCGCGACCGGGGTCGATGCGATCGTCCTCGCGCTCCTGCAGGCCCGGGGGCGACTGCCGAAGTCGGGCAGCCCGCTCTTCCAGACCCTGACCGCACGGCTTCGCGAAACGCCAACCCTGATCATTCTCGACAACTGCGAGCACGTGGCCGCCGATGTCGCCTCGTTGTGCGCGCTCCTTCTCAAGTCCTGCCCGGAGCTGCGCATCCTGTGCACCAGCCGGCAGTCCATCGGGCTCGCGGGGGGGCACCTGTACGAGGTGCCGCCGCTGTCGGAGGCCGATGCCACCAAGCTGTTCCTCGCGCGCGCGTCGGCTGCCGCGCCGCACTTCCTGCCCGGTGAGCAGGACCGGCCCGTGATCGCGCGCATCATGGGCCGGCTCGAAGGCCTGTCGCTCGCGATCGAGCTGGCGGCCGCGAGGCTGCGCGCCGTGTCCCTCGAGGAACTGGACCGGCTGCTCGACGACCGGCTGCGCGTGCTGACGGGCGGCGACACCACGGGGACCGCGCGCCAGGGCACCCTCGAGGCCACGCTCGACTGGAGCTACGCGCAGCTCCCGGAGCCGGAGCAGCGCCTGTGCCGCCGCCTCTCCGTTTTCGCCACGCCGTTCTCCGTCGACGATGCGCTGGGGGTCTGCGCGGAACCGCACGAGGACCGCGTGCAGGTGATCGACCTCCTCACCTCGCTCGTGGACAAGTCGCTCATCCAGCCGCAGGCCGGGCCGGGCGTACAGCGCTTCGGGCAGTTCGAGACCATCCGCGCGTTCGGGCGGATGAAGCTGGAACAGGCCGGCGAGATGACGGAGATCCGCAGCCGGCATGCGCACCACTACCGCGACATCTGCCAGGCCGCGCGGGCGGCGCACGAGTCGGGCCAGTGGGTCGACGGGCCGGCGCGCATCCGCGATTGCCATCCCGACATCCTGGCCGCCCTGCGCTGGGCGCTGGAGGAGGGCGGCGACGCCGTGGCGGGCGCGGAACTGGCGATCGGGGTCTTCCACTACTGGATCGACGAGTGGCTGCTGCCGGAGGCGCTTCGCTGGCTGCGCCTGGCGATGGCGTCGTCACCCGGGTTGCCGCCGCTGCTCCAGGGGCAACTGCTGCAGTCCCTGGGCGTGCTGCACAAGGACCTGGGGCGCTTCGCCGAATCGGCGGAGTTCCTCGCGCGCAGCGTCGATATCCTGGCCGCGCTTCCGGATGCACGTGCCGAGTGGGCCGTCTCGTGCAACGAGCTGGGCATCTCCCGCCTGTTCCTGCGCGAATTCGACGAGGCCCGCCTCCTTTACAAGCAGGCCCTCGCGGTGTTCCGGGAGCAGGGGATCCGCTGGCGCGTAGGGCACGCGCAGATGAACCTGAGCCGGCTGGATTTCTTCGTGGACGACATTGCCGCGGCGGAGAAGTCCCTGCCGGAGGCTGCGAGGACCTGCCGGGAGTCGGGCAACCGCAGGGCGGAGTGCATCAGCCTGATGTGGCTGGCCGAGTGCGCTCTCGACCGCGGCGCGGCGGCCAGCGCGCTGGAGCTGTGCCAGCAGGCGCTGCAGGCGCGCTCGCCGTCCGTGGACGACGTGGTCACGAGCGTACTGCGCAGCCGCATGGCGAAGTGCGCCGCTATCGCCGGGGACGGGGACCTGGCCCGCCGCTCGCTCGGCGAAGCCCTGGACATCAACGCGAAGAACGGGCACGTCATCGCCGTGGCGGAGTGCCTGGACTGCAGCGTGGTGGTCGCGGCCGCACTGGCCGGCCAGCCCGTCGCCGCGCGCCTCGCCGGCGTGGCCGATGCCTGGCGCGAGGCCCATGAGTCCATGAGAATGCCGGTTCGCGTGCGCCAGGTCGGCCAGATGCACGCGAGGCTGCACAAGCAGCTGGGCAAGCGCGAGTTCGAGGCGGAATACCGCGCGGGCGCTGCTCTCTCGTTCGCCGACGCGCTCGAGGAAATCCGCGCTCTCGCGAGCGGCACCTAGCCCCTCGATCTCGTCTCCGCTCTCCCTTCCTCTCGACTCCCCTCTCCCAAGGGAGAGGGTTCTTCGACGTTCTCCCCTCTCCCTTGGGAGAGGGGTCGGGGGTGAGGGTGCCCTAAACGGCCAACTCCAGCACAATTCGGTCGGCCAGGACTTCCGGCCGCAGAGGCTTCCTTCCCCTGGAGCCCTTGCCCTCAGCCAACCGCACCAAGCCGTACTTCTCCATGGTGCGTAGCGTCCGGGAGAGATTGCTCTGCGCGCGCCCCGTGGACCTCTCCAGTTCCTTGAGCGAGGCTGGCCGGGTCCTGCGGATCACGGCGAGGAGTGCGGCGTTCTCCTCGGACAACACGCTCGCGAAGGACTTGAGCGACACGAACCAAACCTTCGGTTCGCCCGCGGACGGCTTGTGCGCCCCGCTGGCGATCGCGATTGTCCTGCTCTTGATGTCCCCGTATGACTGGATTCCGACCCTGATGATCCGCTTGTTCATTTCCGTTCCTCGAGTATCCGGTCCACCGCCAGCCAGAAATCCCGAATCAGCGAAGCGGCATCCTGGTAGGGGTAATCGATCCCTTTGTCGCCCTTCGCGCGGTGGACATGGTCGAAAGTGCGCGAGCGTGCCGTTTGGACACCGCGCCTGATGGCAATGGCGTGGGCGTTGTCCATCCCGAACACGCGGCTACCCGATGCATCGTGCAGCGTCATTGAGTATCGGATGCCGTACGGCCTGCCTGCCGTGGCGGGCACCCGGCAAACGTCGAACTTCACCCAATGGCCGCCTGCAAGGCCGCCAATGATCACTCCGTCCAGGTCGAGCAGCGTGTCGAGAGACGGATCGCGATGCATGAGAATAGCATATGAGCAACAGATATGTTAGTGAGAGCTCCTTGGAGGCTGGACTCGAAGCGGACCTCAGGGTCGTCGTGGTGCCGGATGGCACGGATGAGGGATGCGGAGGGCGTGCATTCTCAACGCGCCTCGACCGGGCCGCGTTGACGGGGGATGAGGGTGCCTAAGTCTCCCTGCTCCCCTCCGAACCCGGCCCCTGGAACCCACGCGCATAGAGCCTCGCCCACGCCCGCTTGATCGCGTAGTGGTAGGCGAAGAACGAGAAGAAGAACACCCAGAAGAGCGCCGGCTCCGGCACGCCCAGGCGCCAGCCGACGACGCCCACGGCGCCGAAGACGAAGGACGCCGCCACCAGCACCCCCAGCGCCCCGCTCACGGAGAAACCGTGCGCCAGCAAAAAGTGGTGGATGTGCTCGCGGTCCGGCTTGAACGGGCTCTTCCCCCGCGAGCGCCGCCGCGTCATCAGCGACACGGTATCGGCCAGCGGCAGCAGCACCACCCACAGGGCCGCGATCGGCGGCATCGTGCGCCCGTGCCCCTGCGAGAGGTCGATGGCGAGCCACGCGAGCGCGAAGCCCAGCAGCGTGCTGCCCGCATCCCCCAGGAAGACGCGCGCCCGCGGCTGCCACGGCAGTCGAAGGTTCAGCAGCAGGAATCCCGCGAGCCCGCCGCACAACAGCCAGGCCAGCCCCGCCTGCTCCGGCAGGCCCGAAAGGCTCGCCGCCACGCCGAACCACGCCAGCGCCACGAGCGAGGTCGACCCCGCCAGCCCGTCCATCCCGTCGATCATGTTCACCGCATTGATCACGCCCACGACGGCGAACACCGTCAACGGCACGGAGAGCACCGAAAGGCCGATGGTCCGCCAGCCCAGCAGGTCGCCCACCGAGCGCAGTTCCACGCCCGCGCCGTAGACCATCACCAGCACGGCCACGATCTGCGCGAGGAAGCGCGGCACGTGGTGCAGTTCCTTCCAGTCGTCCCACACCGAGACGATCACCAGGATGGCCACCGCGCCGAGGAAGGAGGGCGGCACCGGCGAGCGGTCGAGGCAGAAGACGGCGCAGAGGAGGGTGACCACGAGGGCGATCCCGCCGACCACCGGCACGGACCCCTTGTGATCCTTGCGGCCGCCGGGGTGGTCGACCAAGCCGAGGGCGGGGGCGAAAAGCGCCAGGACCATGGTGGCGATCGTGGCGACCACCGCCATGCCGGCCGCGGCGACGGCGATGCCGGGCAGGGTCAAGCCCACGGCGTGGCCCGCCGTGCCCGGATGATCCGAACGTCCTTACCGATGGCCTGCATGCGCATGAGACGTAATTGTTCTAGTTACTTGTGCAAAAGTGTAACGAAAGTTTTGATTTGTTTGGGGATTTTCGTCCGCATCCCGTGGCGGTATCTCCGGCGCGGCAAGGGCCCGGATTAAGGATCAAGCGCATCCACGTGGAACCCGGCGGGCGGTTCACCCTGCACCTCCCTGAGGTGCACACCGGCAGCCACCTCGGCGGCGACGACGTGATTCGCTAGGCTGACCCGCCAGCCCCTCATCCCCGACCCTTCTCCCGGAGGGAGAAGGGAGCACGTTTCTCCCCTCTCCCTTGGGAGAGGGGTTGGGGGTGAGGGTGCTACCCCGCCAGCCCCTTCCTGTAATTCTCGATCTCCGCCGCGAGTCCCGTGCGCAGGTCGATCGTCGGCTTCCACCCCAGCGAGGTCATGCGCGTGACATCCAGGAGTTTCCGCGGCGTGCCGTCGGGTTTGGTCGTGTCCCAGACGATCTTGCCCTTGAACTCCGAGAGCTCGCGGATGAGTTCCGCCAGGTCCTTGATCGGCAGGTCGTCGCCGCAGCCGATGTTGATCAGCGGCGCGCGGTCGAAGCCGGGGAAGCGCAGCAGTTCCTCCATCGGGCGCTGGGCGTACATCACGCACGCGGCGGCCAGGTCGTCCACGTGCAGGAACTCGCGCCGCGGCGAACCCGTGCCCCACAGCGTGACGGCGTCGCTGCCGTTCTTGCGCGCGTCGTCCATCTTGCGGATGAGGGCCGGGATCACGTGCGAGCTGTTGAGGTCGTAGTTGTCCCCGGGGCCGTAGAGGTTCGTGGGCATCACGCCGATGAACTGCATGCCGTGCTGGCGGTTGTAGGAAGCGCACATCTCCACGCCCGAGATCTTGGCCAGCGCGTAGGCGCGGTTGGTGGGCTCCAGCGGGCCCGTGAGGAGGTACTCCTCCTTGATGGGCTGGGGGCAGTCGCGGGGGTAGATGCAGCTCGAGCCCAGGAACACGAGCCGCTTCACGCCCGTGCGCCACGACTCGTGGATGACGTTGGTCTGGACGGCGATGTTGTCGAAGATGAAATCCGCCGGGTAGGTGTCGTTCGCGAGGATGCCGCCCACCTTGGCCGCGGCGAGGAACACCACCTCGGGCTTCTCCTTGTCGAAGAGCTCCCGCACCGCGCGCTGGTCGGTCAGTTCCAGCTCGGCGTGGGTGCGCGCGACGATGTTGTCGCAGCCCATCTTGCGAAGCGCGCGCACCAACGCGGAGCCGACCAGGCCGCGGTGGCCGGCCACATAGATCCGCGTTCCCTTTCCCAGGAGTCCAGTCATTTCGCTCTCGTCAAAGTAATCTGATTACGCCGTGGTTCTTCGGAAATATAGCCAAACATAGCGTGAAGTAATCTGATTACTTCTGGTTTCTTGCGAGGGGGGAAAAGAAGATGCCCGCGAGGAACGAGAAGTAGATCGCATTCGCCGGGATGTGGAAATTGAAGTCGACGAGCCCGTGCACGATCATCGCCAGCATCCCCAGCCCCGCCGCCATCTGCAGGTGCCCGTGGGTGCGCTCGCGCCACACGCGGGCCAGCTCGATCCATCGCATCGCATAGGCCACGCCGAGCAGCACGATGACGGCCGCGCCCGCGACACCCAGCTCCAGGAACAGCTGCGCGTAATCGTTGTGCGCGTAGTCCACGAAGCCGGGCA
>JAMPXV010000027.1 GCA_023700985.1 Lysobacter sp.
CCCGCCCCGGGGCCCGGCAATTCCTGCACGGTGGAGGTCCGCTTCCAGCCCACCGTGGTGGGTGCCGCGAGCGGCACGATCGCCTTTGCCAGCAACGGCGGCAGTGCGACGCTCGACCTCGTCGGCAACGGGACTGCGTTGCCGGTGCCAGGCATCAGCCTGACGCCGCCGAGCATCGCGTTCCCGCCGCAGGCCGTCGGGACCACCTCGAGCCCGGTGCAGGTGACGCTTTCGAGCGCCGGGACGGCGCCGCTTGCCATCACCTCGATCGGCACGACACTCGGCGACTTCGGCCTCAGCACGAACTGCCCGATCGCGCCGGCGACTCTCGCAGCGGGCTCCACCTGCACGATCACCGTCACGTTCGCGCCCCTGATCGAGGGGAGCCGCATCGGCACGCTGACCGTGGCGAGTGACGCCGCGCAGGGAACCGGCTCGGTGGCGCTTACCGGTTCCGGCACGCCGGCACCGGTTCCTGCGGTCTCCGTTTCCTCGAGCGCCGTATCGTTCCCGACCACGCAGGTGGGCACGACCTCCGAGCCGCTTTCGGTGACGGTCACCAACGCGGGCGGCCTGCCGCTCGCGATATCGGCCGTCGAGATCGTCGGCTCGGGATTCGCCATCGTCTCCAACAGCTGCGTGACGACCCTGCCGGCCGGGGCACAATGTTCCGTCACGCTCGTCTTTGCGCCCTCGACCACCGGGACCAATGCCGCGACGCTCAGGATCCTGAGCAATGCGCCGACGAGCCCGACTTTCGTCGGGCTTTCCGGGACCGCCACGGCCGTGCCGGTTGCCACGCTTGCCGCGCAACCCGCGGCCCTCGATTTCGCGATCCGGGAGGTCGCCACGACCAGCCCCGCGCAGTCGGTGACGCTCACCAACACGGGGGGTGCCACGGCCACGATCAGCGGCGTCACGGTGACCGGGGACTTCGCGCAGGCGAACAACTGCTCGCTCGTGCTGCCGGGCGGAAGCTGCACCATATCGGTGACCTTCACGCCCACGGCCGCCGGGACGCGCGCCGGCTCCCTGGTCGTCGCCGGGGATGCGACCAACGCCCCGTTCGCGATCGCTCTCTCGGGCGGCGGGACGCCGCCGCCGGTGCCGATCATCGAGCTGTCGGCCACCAGCCTGTCGTTCGGCAACTCGATGGTCGGGCGTGGCTCCTCCTCGCAGGCTGTCACGGTACGCAACACCGGCGGCGCTCCGCTCGTGATCACGAGCCTGAACGCGCCGTTCGAGTTCCCGGTGTCCAGCGGCTGCCCGTCGTCGCTGCCGGCCGGCGAATCGTGCCGCCTCGACGTGGGATTCCTGCCTTCCGTGTCCGGACCTCGGCAGGGGCGCATGGAAGTGCTGAGCAACGCGAGCAACGGGACCGTGGGGGTAGGACTTTCGGGAACCGGATGCCGCATCAGCTTCCTGAATCGCAACGTAAGCTTGATCTGCCAGTAGGCGCGAAGGGGAGCCAGGGCCTCGCGCCGCCGGGACCGCCCTGACGGGCAGGAGCCGGGCAGCCGGAGCGGCCCGGGCATCTGCCCGGGCTGTCCGACATTCCTGACAGCCGCAGCCTGCGGCCCCCGGCTTTCCTTGCGACCCGCGGAAGCCGTGGGTTAGCATGCGGCACTACCCGCCGACCCGCGTCCGGATTCCCGGAATTCTGGGGCGCGCGGCTGATCCCCCCGAACCGGAAGCGATGGCCGACGACATCATCCTCGAAACCCGAGGGCTCACGAAGGAATTCAAGGGCTTCGTCGCGGTCGACCGCGTGGACCTGAAGGTGAGGCGCGGCACGATCCACGCGCTCATCGGCCCCAACGGCGCGGGCAAGACGACCGTGTTCAACCTGCTCACCAAGTTCCTTCCGCCGACCTCCGGCGAGATCCTCTTCAACGGGCAGGACATCACGCACGACAAGCCCGCCGACGTGGCGCGCCGGGGCATCATCCGCTCCTTCCAGATATCCGCCGTCTTCCCGAACCTCACGGTGCTCGAGAACGTGCGCATCGCGCTGCAGCGCGCCACCGGGACGAGCTTCCACTTCTGGAAGCCCGCCTCGTCGCTCGACGCGCTCAACGACCGCGCGCTCGCCATCCTGGACCGCGTGGACCTGCGCCGCTTCGCCCAGACCAACGCGGTGGAACTGGCCTACGGGCGCAAGCGCACGCTCGAGATCGCCACGACACTCGCCATGGAGCCGGAGCTCATGCTGCTGGACGAGCCCACCTCGGGGATGGGCCACGAGGACGTGGACCTCGTGAAGAGCCTCATCAAGGATGTGGCCAAGGGGCGCACCGTCCTGATGGTCGAGCACAACATGGGCGTGGTCTCCGGCATCTGCGACACGATCACGGTGCTGCAGCGCGGCGCGGTGCTCACCGAGGGCACGTACGCCGAGGTGTCCGCCAACCCGCAGGTGATCGAGGCCTACATGGGCACCGCGGAGGCCGCCCATGGCTGAGGTCCTGCGCATCGAGCACCTGCACGCCTGGTACGGCGAGTCGCACATCCTGCACGGCGTCGACCTCACCGTGAACAAGGGCGAGGTCGTGACCCTCCTGGGGCGCAACGGCTCGGGCAGGACCACGACGCTCAAGTCGATCATGGGCCTCGTGGGACGGCGCGCGGGCTCGATCGTCGTGCAGGGCCAGGAGACGGTCTCGTGGCCCACGCACCGCATCGCCCACCTCGGCATCGGCTACTGCCCCGAGGAGCGCGCGATCTTCTCCAGCCTTTCCGTGGAGGAGAACCTCATGCTTCCGCCGCGCATCGGCGAGGGCGGCATGAGCGTCGAGGAGATCTACGACATGTTCCCGAACCTGCGCGAGCGCCGCAAGACCGCGCAGGGCACCAAGCTCTCGGGCGGCGAGCAGCAGATGCTCGCCATGGCCCGGATCCTGCGCACCGGTGCGCACCTGCTGCTCCTGGACGAGATCACCGAGGGACTGGCCCCGGTGATCGTGCAGGCGCTCGGGCGCGTCATCGTCAAGCTCAAGGAGCGCGGCTTCACCATCGTGCTGGTGGAGCAGAACTTCCGTTTCGCCGCACCGCTCGCCGACCGGTTCTACGTGATGGAGCATGGCAAGATCGCGGAGAGCTTCACGGCCGTCGAGCTCGAGAGCAAGACGCAATTGCTCAAGGAGTATCTGGGTGTCTAGACCAACGAAAGCGACAAGAGGAGACATTTGACATGAATTTCAAGCGCAAGCTGCTTTCCGCCGCACTGCTGGCCCTCACGGCCGGCGCGGCCAACGCCCAGATCTCGGGCAACGTCGTGAAGATCGGCGTCCTGAACGACCAGTCGGGCACCTACGCCGACCTGGCCGGCCCCGGCTCGACCCTCGCGGCGAAGATGGCCGTCGAGGACTTCAAGGCGCAGAACAAGGGCTTCACCACCCCGATCGAGGTCATCGCGGCCGACCACCAGAACAAGCCCGACGTGGGCTCGCAGATCGCGCGCAAGTGGTTCGACAGCGACGGCGTGGACGTGATCGTCGACCTGCCGACCTCCTCGGTCGCGCTCGCCGTGAACCAGATCGCCAAGGAGAAGGGCAAGGCCGCCATCATCTCCACGGGCGCCTCCTCGGACCTCACCGGCAAGGCCTGCACGCCGAACACCGTGCACTGGACCTACGACACCTGGCAGCTCGCCAACGGCACGGGCAGCGCGATCGTGAAGACCGGCGGCGACTCCTGGTTCTTCCTCACCGCCGACTACGCCTTCGGCCACGCGCTGGAGCGCGACACCGAGGCGGTCGTCCTGAAGAGCGGCGGCAAGGTGCTGGGCAAGGTGCGCCACCCGTTCCCGAGCGCGGACTTCTCCTCGTTCCTGCTCCAGGCGCAGGCCTCGAAGGCGAAGATCATCGGCCTCGCGAACGCGGGCGCGGACACGACCAACGCGATCAAGCAGGCGGCCGAGTTCGGCATCGTGAAGGGCGGCCAGAACCTCGCCGGCCTGCTCGTGTTCCTCACGGACGTGCACGCCCTCGGCCTCGAGAAGGCGCAGGGCCTCATCTTCACCGAGAGCTTCTACTGGGACCTCAACGACCAGACGCGCGCGTGGTCGAAGCGCTACGGTGCGCAGCACGGCGGCAAGATGCCCTCGATGGGCCAGGCCGGCGTCTATGCCGGGGTGCTGCACTACCTGAAGGCGGTCGCGGCCGCCAAGACGGACGACGGCACGAAGGTGGTCGCCAAGATGAAGGAGCTGCCCACCGACGACCCGCTGTTCGGCAAGGGCTCCATCCGGGCCGACGGCCGCAAGATCCACAACTCGTACCTGTTCGAGGTGAAGAAGCCTTCGGAATCGAAGGGCCCCTGGGACTATTACAAGCTCAGGGCCACCGTGCCGGCGGACCAGGCCTTCCGCCCGATGGCGGAAGGCGGCTGCCCGCTGGTGGCCGCGAAGTAGGACAAGTCGGAACCGTGATCGAGCGGACGCCCCCCGGGGCGCCGCTCGTCACGATCGAACAGCCACGGGGCGAACATGACTGAGATCTTCGGCAAGCCGCTGCCCGTCATCATGGGGCAGATGCTGATCGGCCTGATCAACGGGTCGTTCTACGCCCTGCTGTCGCTGGGGCTGGCGGTCATCTTCGGGCTCCTCAACATCATCAACTTCACCCACGGCGCGCAGTACATGATGGGCGCGTTCGCGGCGTACTTCCTGCTGAACAAGCTGGGCGTGAACTACTGGTGGGCGCTCCTTCTCGCGCCGCTGGCGGTCGGCGCGACGGGCGTCATCATCGAGCGGCTCATGCTCTCGAAGCTCTACAAGCTGGACCACCTCTACGGTCTGCTCCTCACCTTCGGGCTGGCCCTCATCTTCCAGGGCGCCTTCCGGCACCAGTTCGGCTCCGCCGGGCTCCCCTATTCGATCCCCGAGAGCCTCTCCGGCGGCCAGAACCTCGGGTTCATGTTCCTGCCGAACTACCGCGCCTGGGTGATCGTGGCGTCGCTTACCGTGTGCCTCGGCACCTGGTTCGTGATCGAGCGCACGAAGCTGGGCGCCTACCTGCGCGCCGCCACCGAGAACCCGTCGATGGTGCAGGCCTTCGGCGTCAACGTGCCGCGCATGATCACGCTCACCTACGGCTTCGGCGTGGCGCTGGCCGCGCTCGCGGGCGTGATGGCGGCGCCGATCTACCAGGTCAACCCGCTCATGGGGGCCGACACGATCATCGTGGTGTTCGCGGTCGTGGTGATCGGCGGCATGGGCTCCATCATGGGCGCGGTCGTCACCGGCTTCGGCCTCGGGATCATCGAGGGGCTCACCAAGGTGTTCTACCCGGAAGCCTCCAACACCGTGATCTTCGTGATCATGGCCATCGTCCTCATGATCCGGCCGCAGGGCCTGTTCGGGAGCCGCTAGCCATGGCCGAAGACCAGTACAAGCCGCACCCCTCCCGGGACGACGCCGCCGAGTTCCGCTACCACCGCCGGGCATTCCTGGTGATGATGGCGCTCTTCCTGGTGGCCCCCATGGTCGTCTATCCGGTGTTCGTGATGAAGGCGCTGTGCTTCGCGCTCTTCGCCTGCGCCTTCAACCTGCTGCTCGGCTTCGGGGGGCTGCTGTCGTTCGGGCACGCCATGTTCCTGGGGATGGCGGGCTACGTCTCGGCGCACGCCGCCAAGGTCTGGGGCTTCCCGCCGGAATTCGCGATCCTCGCCGGCACGGCCGCGGCTACGGTGCTGGGTGTCTTCGCCGGGCTCCTCGCCATCCGGCGGCAGGGCATCTACTTCGCCATGATCACCCTGGCGCTCGCGCAGATGGTCTTCTTCTTCAGCCTCCAGGCGCCCTTCACGGGCGGCGAGGACGGCATCCAGGCCGTGCCGCGCGGGACTTTCCTGGGGTTCCTGGACCTCACCAACACCTACGTCCTCTACTACGTGGTGCTCGCCATCTTCACCGCGGGGTTCCTGCTGATCTACCGGATCATCCACTCGCCCTTCGGCCAGGTGCTGAAGGCCATCCGCGAGAACGAGCCGCGCGCGACCTCGCTGGGCTACCGCACGGACCACTACAAGCTGGCCGCCTTCGTCCTTTCCGCGGGGCTCGCGGGGCTGGCCGGCGCCACCAAGGCGATCGTCTTCCAGCTCGCCTCCCTCACCGACGTGCACTGGTCGATGTCCGGCGAGGTGGTACTGATGACGCTCCTGGGCGGCATGGGGACGATCTTCGGGCCGGTGGTGGGCGCCTTCGCCATCATCGCGATGGAGAACTACCTCGCCGAGCTGGGCTCGTGGTTCACGATCACGCAGGGCGCCATCTTCGTGGTCTGCGTCCTCGCGTTCCGCCGCGGCATCCTCGGCGAGCTGGAGGCCTGGCTGCGGCGCCGCCGCGCCGGCTGAGCCGCGCCATGCGGGGAGGGCACGCCCCGGATCTCGGGCGCCACGCGGCGAACCACGTTCCGCTCTCGCCGGTCGGGTTCCTGCGCCGTGCGGCCGACACCTGGCCCGGCCGCATCGCGGTGCGCCACGGCGACCAGGCGTTCACCTACGCGCAGTTCGAGGCGCGCTGCCGGCGGCTCGCCTCGGCCCTCGCGCGGCGCGGCGTCGGCCGCGGCGACACGGTGGCGATCCTGGCGCCCAACGTGCCGGCGATGCTGGAGGCCCACTACGCGGTGCCCGGGCTGGGCGCCGTGCTCAATGCCCTCAACTACCGGCTCGACGCGCGCACGATCGCCTTCTGCCTGGGGCACGGCGGCGCCAGGGTGTTGCTCACGGACCGCGAGTTCTCCCCGGTCGTGGAAAGGGCGCTGGCCCTGTGCGCCACGCGCCCGCTGGTGGTCGACATCGACGATCCGCTCGGGCCCGGCGGCACCCTGCTGGGCGAGGTCGGCTACGAGGCGCTGCTGGAGGAGGGCGACCCCGCCTTCGAGCTTCCCGGTCCGCGGGACGAGTGGGACTCGCTGGGGCTCCTCTATACCTCGGGCACGACGGGCGAACCCAAGGGCGTGGTCTACCACCACCGCGGGGCGTACCTCAACGCGCTGGGCAACGCGCTCGCCTTCGGCCTCGGGCCGCAGTCGGTGTACCTGTGGACGCTGCCCATGTTCCATTGCAACGGCTGGACCTACACCTGGGCGGTCACGGCCGTCGGCGGCACCCACGTGTGCCTGCGCCGGGTGGACCCGGCGCTCATCTTTCCGGCCATCGCGCGCCACCGCGTGACGCACCTGTGCGGCGCACCCATCGTGCTGAACCTGCTCGTGCACGCGCCCGAGGAGGTGAAGGTGCGCTTCGGGCACCCCGTGGAAGTCGCCACGGGGGGGGCGGCGCCCCCTTCGGCCGTGATCGAGGGGATGGAGCGCATGGGATTTCGCGTGACGCACCTCTACGGGCTCACCGAGAGCTACGGGCCGGCGACGCTCTGCGCCTGGCAGGACGGCTGGGCGGGCCTGGACCTGCCGGCCCGCGCGCGGCTCATGGCGCGGCAGGGCGTGCGCTACCCCACGCTGGAGGACCTGCAGGTGGCGGACCCGCGCACCCACGAGCCCGTCCCCCGCGACGGCCGCACGCACGGCGAGGTGATGCTGCGCGGCAACACGATCATGAAGGGCTACCTCGCCGACCCGAAGGCGACCGAGGTCGCGTTCCGCGAGGGCTGGTACCACACGGGGGACATCGCCGTGTGGCACCCGGACGGCTACATCGAGGTGAAGGACCGCTCGAAGGACGTCATCATCTCCGGGGGCGAGAACATCTCGTCGCTCGAGGTCGAGGAGTGCCTTTACCGCCACCCGTCGGTGATGGAGGCCGCCGTGGTGGCCCGCCCGGACGCCTTGTGGGGCGAGACGCCGTGCGCCTTCGTGACCCTCAAGCCCGGGGCGGCGCAGACGTCGGCGGGCGACATCATCGCCTTCTGCCGCGAGAACCTGGCCCACTTCAAGGTGCCGCGCACGGTGGTCTTCGGGGAGCTCCCCAAGACCTCCACCGGGAAGATCCAGAAGTTCGTCCTGCGGGAGCGGGCGGGCCGGCTGCAATAGTCGCCCGGGCGCCAGACTTGGCGCCGGGTGATCTGCTAGAATTCAAACGCTCGTTTGAATTCTTCCCAACGACTCCAAACCGCCCGCCATGAAAATCCTCGTTCCGGTGAAGCGCGTGGTCGACTACAACGTGAAGGTCCGCGTGAAGGCGGACGGCACGGGGGTCGACCTCGCGAACGTGAAGATGTCCATGAACCCCTTCGACGAGATCGCCGTCGAGGAGGCCCTGAAGCTCAAGGAGGCGGGCAAGGCGACCGAGGTGGTGGCCGTCTCGTGCGGCCCCGTCGCCTGCCAGGAGACGCTGCGCACCGCGCTCGCCATGGGCGCCGACCGCGCGATCCTGGTCGAGGCCGAGGGCGAGCTGCAGCCGCTCGCGGTGGCCAAGCTCCTCAAGGCGGTGGTGGCGAAGGAAGGCCCGCAGCTCGTCATCACCGGCAAGCAGGCGATCGACGACGACGCCAACCAGGTGGGGCAGATGCTCGCCGCCCTCCTCGACTGGGCGCAGGTCACCTTCGCCTCGAAGGTGGCCCTGGACGGCGGCAAGCTCACGGTCACGCGCGAGATCGACGGGGGTCTCGAGACCGTCGAGGCGGCGCTGCCGGCGGTGGTCACGGCCGACCTGCGCCTGAACACGCCGCGCTACGCGACGCTGCCCAACATCATGAAGGCGAAGAAGAAGCCCCTCGACACGCTCAAGCCCGCCGACCTCGGCGTCGACGTGGCGCCGCGCCTGAAGACGCTCAAGGTGGCGGAGCCGCCCAAGCGCCAGGGCGGCGTGATGGTGAAGGACGTGGCCGAGCTGGTCGCGAAGCTCAAATCCGAAGCGAAGGTGATCTGAGATGACCGCACTCGTCATTGCCGAACACGACAACGCCAAGCTCAAGCCCGGCACCGCCAACGCCGTCACCGCCGCCGCGAAGATGGGCGGCGACGTCCACGTGCTCGTCGCCGGCCAGGGCTGCGCGGCGGCCGCCGCCGAGGCAGCGAAGCTCGCCGGCGTGGCCAAGGTGCTGCTGGCCGATGCGCCGCACTACGCGGCGGCGCTCCCCGAGAACCTCGCCGCCCTCGTGGTGCCGCTCGCCAGGGGATACTCCCACGTCGTGGCCGCCGCCACCTCCGTGGGCAAGGGCTTCATGCCTCGAGTGGCGGCCCTGCTCGACGCGTCCCAGGTCTCGGAGATCGTGGCCGTCGAGTCGCCCGACACCTTCGTGCGCCCGATCTACGCCGGCAACGCGTTCGCGACCGTGCAGTCGCCCGACGCCGTCAAGGTGGTGACCGTGCGCTCGACCGGCTTCGACGAGGCCGCGGCGACCGGCTCCGCGCCGGTGGAGCCGCTGCCGGCCGGGCCCGACGCGTCGAAGTCGAAGCTCCTCGGCCAGGAGCTCACGAAGTCGGCCCGGCCCGAGCTCGTGGCCGCCAGGCGCGTCGTCTCCGGCGGCCGCGGCCTGGGCAGCGCCGAGAACTTCAAGCTCGTCGAGGCGCTGGCGGACAAGCTGGGGGCGGCCATCGGCGCCTCGCGCGCCGCCGTGGATTCCGGCTACGTCCCCAACGACTACCAGGTGGGGCAGACGGGCAAGATCGTCGCCCCCGAGCTCTACATCGCGGTCGGCATCTCCGGGGCCATCCAGCACCTCGCGGGGATGAAGGACAGCAAGGTGATCGTGGCGATCAACAAGGACCCCGAGGCGCCCATCTTCCAGGTGGCCGACTACGGGCTGGTGGGCGACCTGTTCCAGGTCCTCCCCGAACTCACCGCGCAGATCTAGGAGACACGCTCGTGGCCGAATACGCCGCCCCCCTGAAGGACATGCAGTTCGTACTCAAGCACGTGGTCGGGCTCGACCAGGTGAACACCCTCCCGGGCTGGGACGAGGTGACCGAGGACGTGGTCGACGCGATCCTCGAGGAAGCGTCGAAGTTCGCCGGGGAGGTGCTCTCGCCGCTCAACGCCACCGGCGACAAGGCGGGCGCGACCTGGAAGGACGGCGCGGTCACGACGGCGCCCGGCTTCAAGGACGCCTACTGGCAGTTCGTGAACGGCGGCTGGGGCAACATCATGGCCCCGGTGGAGTACGGCGGGCAGGGGCTGCCGGCGCTGCTGTCCACCCCCGTCGAGGAGATGTGGGGCTCGGCCAACATCGCCTTCAAGCTCTGCCCCATGCTCACGCTGGGCGCGGTGGAGGCGCTGCACCGCAACGCCTCGAAGGAGTTGCAGGAGCGGTTCCTGCCCAACATGGTGTCGGGCAAGTGGACGGGCACCATGAACCTCACGGAACCGCAGGCGGGCAGCGACCTGTCGCTGGTGCGCACCAAGGCCGTGCCGCAGGCGGACGGGACGTACCTCCTCACCGGGCAGAAGATCTTCATCACCTACGGCGACCAGGACTACACGGAGAACATCGTGCACACGGTGCTCGCCCGCATCGAGGGCGCGCCGGAGGGCGTGAAGGGCATCTCGCTCTTCGTGGTGCCCAAGGTGCTGATCAACGCCGACGGCACGCCCGGCGCGACGAACGGCGTGAAGTGCGTCTCCCTCGAGCACAAGATGGGCATCCACGCGAGCCCGACCGCGGTGATGGCCTACGACAACGCGGTGGGCTACCTCGTCGGCGAGGCCAACCGCGGCCTCGAGTACATGTTCGTGATGATGAACGCCGCGCGCCTGGGCGTGGGCCTCGAGGGCGTGTCGCTCTGCGAGCGCGCCTACCAGCGTGCCCGCGACTGGGCCGTCGAGCGCCTGCAGGGCCGCCCGGTCGGCGTCGCGGGGGCGGCGAAGACCGCGCCCATCATCCAGCACCCCGACGTGAAGCGCATGCTCCTCACGATGAAGGCCAGCGCCGAGGCCACGCGCGCGCTCGCCTACCAGGTCTCGGCGCTGCTGGACCGCTCGCGCAAGCACCCCGACGAGGCCGAGCGGCGCCGCTGCCAGGCCGTCGTCGACCTCCTCATCCCGGTGGTGAAGGGCTGGTCCACCGAAACGGCCTTCGAGGTCGCCTCGCTGGGCGTCCAGGTCCACGGGGGCATGGGCTTCATCGAGGAGACGGGGGCCGCGCAGCACCTGCGCGACGCGCGCATCTCCACGATCTACGAGGGAACGACCGGCATCCAGGCCAACGACCTCGTGGGCCGCAAGGTCGGGCGCGAGGCCGGGGCCACGATGAAGGGCCTCATCGGCGAGATGCGCAAGACCGTCGCGGGGCTCGCGGGCGGCGAGGACGCCGAGTTGCGCGCCATCGGCAGCCGGCTCGCGAGGGCCATCGACGCGCTCGAGCGCGCCACCGACTGGATCGTCGCCGTGTACGCCAACGACCCGGGCGCGGTCGCGGCCGGGGCCGTCTACTACCTGAAGCTCTCGGGCTACGCGGTCGGCGGCTGGATGATGGCGCGGGCCGCGGCGGTCGCGACGAGGCAGCTCGCGGCGGGCGAGGGCGATGCGCAGTTCCTGCGCGGCAAGCGGCTCACCGCGCGCTTCTTCGCCGACCACCTCCTGCCGCAGGTCGACTCGCTGGCCGAATCGCTCATGGCCGGCGGGGCACTGGTGCGCGGCGCCGACGAGGCGCTTGTTTGATCGAAGCCTGGCTGGTCTCGATCGGGATCGTCGCGCTCGCGGAGATCGGGGACAAGACCCAGCTCCTCACGCTGGTCCTCGCGGCGCGCTACAAGAAGCCCTGGCCCATCGTGGCGGGGATCTTCGTGGCGACCCTCGTGAACCACGGCATCGCCGGCGCGCTGGGCGCCTGGCTCACGCGCACGATCGGCCCCGACGCGATGCGCTGGGTGCTCGGCGTGTCCTTCATCGCCATGGCCGCGTGGATGCTGGTCCCGGACAAGCTCGACGACGAAGAGGCGTCCCCGCGCCGCACGGGGGGCGTTTTCGTGAGCACCACGGTGCTCTTCTTCCTGGTGGAGATCGGCGACAAGACGCAGATCGCGACCGTCGCCCTGGCGGCCCGGTTCGATTCGCTCGTGGCCGTGGTGATGGGGACGACCATCGGGATGATCCTCGCCAACGCGCCCGTGGCCTTCTTCGGCGAGGCGCTCTCGCGCCGCCTGCCGGTGCGGGCCGTGCACATCGTGGCCGCAGTGGTGTTCGCGGCGCTGGGCGTCGGGGTCCTGGTGCTGGGCTGAGGCCCGGCTCCCGTCAGGCCGCGACCGGCTCGGGGCTGCTGGGCACCGGCGTGCCGGTGGCGACCTCGTGGAAGTAGCAGATCTGCGAGCCGCCGCGCTCCTTCGACTGGAACTTGGCCTCGAACATCGCGCGGTCGGCGTCGGCGAGGAGCCCCGCCTTGCCGGCGCCGAAGCGGTACTCGGCGACACCCATGCACACGGAGAGCAGGATCTCCTGCCCCGGGGTGATCTCGCAGGGGCTCGCGCCGATGGAGGCCACGATCCGCTCCGTGACCTGCTTGAGCGCCCGGTTGCGGTGCATCCCCACGATGAACTCGTCGGCCCCCCAGCGCGCCACCCAGTCGCCGCGGCGCGTGTTGAGCTGCAGCAGCGCCGCCACGTGCGAGATGCACGCGTCGCCGGCGCTGTGGCCGTGCGTCGCGTTGATGTCCTTGAAGCCGTTGAGGTCCACGAAGGCCACCTGGAAGGACTCGAGGTCGCGCTCGGCGCGCGCGATCTCCTCCGAAAGCCGCTTCTCGCC
This sequence comes from Lysobacter sp., assembly GCA_023700985.1. Lineage (GTDB taxonomy): Bacteria > Pseudomonadota > Gammaproteobacteria > Burkholderiales > Usitatibacteraceae > FEB-7. The sequence continues at coordinate 12,637 of JAMPXV010000027.1, forward strand.
GGCCCGGCGGTTGTAGATGCCGGTGAGGTCGTCGGAGTCGGAGACGCGCTCGAGGCGGTTGATCGTCTCGTTCAGCTGCGTGAGCGTGTACTGGGTGCCCTCCATGAGGCGCCCGGCCTGGTCCGGGAAGTGCACGGGCAGGTCGGGGAGCTTGCGGCTCTCGAGGTAGGCGCGCAGCGCCTCGGCCGTGAGCTCGATGGGCACGAGGATCTCGCGCAGCAGCCACAGCGTGCCCAGGAAGCCGGCCACGGAGGCGAGCATCAGGGCGGCCAGCAGCGGGTACATCGAGGCCCAGTCGGCGCGCGCCACCAGCAGAAAGATGATGAACACCGCGAGCGGCGTCTGGGCGCTCACGAAGGCGGCCGCCGCGAACTTGCGGGCGTAGCTGCTCCTGAGCGCCGGGATCGCGACCAGGCGGCGGTAGATTTCCATGCGCCCGATCACGGTGCTTCCGGGCGGGATCTTGCTCGGCATCTTCTTCGCTCCTGGTGGACGGGCCTATTCTCCCCGCGTTCCCCGGGTGGGCGTCAACCCCCGATGGGATTGCGCATGGTACCGATCCCCTCGATCTCCGTCTCCAGGAGATCGCCGGGCTTCATGTATTCCGGGGGATTGCGGGCGAAGCCCACGCCCTCCGGCGTGCCGGTGGAGATCACGTCGCCCGGCTCCAGCGTCATGCCCATCGAGAGGTCCTGGATGAGGCGCGGCAGCTTGAAGTAGAGGAACTTCGTGTTGGAGTCCTGCTTCGTGACGCCGTTGACGCGGCAGGTCACGCGCAGGTTGGCGTGGTCCAGGCAGTCGGCGGTGACCAGCACCGGGCCCATGGGGCAGGTGCCGTCCAGGCTCTTGCCCTTGTGCCACTGGCCGCCGTGGCGCCGCTGCAGGTCGCGCCAGGAAACATCGTTGATCACCGTGTAGCCCCATACGTGCTTCATGGCGTCCTCGGCCCTGATGTTCTTGCCGCCGGGGCCGATCACCACGCCCAGCTCCACCTCCCAGTCGAGCGACGTGGAGATCGACGCGTCGAAGGGCACCGTGTCGTACGGGCCGGTGACGGCGGTGGGGGCCTTGCTGAAGAAGACGGGCCACTGCGGCAGCTCGCGGTTGTCCTGCAGCTTCTTGGCGCCCTCCTCGAAGTGCTCGAGGTAGTTCCAGCCCACGCAGAAGACGTTCTTGGCCGGCCGCGGGATGGGCGCGTGCAGCTTCACGTCCGTCATGGCAACCGAGGCCGCCGGGGGCTTCGCCGCCAGGGCGTCGAGCGCCCCGCGGGCCGCGTCGCCGCCGCGGATGATGCCCAGCATCGAGGAGAAGTCGACGCCCGGCGTGGCGGCCACGTGGGCGGGGATGTCGACGATGCGGCCGCCGTCGAGCACGAGGCCGGGGCGGGGCGGGCCTTCGGGGAGCGGCGAGTAGGTGACGAGCTTCAAGGCGAACCTCCAGGGGTCAGAGATGGCGAAGGGGATGTTCGGGGGCCGGCCAGCGCGGGGCGAAGAAGGCCGCGACGGACGCGTCGGTGACTTCGGCGAGAGTGGGCGGGTTCCAGCGCGGTGCGTTGTCCCGGTCGACGAGCAGGGCACGGATGCCCTCCACGAAGTCGCCCTGGGCGAAGCAGCCGTGGATGAGGTTCAGTTCCAGCCGGAAACTCTCGGCGAGGCCCAGGGTGCGGCCGCGCCGCAACTGCTCGAAGGCCACGCGCAGCAGGGTGGGCGAGCGCTCCTCGAGGAGCGCCAGCGTCTTGGCCGCCCAGGTCTGGTATTCCGGGCGGGTCTCGGCGTCGAGGGAGTCGAGGATCGCGGCCACGCTGTCGCGGCCGAAGTGCAGGTCGATGGCGGGGCGCAGCGCCTCCAGCTCGCCGTGTGGCGGCGGGACGGCCAGGCGGCGGCCCATTTCCGCAATGGCGGCGCGCGGGTCGTCCGAGCTCGCTGCGCGCGGCAGTCCAGCCTCGAGCGCGGCGATGGCCTCGGGCGGCAGGCAGGTGTCGAGAAGGCCCGCGTAGAGCGCGTCGGCGGCGCCGATCGTCACGCCGACGAGGCCCAGGTAGAGGGGGAGCATCCCCGGCGCGCGCTGCAGGAACCAGGTCCCGCCGACGTCGGGGAAGAAGCCGATGCGCGTCTCGGGCATGGCGATGCGCGTGCGCGGCCCGCCCACCCGCAGCGCCGCACCCTGCGCGAGGCCCATGCCGCCGCCCATCGCGATGCCGTCCATGATCGCCACCACCGGCTTCGGGTACGTGTGGATGCGATGGTCGATGGAATACTCGACCTCGAAGAAGTGGCGGTGCGCGCCGGTTCCGGCGAGGAACATATCGCGCAACCCGCGGATGTCGCCCCCCGCGCAGAAGGCCTTTCCCCCGGCGCCGCGCAGGACGACGGCGCGCACGCGCGCGTCGCGCTCCCACTCGTCGAGCCAGGCGCCCAGGCACTCGAGCATGCCGAGGGTGAGGGCGTTGAGGGCCGCGGGCCGGTTGAGCGTGACCGTGGCCACGCCCTCGCGCACGAGCGCGAGGATCTCGCCGCCGGACCCCTCCCGGGCGGCGACGGCCGGCGCCGCTTCGATCAGTCGTTCTTCCATGCCGCCGGGCGCTTCTCCAGGAAGGCGTTCACGCCCTCGAGCTGGTCGCCATGGTCGAAGAGGTCCATGAAGCGCTCGCGCTCCAGCGCGAGGCCGGCGCCGCGCGGGACGGCGTTGCGGGCGTTGTGGATGAGGCCCTTGCAGTACTCGACGGCGCGCGGCGACAGGGTGCCCACGCGCGCGGCCAGGGCCATCGCGGCATCCTTTCCCTTTCCCTTCTCGACCACCTCCTCGACGAGGCCGATGCGCAGCGCCGTGGCCGCGTCCACGCGCTCGTTGGTGAGGATCATGCGCTTGGCCCAGCCTTCGCCCACCAGGCCCGGGAGGTTCTGCGTGCCGCAGCCGGCCGGCAGCAGCCCGACGGCGGGCTCCGGAAGCGCCATCTGGGCGTGCGCCTCCGCGATGCGCAGGTCGCAGGCGAGGCAGCACTCGAGCCCCCCGCCCATGGCGTAGCCGTTGATCGCGGCGATGGTCACGAAACGCGCGTTCATGAGCGCCTCGAAGGCGCGGCCGAAGCAGGCGATGAAGTGGCGGGCGTAGACCTTGTCGCCGGCGAACCTCTTGAGGTCCGCACCGGCGGAGAAGAACTTCTCCCCCGCGCCGGTGATGACCGCGGCGTACACGGAGCGGTCGGCCGAGAGCTCGCCCACGAGCGCCTCCAGGGCGCGCAGGCCCTCCGGCGTCCAGGTGTTGGCAGGCGGGTTGTCGATCGTGACGAGGGCGGTGTGGCCCTCGATTCGGTGGGTGATCATGGTCGGCTCGCTTCGGTGGGGCCCCGCGGCGCTGGCGGAGCCGGTCAGGTTTTCAGGTACTGCAGGATGACGCTCGAGAAATCCTCCGCCCCGTGGCCGTCGGCGGAATGCTTCTGGTACACCTGCTGCGCGACGGCACCCAGCAGCACGGGCACCCTCGCCACGCGCGCGGCCTCGGTGGCGAGCGAGAGGTCCTTCAGCATGAGGTCCGTGCCGAAGCCGCCGCTGTAGCCGCGCGCGGCCGGCACGCCCTCCATGACGCCGGGGTAGGGATTGTAGGTATCGGAACTCCAGCAGCGCCCGCTCGAGGCGTTCACGATGCCGGCGAACACCGTCGGGTCCATGCCCAGCCGCGCGGCGAGGGTCATCGCCTCGCTCGTGGCGATCATCCCGGCCGCGAGCATCATGTTGTTGCAGATCTTGGCCACCTGGCCGTTGCCGCTCGCGCCGCAGTGGACGACGTTCGTGCCCATGCAGGCGAGGAGGGGCCGGGCGGCCTCGAATTCCTTCGCGGAACCGCCCACCATGAAGGTGAGCGTGCCGGCCTGGGCGCCGGCGGTGCCCCCGGAGACGGGCGCGTCGACCATCGTGAGGCCACGGGCCAGCGAGTCGAAGGCCACCTCGCGCGCCACCTGCGGGTCGATCGTGGAGCAGTCCACGAGGAGGGCGCCGCGCGCGGCGCGGGCGATCACGCCCGACTCGCCGCAGTAGACGCTGCGCACGTGCGGGGAGGAGGGCAGCATCGTGACGACGGCCTCGGCTTGCGCCACGCAATCGGCGACCGACGTGGCGCGCGCGGCCCCGGCGGCCACGGCCCGATCCAGGTGGGCGGCGACCAGGTCGTAGGCCGTCACCGCGTGCCCTGCCTTCAGGAGGTTCGCGCACATGGGCAGGCCCATGTGCCCTACCCCGATGAACGCGACTCGCATCGGGCTACTTCAGGCTGATGGTGGTGTGCACGCGGCCCGCGGAGACCGCGTCGTCGAACCAGCGCGCCGTCACGGTCTTCACCTGCGTGTAGAACTGCACCGCCTGCTTGCCGTAGGGGCCGAGGTCGCCGAGCTTGGAGCCGCGCGAGCCCGTGAAGCTGAAGTAGGGCACGGGCACCGGGATGGGCACGTTGATGCCCACCTGGCCCGCGTCCACCTCGTACTGGAACTTGCGCGCGGCGGCACCCGACTGGGTGAAGATGCCGGTGCCGTTTCCGAAGGGGTTGGCGTTCACGAAGGCGATGGCCTCGTCGAGCGTGTCCACGGCCAGCAGGCACAGCACCGGGCCGAAGATCTCCTCCTTGTAGATGCTCATGCCGGGCTTCACGCCCGAGAAGACCGTGGGGCCCACGAAGTTGCCGTCAGGGTAGCCGGGCACGCGGATGTCGCGGCCGTCGAGCTCGAGTTTCGCGCCTTCCTTCACGCCCATCTCGATGAGCGAGTGCACGCGCGCGAGCGCCGCCTTGGAGATGAGGGGGCCCAGGTCCGCGCCGGGCTCCATGCCGCAGTGGACCTTCAGGGACCTCGCCTTCTCGACGATGTCGGGAACCCACTTGCCCGCCTCGCCCACCAGCACGCCGACGCTGATGGCCATGCACCGCTGCCCCGCGGCCCCGAAGCCCGCGCCGACGAGCGCGTTGAGCGAATGGTCCTTGGAGGCGTCCGGCAGGATCACGGCGTGGTTCTTGGCGCCCATCATGCACTGCGCCCGCTTGCCGTGCGTCGAGGCGAGGTTGTAGACGTGGTGGCCCACGGCCGTGGAGCCGACGAAGGACACCGCCTTCACTTCCGGGTGCGTGCAGAGCGTGTCCACCGCCGTCTTGCCGCCGTGCACGACGTTCAGCACGCCGTGGGGCACGCCCGCCTCGAGCGCGAGCTCCGCGAGCAGCATGGTCGTCATCGGGTCCTGCTCCGAGGGCTTGAGCACGAAGGTGTTGCCCGAGACGATCGCCATGGGGAACATCCACAGCGGGATCATCGCGGGGAAGTTGAAGGGCGTGATGCCGGCGCAGACGCCCAGCGGCTGGCGGATGGAAAAGACATCCACGCCCCCGGCGACCTGCTCGAGGTGCTCGCCCATCTGCAGCGACCCCACGGAGCAGGCGTGCTCGACCACCTCGAGGCCGCGGAAGACGTCGCCCTCGGCGTCGGCCAGGGTCTTGCCCTGCTCGTGCGTGAGGCACTCGGCGATCTTCTTCATGTCGCGCCGGATGATCTCCTGGAGCCTGAGCATCACGCGCTTGCGGGCCCCCACGGGGGTGCTGCGCCATTGCCTGTAGGCCCTTGCCGCCGAGGCGATGGCCGCCTCGAGCTCGTCGGGCGTGGCGAAGGGCACGCGCGCGAGGACCTGCTGGGTGGCCGGGTTGATCACGTCCTTCCACTCGGTGGTCTTCGACTCGACGAAGTGGCCGTCGATCAGGAGCTTGACGGTCGGGACGGCCTGCGCGACGGCCTGGAGGGTGGCTGCCATGGGTTTCTCCTCGGAAATCGCCCGCGGGGGGCTTCTGGCGGGTAGGGGCTTCGGGGGTCGACGATGCCCTCGATTATAAGTCCTGGCGCCGCCGCGACTGCGCCCGCCCGGTCGGGATACGGCTCTTACTTTTCCTATCGTATACGATATACTGACCCTCGTTTCCACGCCCCGAAGGCGGCTGCGTGCCCGACACCGCGATGTTCCCCTGGACCCCGGACGGGCCGCCCTCCGCGATCGCGGCCGTGCGCGACGTGTCCCTCTCGAAGGTCGTGCTCGACGACATCCTGGGCCTCATCCTGCGCGGCGAGCTCGAGCCGGGCAGCCGCATCAACGAGCCGGACGTGGCCGAGCGGCTGGGCGTGTCGCGCGTGCCGGTGCGCGAGGCGCTCCGCCAGCTCGAGTCGACGGGCCTCGTCGTCTCCCGCAAGAACGTGGGCGTGTTCGTCCGCGAGCTCGCGCCGCGGGAGGTCGCCGAGCTCTACGAGCTGCGCGCCGTGCTCGACGGCCATGCGGGCGCCCGAGCCGCCGCCCTTGCCGAGGCGCCCCGGCGCGCGCTCACCAGGGTCCTGGACGCCGCGACGCTCGCCATGCGCAAGGCGGCGCGGCGCGGGGACCTGCCGGCCTACTACGCCGAGAACCTGCGCTTCCACTGGGCGATCGTGGAGGCGGCCGGAAACGGCAAGCTTTCCGAGGCCTACCGGGGCATCGTCCAGCAGCTGCACCTGTGGCGCCTCAAGAACCTTTCCCAGCCCGTGGGCATGGCCGCCTCGATCGCCGAGCACGACGCGATCGCGAAGGCCGTGCGCGAAGGCGACCCTTCGCGCGCCGGCCGGCTCCTCGCCGACCACGTGGGCGCGGCCCACCAGAGACTCCAACCCCACCTCCAGGAGGAGAAGCCATCATGAAAAGACGCAATGCACTGCTCGCGGGCGCCGTCCTAGCCGCCGCCGCGCTGGTTCCCGGCCTCGCGGCCGCCCAGGACTACCCGACCAAGACCGTCAAGATCGTGGCGCCCGTGCAGCCGGGCGGCGGCGTGGACCTCGTCGCGCGAACCGTCGCCGAGCAGCTCGGCCGCAGCCTCGGCCAGACCTTCATCGTCGAGAACCTCTCCGGCGGCGGCGGCGTGATCGCGTCCCAGTCGGTGGCGAGGGCGGCGCCGGACGGCTACACGCTGATGCTCGGTTACGTGGCCACGCACGGCACGGTGCCCGCGGTCCGCAAGGTGCCCTACGACGCCGTGAAGGACTTCACGCCCATCGCCATGGTGGCGGGGACGCCCAACGTCCTCGTCGTGGCCAACAGCGTGCCGGCGACGGACGCCAAGTCGCTGATCGCGTACGCGAAGGCCAACAAGGTGAGCTACGGCTCGGCCGGGCAGGGCTCGCTCACGCACCTCGCCATGGAGCAGTTCCGCACGGCGGCCGGCTTCGAGGCCGTGCACGCCGCCTACCGGGGCATCGGGCCGGCGATCACCGACATCCTCGGCGGCCAGACCCACATGATGATGCCCGGGCTCGCCGCGGCCGTCCCGCACATCCGCGCCGGCAAGATGAAGCCGATCGCGGTGACGGGCCTCAAGCGCCACCCCCTGCTGCCGGACGTGCCCACCTTCGAGGAGCTCGGGTTCAAGGGCTTCGACGGCGTGCAGTGGTACGGCATCGTGGGCCCGGCCAACATGCCGGCGGCCGTGACGAAGAAGCTGAACGACGAGATCAACAAGGCGATCGGCACGCCGGAGCTGCAGAAGCGGCTCTCGGGCGAGGCGCTGGACGTCATGCCCATGACCCCCGAGCAGTTCGGCCAGTTCATGCAGGCCGACATCGCCAAGTGGGCGAAGCTCGCCAGGGAACGCAACATCAGCCTGGACAACTGAGCCATGGCGCGCAACACGCAGGTCGCGGCCGACCACAACGCGCCGCCCGTCACGCGCACGCTCGCGAAGTTCGTCGCCACGCACCCGTCGCGCGGGTGGGGCGACGCGGTCGACCACGAGGCGCACCGCACCTTCCTCAACTGGGCGGGTTGCGCCGTGGGCGCCTCGCGCCACGAGGCGGCGCAGGCGGCGCTCGCGGCGGCGGCGATGCTGCAGCCGGCCCCGCAGGCCGCCGTCCTCGGCCGCGGCGAGCGAGTGGACATGGCGAGTGCCGCGTTGATCAACGGCATCACTTCCCATCTCTTTGATTTCGACGACACCCACCTCAAGACGATCATCCACCCGGGCGGCCCGGTCGCCTCGGCGCTCCTGGCGCTGGCGGAAGTCACGGGCGCCACGGGCCGGCAGCTGGTCGACGCGCTGGTGCTCGGCATCGACGTCTCGTGCCGCCTGGGCAACGCGATGTACCCGGACCACTACGACCGCGGCTGGCACATCACCGGCTCGACGGGAACGCTGGGGGCCGCCGCGGGCTGCGCGCGCCTCCTGGGCCTCGACGAGGAGAAGACGGCGATGGCGCTGGGAATCGCCGCCTCCCAGCCCGTGGGCATGCGCGAGCAGTTCGGCACGATGACCAAGCCCTTCCACCCGGGCGCGGCGGCGCGCGCGGGGCTCCTTTCGGCGCTGCTCGCGAAGCACGGCTTCACGGCCAGCCCGAAGGCGATCGAGGCGCCGCGCGGCTACGTCCAGGTGGTCTCCACCAAGTGCGACTGGAACGAGGCCACCGACGAGCTGGGCACGCGCTTCGAGATCTCCTTCAACACCTACAAGCCGTTCGCCTGCGGGATCGTGATCCACCCGTCGATCGACGCGGCCGTGCAGCTTCGCGCCCGCGGCGTGAATGCGGCCGATGTCGAGCGCATCGAGCTGAAGGTCCACTCGCTGGTTCTCGAGCTCACCGGCAAGAAGGAGCCGCAGGACGGGCTGCAGGGCAAGTTCAGCGTCTACCACGGCGTCGCGGCGGGGCTCGTCTTCGGCCGCGCGGGAGAGGGCGAGTACGACGACGCCATCGTCACCCGCGAGGACGTGACGGCGCTCAGGCGCAAGGTCGTGGCCACCGTGGACGATTCCATCGCCGAGGCGGCCGCCGACGTCACCGCGGTGATGAAGGACGGCCGGCGCGAGCACGTTTTCGTGGAGCACGCGATCGGGTCGCTCGAGCGGCCGATGACGGACGCGGACCTCGAGGGCAAGTTCCGCACGCTCGCCGCGCCCGTGATCGGGGCGGAGCGCACCGGGCGGCTCATCGCCGCGTGCTGGGGACTGGGTGCGGCGCCCGACGTCGCGGGCCTCGTGGCGGCGGCGCGGCCGTGAGCGCGCGGCCGCGCATCGTCGTCCTCGACGATTACGAACAGATGATGCGCCGCTGCGCCGACTGGACGGCCGTGGACCGCGTCGCCGACGTGACGGTGCACCACGGGAAGCTGCGCGGCGAGGCGCTCCTGGCGGCCATCGGCGAGGCGGACGCGATCGCGGTCGTTCGCGACCGCACTCCGTTCAAGGCCGACCTCCTTGCGCAGCTCCCCAGGCTGCGCTACCTGGTCTACACGGGCGTGCGCAACACGCAGCTCGACGCGGCCGCCTTCGCCGCGCGCGGCATCCCGGTGAGCCACACGGAAAAGGATCCGGGCAAGGACAGCACGTGCGAGCACACCTGGGCGCTGATCCTGGCGGCCTCGCGCCGTCTCGAGGCGGGCATGGCGCTGGTCCGCGGTGGCGGCTGGCGCAACGGCGGCCCGCTTGCGGCGATCCTGCGCGGCCAGCGGCTGGGCCTCGTCGGCTTCGGCGAGATCGGCCAGCGAGTGGGGCAAGTGGGCAAGGCGTTCGGCATGGAGGTGGTCACCTGGAGCCCGCACATGACCCCGGAGCGGGCGGCCGCGGGCGGGGCGACGGCGGTGAGCCTCGAGGAGCTCCTGGCCACCTCGAAGGTCGTGAGCCTGCACCTCGTGCCCTCGGAGGCGACTCGGAAGCTCCTCGACGCGACACGGCTGGCGACGATGCGCCCGGACGCGATCCTGGTGAACACGTCGCGCTCCACGCTCGTCGACATGGCGGCGTTGCCCGCGGCGCTCGACGCCGGTCGCCCGGGGCTCGCCGCGCTGGACGTCTTCGACGAGGAGCCGCTTCCTGCCGGCTTCCCCCTGGCGAAGCACCCGAACGCGGTGCTCACGCCACACGTGGGCTTCGTGGCCGCACCTGTCTACGAGAAGTTCGCGGGCGGCATGGTCGAGTGCCTCGCGGCGTGGCTTGAGGGACGGCCGCTGGTCCGGGTGCTCGCGTCCTGAACGGGGCGATTTAGGCGGGAGGCCTGATCCCGGTCAAGCCGGGGTATTGCGACCCTGCCGCGGCATGGCGCAGGCTGGAGGCATGTCGCGCGCGGGCCGGCAACCATCGGGGTCGCCCCCGCGCTTGCCGTGGAGAATGCCATGACCGATATCGCCAAGCTGCTCGGTGCCGAAGCCGAATCCCTCCTCTCGCACGCCTGCAAGGGAATCCCGAAGGAATCCCTGCACCTGCCCGGCCCGGACTTCCTCGACCGCGTGGTGAGCATCACCGACCGCAAGCCCTCGGTGATGCGCGCCCTGGCGTCGCTCTTCGGCCACGGTCGCCTCGCCGGTACCGGGTACCTTTCCCTGCTGCCGGTGGACCAGGGCATCGAGCACTCCGCGGGGGCATCCTTCGCGCCGAACCCGCGCTGCTTCGACCCCGAGGGCATCGTGCAGCTCGCGATCGAGGGCGGCTGCAATGGAGTCGCCTCCACGCTGGGGGTGCTGGGGGCCGTCGCGCGCCGCTACGCGCACCGGATCCCGTTCGTGCTGAAGCTCAACCACAACGAGTTCCTCTCCTACCCCAACACCTACGACCAGAGCCTCTTCGCGAGCGTCGAGCAGGCCTTCGACATGGGGGCGGTGGCGGTGGGGGCGACCGTGTACTTCGGTTCCCCCGAGTCGCGCCGGCAGATCTGGGAGATCTCGCAGTGCTTCCGCCGCGCCCACGAGCTCGGCATGGCCACGGTGCTGTGGTGCTACCTGCGCAACAACGCCTTCAAGAAGGACGGCGTGGACTACCACGTCGCCGCCGACATGACCGGGCAGGCCAACCACCTCGGGGTCACGATCGAGGCCGACATCATCAAGCAGAAGATGGCCGAGAACAACGGCGGCTTCGAGGCGATCAAGTTCGCCAAGACGCACCCGAAGGTGTACTCGGAGCTCACCACGGCGCACCCGATCGACCTCGTGCGCTACCAGGTGGCCAGCTGCTACATGGGCCGCGCCGGGCTCATCAATTCCGGCGGCGAATCCAAGGGCGCCGGCGACCTCGCGCAGGCCGTGCGCACGGCGGTGATCAACAAGCGCGCCGGCGGCATGGGCCTCATCTCGGGCCGCAAGGCGTTCCAGAAGCCCACGGCCGAGGGCGTGGCGCTCCTCAACGCGATCCAGGACGTCTACCTCGCCAAGGACATCACGGTCGCCTGAGAAGTAAAGGTCAGCAGAAAAAGGGGTCAGATCCCTTTA
>JAMPXV010000028.1 GCA_023700985.1 Lysobacter sp.
CCGGCGGAGAAGCGCACCGACGCGTTCGTCGCGTGGGCGGCCCTCTTCGCGGACCGCTTCGATGCCGCCCGCGAGGCGGCGGCGCGGGCCGTCGCGAGGAACCCCGGCACGCTCGAGACGCAGCTCGCCGCGGGCGAGGTGGCGCGGCTGGACGGCGACTACCCGGCCGCGCGCGCGGCCTTCCGCGAGGCCACGCGCCTGGCGCCGAAGGACTGGCGCGGCTGGCACGGCCTGGCGCGCGTCGAGGGCGAGCGTGGCAACGTGGAGATCGCGCGCGGGGCCTTCGCGCAGGCGCTGGCGCAGGAGAAGCGCGCCGTGGTGCTGGGCGAGCGGGGCCTCCTCGAGGCGCGCGCAGGCGAGATGCCGGCCGCGGCACGGACGATCGACGAGGCGATCGCCCTGCAGGCCGATGACTACGCGGCGTGGGCGGGCAAGGGCTACGAGCGGCTGCGCGCCGGCGACCCCGAAGGCGCCATCGACGCGCTGGCCCGCGCCACGATGCTCGAGCCGCGCTACGCGCAGGCGCACATCCACCTGGCGGTCGCCTACTGGCAGCAGGGGCTGCGCGAGCAGGCCTTCGCCTCGCTCAGGCGCGCCTCCGAGGCCGACCCGCGCGACCCGCTTCCCTACCAGTACGCGGCGATGATGCGCGGCGACCTCATGCAGCCCGGCCTCGCCGTGGAGCAGGCGCGCGAGGCGCTGGCCCGCCTGCCGTACATGAAGTCGCTCGACGCCATTTCCGGCAGCACGCGCGGCGTGGCCAACCTCGGCGCGGCCTACGCGCAGTTCGGGCTGGAATCCTGGGCGCTTCGCAACGCGCAGGAAAGCTACGACCCCTTCTGGGCCGGCAGCCACTTCTTCCTCGCCGACCGCTACCAGAGCCGCTACGCGCGCAACTCCGAGCTCTTCCAGGGCTTCCTTACCGACCCCGTGGCCATCGGCGCCTCCAACCGCTTCCAGTCGCTGGTCACGCGCGGCGGGGCCTACGGGCTCGTCGGCTGGCGCGGCGCGCGCAACGACGACACGCACCTCTCCGAGCCCATCGTCACCCTCAACGGCCTCTCGGGCGACGGGATGGTGGCGGGCTTCGCCGAGGGCACGGGGTTGCGCATCTGGAAGAAGGACGACTCCGCCGAGGAGAGCGCCTCGTCGGCCACCTTCGGACTGGGCCTGCGCCCGCGGCACGACCTGGGCTTTTTCGTCTACGGCAACCGTCTCCTGGCCGACGCGCGCACGGGCGAGGACGACCCGCGGTCCAACTACGCCATCGTCTCGGGCACCGCGCGGCGCATCGACGGCGGCCTGAGCTGGCGGCCGTCGGCGGACAGCCTGCTGTGGATCAAGGGCGGCAACGGCTCCGAGGACAACCTGATTCGCGAGAACACGGCGCAATCCCTCACGCCCACTTCGACGACCGTCCTGCGACGCGAGTCGGATTTCACCACGCAGCCGCGCCGCGGCGACCTGCAGGGGCGGGCACTGTGGCGCCTGGAGGGCGGGCACGAGCTTTCGGCGGGCCTCGAGTCGGCGCGCTGGTACGCGGTGGAATACCTCGAGCGCGACGCCTTCGCGCACACGCCGGCCACCGCCGGGCTCAAGGAGTCCGTGCGCCAGGACATCCGCGACGAGTCGCAGGTGGCGGCCATCGCGGCGCGCTGGCGCATGGCCTCGGCCACGATCGAGGCGCAGGCGGACTGGACGGACTACGACAAGACCAACGACATCCTCGTGCGCCGCGACTTCGCCGGCCAGCTCGTGCCGCTCGCGGACAACCACGCGCGCGACGGCGTGAACGGCCGCGCCGGCTTCGAGTGGCGGCCCGTGCCGGCGCTCACGGCTCGCGCCGCCTGGCAGCGCTGGCTGCGCCCGGCCTCCATCGGCTCGCTGGGCGCCACCGCCACGGCCGGCATCGCGGTGGACGACCGCTTCGTGCTGCCCGGCGGCAGGCTCGACCGCCTGCGCGCGCAGTTCGAGTGGGAGGCGGGCCGGGGACTGCTCCTCGTCGCCTATGCGGACCGCCAGAAGATCGACAATCTCTATTCGGAACTGATCGGCACGCTCAACAACCGCCCGGACACCTCCAACCTCGAACGGCTGCGCAACCGCTCGTACAACAACCTCGCCTCGCTGAACGTGCTGGAGGGGTTCCCGTCGCTCTCGCGGGGCGAGCTGCGCGAGGCGGGTGCGTCGGTGAACTTCATCGCCAGCCGCCACCTGTCGATCTACGCGGAGGGCGCGTATTCGGACAGCGAGAACACGCTCGCGAGCCCCGGCGCGCTCTTCGCCTACCTCCCGAAGAAGCGCGCTGCGCTGGGAGCCACCTTCTTCAGCGACCGGCGCATCGCCGTGGGCGCCAGGGCCATCTACCGCGGCGAGCGCTTCCGCGACGAGGCCAACAGCGAAGGGGCGCGCCTGCCGGCCGAGTGGGACGGCACCGTGCAGGCCTACTGGGAGTCACAGGACAAGCGCTGGAGCCTGGAGCTGCTGGTCAACCGCATCGGGGCGAAGAGCGCCGACGAGACCTTCGGCGTCGCCGTCAACTTCAGGTTCTGAGCCCGCCGGGGACCTGGGCCGGCCGGAAGCGCCGCACGCGGGCGAGAAGCTCGCGGGTCGCGGCCTTGGAGAGCCCGTCTCCATAGCGTGCCTCGACGTACCGGCGAGTGATCTCGCGCGCCTCCGCGGCCGCCGCGGGCCGTGCCGCCTCGATCCGCGCGAGGTAGTCCATCGGCCCTTCCCAGGGCATCCGCGCAAGCCCGGCGGCGGCGAGCTTCCTGCAGAAGCGGTCCCACGCGACGACGGACGGCTCGCGGCGCGTCGGCAGGTCGCGCAGCACCAGGCCCAGGCCCACGAGCCCGCCGACGGCGATCGTGGCGGCGACGAGCCACAGCGCGAGCTTCTTCCAGTCGTTGAGCTCGAGGCCGAGCTTCGACAGGAACTGCCGCTGGCGGTCGACGTTGTAGCCCAGCACCCACTGGTTCCACTGGCTGTTGAGCGCGTCCCAGGCGAAGCTCACCTTCGCCAGGACGCCGAAACGGTCGGCGGCGATGAGCGAGGGGATCACGCCGATCGGCCCGAGCGCCGCGTTGATGCCGTTGTCGATGCGCGAGGGCATCACGACCGCGGTCGGGTCGACCCGCACCCACCCGCGGTCGTCCATCCAGACCTCGACCCAGGCGTGCGCGTCGGCCTGGCGCACGATGAGCTCCAGGGAGATCGGGTTCACCTCGCCGCCCTGGTAGCCGGTCACGACGCGCGCGGGGATGCCGGCGGCGCGCATCAGCAGCGCGAAGCTCCCGGCGTAGTGCTCGCAGAACCCGCGCTTCACCTCGAAGAGGAACTCGTCGTACGGGTCGTCGGAGGTGAGGAGAGGCGGCTCCAGCGTGTAGGTGAACTGCGTGTTGAGATACCTGAGCCCCCGGTTCACGATCTCCGCGGGGCTGGAGGACTCCGCGGCCCACTGGCGCCCCAGCGCCACCGTGCGCGGGTTGCGGTTCTCGTTGAACGAGAGCGCCAGCCGGCGATAGCCCCGGTTGAGGCCCTGCTCGTAGCGGTAGTCGAGGTAGGAGGTCAGTTCGTAGCGGATGCGCGTCGTGACCGGCCGCACGGAGAGGATCTGCAGGTCCTGGCGGACATGCGACATCGGCGGCAACTCGGCCGGGACGTCGAGGGCGAACAGCCAGTGCTTGTTGTGCGGCTCCACGGTCACCGCGTATCTCACCGGGCGCTCGGCGCGCGTGTACTCGAGCGTGCCGGGCGCGTTGGCGTCCGGGATCCGCCAGGTCCTGCCGTCGAAGCGCCACAGCACGGGGCCGCGCCAGTAGAGGAGGCTGTAGGGCGGGATGCTGGCCTCGAACTGCACGCGGAAGGCGACCGCCTCCGACTGGATCACCTGCGCGATGCTGCCGGGGGTCATCGTGTCCGAGAGCCCCGTCTGGCCGGCGCGCGAGTCCTGCGGGATCGCCCAGAG
Organism: Lysobacter sp.; assembly: GCA_023700985.1. GTDB lineage: Bacteria > Pseudomonadota > Gammaproteobacteria > Burkholderiales > Usitatibacteraceae > FEB-7. The sequence goes on from JAMPXV010000028.1 coordinate 3,968, forward strand.
CGGCCCCTGGACGCGCGGGAAAAGGAGGAAGAACACCAGCATCAGGGGCACCGCCTGCACGAGCAGGATGCCCGCCGGAACGAGCCGCTCGCGCACCGTCGGCGTGCGCCCGACCCCGCGGTGGTAGCCGACCAGCGTGGCGACGAAGAGCCACACGCAGGCGAGCATGTAGAACCCCAGCGGGATGGACTGCGAGAAGAGGAAGTTCGTCATGACGAGGACGAACCCGAGGTGGATGGAGAGCACCACCTCGCGCGAGGTCTTCATTTCCAGGAGCTTCATGCCCGCCATGAGGACCAGGAGCGTGGTGCCGGCTTCGCGGCCGGTCAGGCGGCGGTAGACGAACAGGGTCGCCGCGACCGCCGCGACGGTGAGCACGAGCACGAGCCAGCGCGGCGGGTTGCGGGCCGCGCGCCAGGCGATCCACGCGCGCCACGACACGACCGCCGCGAAGAACGCGCCCACCCACTCCGGCTGGCGCAGCAGGTGCGGGGCCACGACGAACGCCATCGAGGCGAGGAGCCACATGACGTTGCGCACGTCGAGGGCGGCATTGGGGAGCGCCCCGCTCATGGCGCGCCGTCCTCGCCGTGCAGCGCCAGCGCCTCCAGGCAGCGCGCGCGGTGCGCGTCGCCGCGGCCCGGCGGGATCGACACGCCGGGAAGGCGCAGGCCGTAGCTCTGCCCCAGCCGCTCCGTCTCGATCACCCAGTGGGCCAGCACGGAAAGCCTCGCCTCCGGGTCCGGCGCCCGCGCGTCGATCCAGTCGAGCCACAGTTCGGCCGAGGCCGTCGCCTGGAATTCCTTGGTCAGGAGGTCGTCGCCGCGCGCCAGCGCCTTCCAGGCGATGAGCTTGGGCGCGTCGCCCGGGTTGTAGGCGCGCAGCACCGAGAACTCCTCGTCGCCCTTGACGGGTATGCCCTCGTCGTCGCCGGAGAGGGACTGCTGCGGCGGCAGCCCCGCGGTGGGGTCGGGCCGCGGGTAGACGATCGCCACCAGGCCGAAATCGACGTAGGACCACGCGTGGAAGAGCCCCACGGGGTAGCGCGTGAAGATCTCCAGGCGGCCGCAGCGCAGGCGCCCGCGGCGCAGCGCCGGCACGGGGAGGGAGGCGACCGCGTGCTCCGTCTCCTGCACGTCGACGAACACCGGGTCGCCTTCGCGGCGGCGCAGGGCGACGGCGTAGCGCTGCCGCTTCGGCGCCTCGAGGACGACGTTGAAGTGCGCCGTGTCCCCCGCGAACACCGGGTCGCAGCGCCCGGGACGCAGCTTCAGGTGCGCAAGGTTGCGCCAGGTGTGCAGCATGGAGACGGAACCCATCGCCGCCAGGAGGAAGGTGAGGAGGAACCCCAGGGACAGCGTGTAGTTGATCGAGGCGAGCAGCAGCACCAGCAGGACCAGCGCGAAGAGGTAGCCCTGCCTGGTGGGCAGCACGAAGATGCGCCGCTGGACGAGGGTGACGGGCGGCGACTCCGGCACCTTCGCGCGGAAGATCCAGTCGGAGATCGACTGCCTCGCGTTGGCGAACATCGCCGGTGCGGGCGCTACGGGATGGGAACGGCCGTGAGCAGGTCCGCGGCCGCGTCGAAGCCGCCCTTCTGCGATTCGCCCGTGCCGTGCAGCCGGTGGCCCACGACGGCCGGAAGCACCGCCTGGACGTCCTCCGGGAGCACCTGCCGGCGCCCTTCCATGAGCGCCCAGGATTGGGAAGCCCGCAGGACCGCGAGGCCGGCCCGCGGCGAGAGCCCCTGCGCATACTTGGGCGAGACGCGCGTGTGCGCGACCAGCGCCTGCACGTAGTCGAGGAGCGCATCCGAGACCTGGGTGGCGGTGACCGAACGCTGCAGCTCGAGGAGCTGCGCGGCGGTCATGGCCGGCTCCAGGTGGGAGATGAGGTCGCGGCGCTCCTCGCCCCGCAGGAGCTCGCGCTCGGCCTTGGCGTCCGGGTACCCCAGGCGCAGGCGCATGAGGAAGCGGTCGAGCTGCGATTCCGGCAGCGGGAAGGTGCCGACCTGGTGCAGCGGGTTCTGGGTCGCGATGACGAAGAAGGGCACGGGAAGCGGGCGCGTCTCGCCCTCGGCGGTCACCTGGTGCTCCTCCATCGCCTCGAGGAGGGCGCTCTGCGCCTTGGGGCTCGCGCGGTTGATCTCGTCGGCGAGGATGATCTGCGAGAAGATCGGCCCCGGATGGAAGCGGAACGTCGAGTTCTCGCGGTCGAAGATGGACACGCCGATCACGTCCGCCGGCAGCAGGTCCGAGGTGAACTGGATGCGCCGGTGCTCGAGGCCCAGGAGCCGGGCGAGCGCCTGCGAGAGCGTGGTCTTGCCGACGCCGGGGACGTCCTCGATGAGGAGGTGCCCGCGCGCCAGGATGCAGGCCATCGCCAGGCGGATCTGGCGCTCCTTGCCCAGGATCACCTTCGAGGCGCGGGCAACGACCTCCTCGACGGGGTTCATGGCGAGTCGTGCGCGGGCTTCCAGGAGCATGGGCGTGCGGGGGTTCCGGGGGGTGGGTGGGGACAGGGTCGCGGTCGCGGCCGCCATCCGATTTCAGGATAGCATGGGCTATAGTTTCCCAAAGGGGCCGCCGCGCCCCCTACAGACAACGCCTTTCGGAGAAAGTGCATGAACCCGCTGCATTCGCCGGCCGTGGCCGGCCAGCCGCCCGGCCCGGGGAGGATCGCTTGGCCGTCGTCCTGCTGACCCATCCTGACTGCGCCCGGCACGAGATGGGCGCGCACCACCCCGAGTCCCCGGCGCGCCTGCAGGCGGTGCTGGGGGCGCTGGAGGACGCCCGCGTGCTCGGCCACCTCCGGGAGGAGGAGGCGCCGCGGGCCAGCGTGGAACAACTCGCGCGGGTCCACCACGAGGTCCACATCGACTTCGTCCACGAGTCGGCGCCTGAGAGCGACTACGCCTGGCTCGACCCCGACACCTCTCTCAACCCCGGTTCCCTCGCGGCGTCGCTTCGCGCGGCCGGGGCGGTGGCGCGCGCCACCGACCTCGTGCTCCAGGGGGGCGCCACGCGGGCGTTCTGCGCCGTCCGGCCGCCTGGACACCACGCCACGCCGGACCGGGCGATGGGGTTCTGCGTCTTCAACAACGTCGCCGTGGGGGCGGCGCACGCCCTGGCGCACCACGGGCTCGAGCGCATCGCGATCCTCGACTTCGACGTCCACCACGGCAACGGCACCGAGGACATGTTCCGCGACGACCCGCGCGTGATGTTCTGTTCGACGTTCCAGCACCCGTACTACCCGTTCTGCGGGGCCGACTCGGGCAACGACCACGTGATCAACGTGCCGCTGCCGGCGATGACCGGGAGCCAGGGCTTCCGCGCCGCCGTGGAGCGCCACTGGATGCCGGCGCTCGAGCGCTTCCAGCCGCAGCTTGTCTTCGTCTCCGCCGGCTTCGACGCGCACCGCGAGGACCCGCTCGCCTACCTGCAGCTCGAGGACGAGGACTACGACTGGGTCACGCGCCGCATCGTGGCGCTCGCCGAACGCCACGCCGGCGGGCGCATCGTCTCCACGCTGGAGGGCGGCTACAACACGGCCTCGCTCTCGCGCTCCGCGCTCGAGCACGTGCGCGCACTGGGCGGCTGAGCCCGCCGGGCCTACAGGCCCATCGCCGCCGCGGGGTCGAGCGCGGCCCCGCGGATGCGCAGGCGCTTCTGCCGCGACTTCGCCCCCGATACGAGGGTCACGTCGCGGCGCGCCACGCCGAAGCGCCCGGCCACGAAGTCGACGAGTGCCTCGTTGGCGCGGTCCTCCAGGGCGGGGGCCTGCACCCGGATGCGCACGCTGTCGCCGTGCAGGCCCGCCACCTCGGTGCGGCGGGCGCCCGGCTGGGCGTGGACGCAGATCGTGACGGCGCCGTCCGCTTCGAGGCGGAACCAGTCGCTCATGGGGGTGCGGAGGAGGGGCGGCCCGTTACCGGGCGGACTTCGGCGCGGCGGTGAGCTTGGGGCCCAGACCGATCTGCGCCCAGTTGTGCGTCTGGATCGCCGAATGGATGAGCGCGCGGTAGCGCTGCGCCTGCTGGTAGACGAACGGCGAGGCGATGAAGGTCTGGTAGTGCTGCTCGAAGTGGCCGGCGCCGCAGTAGGAGGCGAACGCGCAGGCCTGCTGCAGGTCGCGGTGCTGGCTGCCGCAGTCGAGGCCCATGTCGCAGGCCACGAGGTTCCAGGCGCCGAGGAAGGCGGACGGCTCGGGCATCTCGTCGTTGGGGCCGACGCGCAGCTGCTCCTTGAGCGGCGACTGCGACAGCAGCCCGCCGACGGCGAGGACCGCTTCCGGGTCGCCCGTCTGCAGGATGTTCACGATGCGGGCCACGTCCTCCGGCGAGATGCGCGACGGGGCGCCGCTCTCGTCGCGGGGCTGCGACTGGATGTTGCGCTGGATCTCGCCGGCGAGGAGCCGCGCCTGCGCGCGGGCATCGCCCAGCCGGGCTGCCTCCAGGTAGAGGTCGTCGATGTCGCGCGGGGAGATCTTGGTGCCGCGGAAGCGCAGGCAGCGCGTCGCGTCGTCCACGTTGTCGTAGGCCGCGACGCGCAGGGCCGCATTCGGGTCGCCGGCGGGGACGGTCGCGAGGAACTGCCGGCGCTGCTTGGCGCTGTAGGAGGCGAGGTCCTCGTTCACCGAGGTGGCGAACATGCAGGATTCCAGCGCCTTGGCGAGGTGGAAGCGCTCGTCGCCGGTGAGCGTGCCCTTGCGCGCCAGGAGGGCGTCGGCGAAGGCCTTCAGGTCGCGGGCGGCGCGGTAATCGGCGGCCACGGAACTCGACCGGGGGGCGACCCGGGCGACCACGGGCACGGCCACGGGCTGGATGCGCGGGGATGCCGGGATGGCCTGGACCGTCTCGTGCCGGGAAGCGGGCGGCGCGCTGTCCAGGTCATCGGCCGCCTCGGCCCTGTGCTCGACGGCGGAGGCCTGCGCGGGCGCAGGTTGCCCGTCCCACTTGGCAGCGAGCAGGACCCCGTAGGCGACGAGGGAAGCGAGACCGATGGCCGTCAGGCGATTCATGAAGGGCAAGTGTCGTCCGAAAGGGGAAATTCGTCAATGATTTCCAAGGGAAAGGAGCTATCCGGCCACGCAAGATCCGGGCCCGGGAACGGTGGGAAGGTTTCCGGGGGATCAGTGGTGGAGGATCTTGGACAGGAAGGTCTGGGCCCGTTCGGACCGCACCGAGCCGAAGAACTCGTCCTTGGTGCAGTCCTCGACGATCTGGCCGTTGTCCATGAACACGACGCGGTGGGCGACCTTCCTGGCGAAGCCCATCTCGTGGGTGACGACCATCATGGTCATCCCCTCGCGCGCGAGCTCCACCATCACGTCGAGCACCTCGTTGATCATCTCGGGGTCGAGCGCCGAGGTGGGCTCGTCGAAGAGCATCGCGATGGGGTCCATGGAGAGCGCCCGGGCGATCGCCACGCGCTGCTGCTGGCCGCCGGAGAGCTGGCCGGGGAACTTGTCCTTCTGCGACAGGAGGCCCACGCGGTCGAGGAGCTTCAGCCCCTTGGCCTCCGCCTCCTCCTGGGAGCGCCCCAGGACCTTCACCTGGCCGAGGGTGAGGTTGCGGGTGATGCTCATGTGGGGAAAAAGCTCGAAGTTCTGGAACACCATGCCGATGTGGGCGCGCAGCTTCGGGAGGTTGGTCTTCGGGTCGCCCACCGAGACGCCGTTCACCAGGATCTCGCCCTTCTGGAAGGGCTCGAGCCCGTTGACGGCCTTGATGAGGGTGGACTTGCCCGATCCCGAGGGCCCGCAGACCACCACCACCTCGCCCTTCCCGACGCGGGTGGTGCAGTCATCGAGCACCTGGAACGAGCCGTACCACTTGCTCACGTTGCGCAGTTCGATCATGGGCATGGCGGCGATCCTATCGGCCCACGGCGAGCCGGGCCTGGAGGCGCTTCACCGCGTGCGAGGCGAGGAAGCAGAGGATGAAGAACACGACGGCGACGAAGATGTAGAGCTCGACGATGCGGCCGGTGAGCTGCCCGGCCTTGGAGGCCGCGCCGAGGAAGTCCTTCAGCGCCACCACGTAGACGAGGGAAGTGTCCTGGAAGAGGATCACGGCCTGCGTGAGCATCACCGGCAGCATGTTCCGGAACGCCTGCGGCAGCACCACTTGGCCCATCGACTGCCAGTAGTTCAGGCCGAGCGCGTAGGCGGCCGCGGGCTGGCCGCGCGGGATCGACTGGATGCCGGCGCGCACGATCTCGGAGTAGTAGGCCGACTCGACCATGATGAAGGCGACGACCGCCGAGGTGAAGGGGCCCACGGCCTCGCCCTGCTGCCCGGTGAACTTCGAGACGATCATCGGGGTGAGGAAGTAGAACCAGAAGATCGCCATGATGAAGGGGATCGAGCGGATCAGGTTCACGAACCCCGCCGCCGGCACCGACACCAGCTTCCAGGGCGCGAGCCTCGCCAGGGCGAGGAGGGTGCCGAAGAAGATCCCGCCGGCTAGCGCGATGGCGAAGAGCTGGAGCGACGTGAGCATGCCGTCCCAGAGCGCCTCGCGGTACTTCCAGATGACCCCCCAGTCGAACTCGAGCATCAGCGGCCCCCGCCCTGGGCGATGTAGCCCGGCACGGCGACGCGGCTTTCGAGCGCGCGCATGGCGAAGATCACCGTCATGGTGATGACGATGTAGATCAGCGTGGCCGCGGTGAAGGCCTCGAAGGTCTTGAACGTGTACTCGGAGATCTGGCGGCTCTGCGCGGTGAGCTCGAGCACGCCGATGGTGAGCGCCGTCGAGGAGTTCTTGAAGATGGTGAGGAATTCCGAGGTCATCGGCGGGATGACGATGCGGTAGGCCATGGGCAGCGTCACGTGCCGGTACACCTGCGGCAGGGTGAGGCCCATCGCCAGCCCCGCGTTGGTCTGCCCGACGGACAGGGACTGGATGCCCGAGCGCACCTGCTCGGCCACGCGGGAGGCGGTGTAGAGCCCCAGGCACAGGACGGCCGCGGTGAACTCCCACAGGCTGAACTGCGCCGCGAAGGGCAGCGTGAGGAGGTTCGGCATGTCCTGCTTGAGCCAGTCGCCCCACGCCTTGGGCACCACCTCGGGCATGACGAAGTACCAGAGGAACATCTGCACGAGGAGCGGGATGTTGCGGAAGAGCTCCACGTAGGCGGTCGCGATGGCCCGCGGAACGCGCAGCGGCACGGTGCGGGCCACCCCCACGACGGAGCCCACCGAGAAGGCGATGACCCAGGCGCAGAGGGAGACGGCGAGCGTCCAGAAGAGGCCCGACCAGAGCCATCCCAGGTAGGTCATGCCGCCGCTGGGGGCTTGCTCGAGCAGTACCTTCCAGTCCATATCTCGGGTGCCGGAGTCTGTCGGGGAAGCGGGCCGCGCCGCGGCGCCGCGGCCGCCGGCGCGAGCCGGAAGGAAAAGAAGGGGGGCGGGTCGGCCCGCCCCCCGGCCGGCCCTAGTCGGGCAGCGCCTGCAGCTGGATGGCGGCCTTGAGGAGCGGGCTCATCGGGACGTTCATCAGCTCGCCCGAGGGCAGCTTCTCGAGGAACCACTTGTTGTAGAGCTTGTTGATGTCGCCGCTCGCCATGAGCCTCGCGACGGCGCGGCGGACCACCAGGCCGAAGTCCTCGTCGCCCTTGCGGTACATCATCGCGTACGGGTCGTAGGACAGGTAGTCGCCCACCACCTCGAAGTCCTTCGGGCTCTTCGCCTTGGCGACGAGGCCGTAGAGGAGGATGTCGTCCATGGCGAAGGCCACGGCGCGGCCGGACTCGACGGTGAGGAACGATTCCCCGTGGTCCTTGGCGTTGAGGAACTTGATGTTGAGGTTGTCCTTGTCGGAAAGCGCCTTGATGATGCGCTCGTTGGTCGTGCCCTGGGTCACGACGACGGTCTTGTCCTTCAGGTCCTTGTAGGACTTGATCTTCGAGGACTTCTTCGCCACCAGCTTGGTGCCGGTGATGAAGGTGATGGGCGCGTAGCCCACCTGCTTCTGGCGCGTGAGCGTGTTCGTGGTCGAGCCGCACTCCAGGTCGATCGTGCCGTTGGCCATGAGCGGGATGCGCGTCTGCGGCGTCACGGGGTTGTACTTCACCGCGAGCTGGGCGAGGCCCAGTTCCTTCTTCACCTCCTCCACGATGGCGGCGCAGATGTCCATCGAGTAGCCGATGGGCTGCTGCTTCTCGTCGAGGTAGGAGAACGGGATCGAGGTCTCGCGGTGGCCGATGGTGATGGAGCCCGAGTCCTTGATCTTCTTGAGCGTGCCGGTGAGGTCCTGCGCGATCGCCGGGGCGGCGGCGAGCAGGGCGAGGGCCGCGAAAGCGGCGAGCGACTTGCGGATCATCGTGATTTCTCCTGGATTGTTGTCGGTGCCCGGATACCGGACGGCATCTTGCGACGCGGGAGCTAGGATACTTCACCTGCGCCACGCCGTGGCGATCCGCATGCAAGCGGCGTGCCGGCAGGCTTCTCCCGGTGGACCGTGCCCTTCGCGCGCCCCGGCGCACCGCGATGGCGCGTCGCGCGCCCCTTATCGGCGCAGCGAGAAGTCCACGAGGGCCTCGGCCAGCGCCCGGCTCGCGTCGAGGACCGGGACGGGGCAGGCCGCACCCTCCGCGGCGATCGGGAGCTCCGTGCAGGCGAGCAGGATCAGGTCGGCGCCGCGGTCGGCCAGGGCCTTCGCCGCCGCCTCGAAGGGCGCGCGGGCGCCCGCGGCGTCCCCTGCCTTCACGCGCGCGATGGCCGTGTCGACGAGGCGGGCCTGCTCCTCCTCCGTGGGCGCCATCCACCGGAAACCCCGCCGGGCAAGCCGCTCGCCGTAGAACGCCGCCGCGAGCGTGCCCCGCGTGGCGAGGATTCCCACCCGCATCGGCGGCACCGGGCGGCGCGCCATGACCCCGATCGCGGCGTCGGCGATGTGCAGGAGCGGAATGCGCACGCTCGCGGCGAGCTCATCCGCCCAGTGGTGCGCGGTGTTGCAGGCCACGGCGAAGGCCTCGCAGCCGGCCGCCTCGAGCGCACGGGCACCCTCGACCATGGCCGGCAGGGGCGAGGGCCCGGCGCCGAGCACGGCGGCGACGCGGTCGGGCACCTGGGGCACGTTCCAGACGACGACGGGCAGGTGGTCGCGGTCGGCCGCCGCAGGGGTCGCGGCCAGGACCTTCGCCTGCAGGTCGATCGCGGCGGCGGGCCCCATGCCGCCCAGGATACCGATGCGGCGGGGGGTGGTTTCGGCGGGCTTCATTGCGCCATCGTAAACAAGGCCGCGCGACTTGGGCGAAAATGGCGTTTCCCGGACGGCCGCCGGCCCTTTCCCACGAGGAGCGGGACCCGGCGCCGCGCCAGCCACGACAACAACGAGGTTCCAATGCCCTCCGCCCCGGACTCCAAGCAAGACATCCTCGATCCCGTCCTGCGACTGGCCGGCCAGCGCCTGACCGGCGCGGCCGCGAAGCAGGCCCGCGAGTTCCTCGCGCTCTACTACGACCAGGTCGACGCCGAGGACCTCGGCGCCCGCGCCCCCGAGGACCTCTACGGCGCCGCCATGGCGCACCTGGCCTTCGCGCGCCGGTTCGCGACGGGCACGCCGAAGCTGCGCGTGTACAACCCGCGCGTCGACGAGCACGGCTGGGCGAGCCCGCACACTGTGGTCGAGATCGTGAACGACGACATGCCCTTCCTCGTCGACTCGGTGACGATGGAGCTGAACCGCCAGGGCCACACGCTGCACCTGCTCGTGCACCCGCTCGCCATGACCGTGCGCGACGCCGGGGGCGAGCTCGCCTCGTTCGCTCCCGCCGGCCGCGACGGCGCGCGCGAGTCCCTCATCCACGTGGAGGTGGACCGCGAGAGCGACCCGGAGCGACTGCGCTCGCTCGAGCAGGGGCTCCTCGCCGCGCTCGCCGACGTGCGCGCGGCCGTGCAGGACTGGAAGCCGATGCGCGAGGCCATGGGCGCCATCGTCGACGAGCTCGCGAAGCCCCCGAAGGGGCTCGATGCCGACGACGTGGAGGAGACGCGCGCCTTCCTCGCCTGGGCCGTGGACGAGAACTTCACCTTCATCGGGTTCCGGGAGTACGAGCTCGCCGCCGAGGGCGACGAGGACCGGCTGAGGATCGTGCCGGGCTCGGGCCTCGGGGTGCTGCGCGAGCCGCGGCTCGGGGGCGAGTCGCAGAGCTTCCGGGAGCTTCCGGCGGCGATCCGCGCGCTGGCCCGCGAGCCGCGCCTGCTGGTGCTCACCAAGGCCAACTCGCGCGCCACCGTGCACCGGCCGGGCTACCTCGACTACGTGGGCGTCAAGAAGTTCGACGCCTCGGGGCGGGTGACCGGCGAGCGGCGCTTCGTGGGCCTGTACACGAGTGCCGCGTACCACGCCGACCCGGGCGACATCCCGCTGCTGCGCCGCAAGGTGGCGCGCATCCTCGACCGCGCGGGCTTCCCCGCCGCGAGCCACGGCTACAAGAACCTGCGCGCGCTGCTGCACGCCTACCCGCGCGACGAGCTCTTCCAGGTCGACGAGGCCTCGCTCTACGAGATCGCCATGGGAGTCCTGCGCCTGGGCGACCGTCGCCGCACGCGCCTCTTCCTGCGCCGCGACCTCTACGGCCGCTTCTTCTCCTGCCTCGTCTACCTGCCGCGCGAGAACTTCAACACCGACGTGCGCGTGCGCATCCAGGAGATACTCAAGCGCCGGCTCTCGGGCACGAGCGTGGAGTACACCGTGCAGCTCACCGACGCGGTGCTCGCGCGCATGCACATGCTGGTGCGCACGCACCCGCGCGACGAGCCGACCGTGGACGCGGCGGCCCTCGAGGAGGAGATCGTGGCGGCGGCGCGGCGCTGGGACGACGACCTCAAGCTCGCCCTCGTGCAGTCGCGCGGCGAGGAACTCGCCAACCCGCTCCTGCGCCGCTACGCCCCGGCCTTCCCCGCGGCCTACCGCGACACCGTCCCGGCGCGCACCGCGGTGCGCGACATCGCGGTCATCGAGACGCTGGACGCGACCAACCCCTTCGCCGTGAGCCTGTACCGCCCGGTCGAGGCCGACGCGCGCACGCTGCGCCTGCGCGTCTACCGCCTCGGCGAGAAGCTGGCGTTGTCGGCGAGCCTGCCCATCCTCGAGAACATGGGGCTGGAGGCGATGGACGAGGCCGGCTGGGAGGTCGGGCTCGAGGGCGCCCCGCCGGTCTTCATCCACGATTTCGGCCTGAGGAGCGCGCGCGAGATCGAGCGCGTCGAGGCGGTCAAGGCGATCACCGAGGAGGCGCTCCTCGAGGTCGCGCGCGGCGCGATCGAGAACGACGCGTTCAACCGCCTCACGCCCCAGGCCGCGATCGCGCCCGCCGACGTGGTGGTGCTGCGCGCCTACGCGCGCTACCTGCGCCAGACGGGCTTCACCTTCAGCCAGGCCTACATCGCGCAGACGCTCGCCGCGCACCCCGCGATCGTCGCGAAGCTGGTGGAGATCTTCCACGCGCGCTTCGACCCGGCCGCGAAGGGCGAGCGCGACGGCGCGCAGCAACGCCTGCACGACGAGGTGAAGGCGGCCCTGAACGCGGTGGCGAACCTCGACGAGGACCGGATCCTGCGCCGCTTCCTGTACACGATCCGGGCGACCCTGCGCACCAACCACTGGGTGCGCGGCGCGGACGGGGCGCGCAAGCACTTCCTCGCCCTCAAGCTCGACAGCGCCAAGGTTCCGGACCTGCCCGAGCCGCGGCCGCTCTTCGAGATCTTCGTCTACTCGCCGCGCTTCGAGGCGATCCACCTGCGCGGCGGCAAGGTGGCGCGCGGCGGGCTGCGCTGGTCGGACCGGCCGGAGGACTTCCGCACCGAGATCCTCGGCCTGATGAAGGCGCAGATGGTGAAGAACGCGGTCATCGTGCCGGTGGGCTCCAAGGGCGGCTTCGTGCTCAAGGCAGCGCCCCCCGCGAGCGACCGCGAGGCGTACCTGAAGGAGGGCATCGCCTGCTACCAGGACTTCCTGCGCGGGCTCCTCGACGTCACCGACAACCTCAAGGGCGGCAAGGTGGTCCCGCCCCGCGACGTCGTGCGCCACGACCCCGACGACCCCTACCTCGTGGTGGCGGCCGACAAGGGCACCGCCTCCTTCTCCGACTACGCCAACGCGGTGAGCGCCGAGTACGGCCACTGGCTCGCCGACGCTTTCGCCTCCGGCGGCAGCGCCGGCTACGACCACAAGAAGATGGGCATCACGGCCCGCGGCGCATGGGAGAGCGTGAAGCGCCACTTCCGCGAGACGGGCGTGGACACGCAGTCGCAGGACTTCACCGTGGTGGGCATCGGCGACATGTCCGGCGACGTGTTCGGCAACGGCATGCTGCTGTCGCGCCACATCCGGCTCGTGGCGGCCTTCGACCACCGGCACATCTTCCTCGACCCGGGTGCGGACACCGAGAAGAGCTTCCGCGAGCGCGAGCGGCTGTTCGCGCTGCCGCGCTCCTCCTGGGAGGACTACGACAAGGCGCTCATCTCGAAGGGCGGCGGCATCTGGCCGCGATCGGCCAAGTCGATCCCTGTCTCGCCCGAGGCGCGCCGGGTGCTGGGCATCGCCGACGAGAGCCTCACGCCGGCCGAGCTCATGAAGGCGATCCTCAAGGCGCCGGTGGACCTCCTCTACAACGGCGGCATCGGCACCTACGTGAAGGCGTCCCACCAGACGCACGCCGACGTGGGCGACCGCGCCAACGACGCGATCCGCGTGAACGGCTCGGAGCTGCGCTGCAAGGTGGTTGGCGAGGGCGGCAACCTCGGCTTCACGCAGCTCGGGCGCGTGGAGTTCGCGCGCGCCGGCGGGCGCATCTGCACCGACGCCATCGACAACTCGGCGGGCGTGGACTGCTCCGACCACGAGGTGAACATCAAGATCCTGCTGGGGCTCGTGACCGCCGAGGGCGAGCTCACCGAGAAGCAGAGGAACAAGCTGCTCGCGGAGATGACCGACGAGGTGGGCCGGCTCGTGCTCGCCGACAACTACTTCCAGACGCAGTCGCTGTCGGTCTCCGGCATGCGCGGCGACAAGCTCCTCGACGCCCAGGCCTCCCTCATCCGCTCGCTGGAGAAGGCGGGGCGGCTCAACCGCGCCGTGGAGTTCCTGCCGTCGGACGACGAGATCGCCGAGCGGCGCGCCGCCCGCGAGGGGCTCGCCACGCCCGAGCGCGCCGTGCTCCTCGCCTATACGAAGATGGTCCTCTTCGACGACCTCCTGAAGGGCACGCTCATCGACGACGAGTACGTGTCGCGCGCGCTCGTCGAGTACTTCCCGGCCGAGCTCGCGAAGCGCTACGCCGCCCTGATGCCGCGCCACCCGCTCAAGCGCGAGATCATCGCGACGGTGGTGGCCAACGCCATGGTCAACCGGACGGGATCGGTGTTCGTGCACCGCATGCAGGAGGAGACGGGCGCCACGCCCGACGAGGTCACGCGCGCCTTCATCCTGGTGCGCGACATCTACGGTTTCGGTGCGCTCTGGAGCGCCATCGACGCGCTGGACAACCGCGTGGACGCGGCGGTGCAGTCGGAGATGTTCATCGAGACCGGCCGGCTCGTCGTGCGTGCGACGCTGTGGTTCCTGCGCCGGCGCCGCGAGCGGCTTCCCATCGCCGAGGTGCTCGCGATCTTCCAGCCGGGCCTCGAGGCATTCCGGCGCCAGCTGCCGGCCGTGCTCTCGACGGCCGACCGCGAGACCTTCGAGGCCGCCGCCGCGCGGCTCGTCGCCAAGGGAGTGCCGCAGGAACTTGCCCGCGAGATGGCGGGGCTGGACGCGCTCTACGCCGTGCTCGACGCGACCGAGGTGGCCCGCGAGACGGGGCGGCCGCTGGAAGCCGTGGCGCGGCTCTACTTCGCGCTGGCGGGCGACCTCGAGCTGCGCTGGTTCGGCGAGCGCATCACGGCGCTGCCCACCGACACGACGTGGCAGGCGCTTGCGCGCAACACCCTTCGCGACGACCTCGCCAGCCAGCAGCGCACGCTCACGACCGCCGTGGCGAAGCTCGCCCCGGAGAGCGCCGAGCCGGAAGTGATGATCGCGGCGTGGAAGGAGCGCTACGCGCAGCCCATCGCGCGGCTTTCGGGCATGCGCGAGGAGCTGAAGCGGGCCGGCGCGCTGGACCTCGCGGTGCTCTCGGTCCTGCTGCGGGAGCTTCGCGGGCTTGCCTGAGACGGACGCCGCCGAGGGCCGGCGCTGGCGCGTGGTGGCCGCGCTGGGCGTCACCCAGATCGTCTCCTGGGGGAGCGTCTACTACGCGTTCGCCGTGGTGATGGACGCCGCGGGGCGCGACCTCGGCGCCTCGCCGCCGGCCGTCGTCGGCGCCTACTCGGCCGCGCTCCTCGTCTCCGGGCTCGTCGCGGCCCCGGTGGGGCGGCACATCGACCGCCACGGCGCGCGCCTTGCGATGACCGCGGGCTCGCTGGGGGCGGCGCTGCTGCTCGCCGCGTTCTCCCAGGTCACCTCCGTGTGGGCGCTCTACGCGGTATGGGCGGGGCTGGGCGCGGTGATGGGTCTCGTGCTCTACGAGCCCGCCTTCGCGAGCCTCGCCCTCGTCTTCCGCGCCGACCTGCGCAAGGCGATCACCGTCCTCACCCTGGCCGGCGGCTTCGCGAGCACCGTCTTCTGGCCGCTCACGCAGTGGCTCGCCACGGACTTCGGGTGGCGCGAGGCGGTGCTGGTGCTCGCGGCGATAAACCTCGCGCTGTGCGTGCCGCTGCACGCGCTCTTCCTGCCGGCGAAGGGCCGGCCCGCCGACGCGCCGGCCGGCGCGGCCGACGACGCCGCGGGCAGGGCGCGGCTCGTCGCGGACCGGCGCTTCCGCTGGCTCGCCGTCGCCTTCACGCTGAACATGCTCGCCTTCGCGGCCATGGGCCTGCACCTCCTCGCGATGCTGAAGGAGCAGGGCTTCACGCCCGAGAAGGCCGCGTGGCTCGCCGCCCTCGTGGGGCCCATGCAGGTGGCCGGGCGCATCGCGGAGTTCGCCTTCGCCCATCGCGCGAGCCCGGCCAGGGTGGGGGAGATCGCGCTCTTCGTGTTCCCGGTGTCGCTCGCGGTCCTCGCCTTCGCCGGGGGCAGCACCTGGGCCGTCGTGGCCTTCGCCATCCTCTACGGCGCGAGCAATGGCGTGATGACGATCGTGCGCGGCACGGTGCCCGCCGAGATCTGGGGCCGCGACGGGTACGGCGGCCTCACCGGCCTCATGGCCACGCCCGTCCTGCTGGCTCGGGCGGCGGGCCCGTTCGCGGGGGCAGGCATCCTCGTCGCCGCGGGCGGCTACCGGACGGTGAGCCTCGCCCTCGCGGCGGTGGGCGTGGCCTCCTGGGCCGCGTTCGCCATGGCCGTGCGCCCCGCCCGCAAGGGCTGACCGCAGTCCCGCGGGCAGGGCGACACGGCGCCCTTTCGCGGTGCTAATCTCGCGCGATGCGACGACTGCCCCTCCTTGCAAGCGGTCTGCTGGCGTGTTGTCTCGCCTTCGAGGGAAGCGCGTGCCGCGAGCCCGCGCACGCCGGGGCGAAGCCCGCCCGGCCTGCGATCGCGGGCAAGGCGGTCGCTCCGCTGTGGGTGGGGCCGGCACTCTCCGGGTCGTGGTACACCGCCGCGCGCAACGGCGAGGGCTTCACGCTGCAGGTGCTCGACCGCGGCACCGCGCTCGTGGTGTGGTTCACCTACCCGCCGGACGGCAGCCCCGCGCAGCAGGCCTGGATCCTCGCGCAGGACGGGCGCATCGAGGGCGACCGCATCCGTTTCGAGGGCGCATTCACGACGCGGGGCCCGCGCTTCGGCGCGGCGTTCGACCCGGCGGCGTTGCAGATACTGCCTTGGGGGACCATCGAGTTCCGCTTCCTCGACTGCAACCGCGGCGAGGTGAGCTACTCGGGCCCGCCCGGCTGGGGCTCGGGAACGCGCGAGATCGTGCGGCTCACGGCGCTCTCGGAACTGGAGTGCGGCGGCAAGCGCCGGCTCAACGCGGCCGGTTCCCGCGCGATCGACGGGCTGCGCAGCCGCAGCGGGTCGTGGTTCGATCCCGGCCACAACGGCGAGGGCTGGCAGCTGGAGGAATTGCCCGACGGCCGCAACCAGGTGTACTGGTTCACCTACGACGAGCGCGGCGAGCAGGCCTGGACGATCGGCGTGTCGGCGACAGGGGGCAGCCGATTCGAGGTCGCGAGCAACCTCAGGCCGGTCGGGGCGCGCTTCGGTTCTTCCTTCAACCCGGCTGCGGTGTCGCTCGTCGACTGGGGACGCGTGCGATTCGATTTCTCCGGCTGCGAGCGCGGCTCGGTCCAGTGGGAATCCACGCTGCCCGCCTTCGGCAGCGGCGTGCTCGCCCCGGTGCGCCTGTCGCGTCTGGCCGGTACCGCGTGCCACGACGGGCAGCCGGCCGTGCCCGCCGCGGGCGCCTGGCGCAACGGGCCGCCGATGCCGTCCCCCCAGTCCGAGGTCGCCACGGCGACATTCGGATCGACGACCTGCGTGGCGGGAGGCTACATCGCGCAGCGCGACGTGCAGTGCTTCGACGCGGCGGCTTCCCGCTGGACGACGCTGCCGCCCCTGCCGGCGGGCCGCGACCACGCGGCCGCGGTCGCCTTCGAGGGTGAGTTGCTGGTCACCGGCGGCAACCGCGACGGCCTGAACTCGGGGGACACCGTGAATGGCTGGCGCTACCGCTTCGCCGGCGGCTCGTGGGAACCCCTGCCGCAACTGCCGGACGTGACGGCGAGCAGCGCAGCCGTGCTCGACGGGTTCGCGTACTTCGCGGACCGGGGAGGCGACCTTCACCAGGTGAACCCGGTGACGCTGCAGTCGCGCGTGATCGGCGGCGATCGCGTGGTGGCGCGGGACCATTCGCAGCTCGTGGCGTTCCAGGGCGAGCTGTGGCTCATCGGGGGCCGCAACGCGTTGGGCTCCACGTTCGCGACCGTTTCCATTTTCGACCCGGCGAGCGAAACCTGGCGCGCGGGTCCCGGCCTGGGCGCGCGACGCTCCGGGTTCGCGGCCGCCGGCTCGCCCACCCACCTGTTCGTGGCCGGTGGCGAACGGCTGGGCAGTCCCATGACCGTCATCGGCAGCGCCGAGGCCATCGCCGCGGGCGAGGGCGCCTGGACCGCGATCCCTTCGCCGCCCGTGGCCGTGCACGGCGTCGGCGGGGCCGTGCACGGCTCGGCGTTCCACTTGTACGGCGGCTCGGGCATGGCCGGCATGGCGGTCAACACCGGGGACGTGCAGATCTACTCGTTCGCCCCGTAGGCGCTCAGCCCCCGGCCCGCTGGTAGCCCAGGAGGAAGCGCGCCACGAACGACTGCGCCGCATCTTCCTGCGCGCCCTCGATGAAGAGCGTCACCGCGAGCACGGGGATCGCCACGGGCCCGAACGCGCGCGCAGGCCGCTCCTCGAGACGGATGCGCCAGGCGGGGGATCCGCCATCGGAGACGATCTCCTCGCCCTGCACGCAGAACGGCGCCTGGCCGACCGCCACTGGCAGCAGCCGCAGGAAATCGCCGCGCGTCAGCGCCATCTCCCAGAAAAAGGGGTCAGAGTCATTTCCCATGAAATGACTCTGACCCCTTTTCCGGTGGCTCAACCACCGGCAATGGGGGGCCAGATGGCGAGCACGTCGCCTTCTCGCAGCGCCCGCGTGCCCCGCTCCCCGGGCGGCACGAACACGCCGTTCACGAGCACGAGGTGGGTGAGCCGCGGCGGCAGCCCGAAGGGGGCGATGGCCGCTTCGATGCTGGCCCCCGCTTCGACGTCGAGCGCGAGGATGTTGTCGTGGCGCGCGGCCGGGGGCAGGTAGTCGGTGAGCGTCGCGTAGAGCTTGAGCGTGATGCGCATCGGCCGCTTCAGGACGCCGCCTGCGCGCGCGCGAGGTAGGCCTCCATGAGCCGGCTCGGGTCGGCCAGGAGCTTCTGCTTCCACTCGCCCAGCGCGACCCGCCCCTGGATGAGCCCGCGGATCACGCCGACGTGCTCGGTGAGCCCCACGCTGGTGGCGCCGATGAGGCGCTCGCCCTTGAACTCCAGGCGCAGGTAGCGGAAGCGGTCCACGTCGCGCTCCTCCACCCAGGCGCCGCCTTGCGCGTGCGGGACGCCGTGCCACTGGCCGAAGGACGCGGAGACGAGCCCGAGCGTGTCGAGGACGTTCATGGCAAGCGCGCCGGGGGAGACCGCTTCGCGCCCGGCCATGTTGAGCGCCGCGATTCGCGCCTGTTCGACGGCGGTGGGCTGGATCGCGTAGGCGATCTTGCGGTCCGTGTCGAACTCCGGGGCGCGCGACACGTCCCCGGCCGCGTAGATCCCCTTCACGCTGGATTCCATGCGCTCGTCGACGAGGACGCCCTGGTCGCAGTCCACGCCGCTGCCCTCGAGGAAGTCCGTGTTGGGCGTGACGCCTGTGGCCGAGATGACGAGGTCGGCAGGAAACGACTGGCCGTCCGTGAGGCTCACCGCGAGGTGCGCCCCCGAGGTGCGGATCTCCGCGACCCGCGCCCCGGTGATCACGCGCACGCCCTGGCGCGCGCACCAGGCCTGCATGAGCTCGCTCGCCCGCGGCGGCATCATTCGCGGCACCATCCGGTCGCCCATCTCCACCACGACGAGATCCACGCCCCGGGCGGCGAGCGCTTCCATGATGATGCAGCCGATGAAGCCGGCGCCCATCTGCACGACGCGGCTTCCCTTGCGGGCCCGCGCGGCGATCGCGTGCGCGTCCGCGAGCGTCCAGCAGGGGTGCACCCCGGGCAGGTCGATGCCCGGGATCGGGGGGCGGTTCGGCCGCGAGCCGGTCGCGACCAGGAGCCGGTCCCAGGCGAGCGTTTCGCCGGTTTCGAGGCGGACCTCGCGCCGGGCCGTATCGACCGACGCCGCGCGCCCCGCCATGAGCGCGATGCCCAGCCGCTCGTAGTGGGACGGGTCCTTGCGAAGCCACGTGCCCGGCACCTCGATGTCGCCCATGAGGAGGTAGGGGATGGCCATGCGCGAGTAGGGCGGGCCGGGCTCGTCGCCCAGGAGCGTGATGGCGTCGCCGGGCGCGTGCTTGCGCAGCGTTTCGGCCGCGACGACGCCCGCGGGCCCGTTGCCGAGGATGAGGTGTTTCATGGGCCCATGCCTTACTTCAGCGCGGACGTGCCGAGGCGCTTGCGTGTCTCGGCGGTGGGCACCCCCTCGGGGTTCCAGCCGCGAAGCTGGTAATACTCGGGGAGCATCTTGTCGAGCCCGTTGACGAGCCCCTTGGCCGGGCCGGTCTTCGCGGCCTCGGTCTTCAGGCGCTTGGGCAGGTCGTCGTCCTTCCTGGTGAGCCCGGCGGCGAGGTTGAACTCCTTCTCCAGGTTCCAGATGCGCTCGCCGACGAGGTTCAGGTTGTCGATCGACCAGTCGCCCTCGCAGGCCGCCTGAAGCTGCGGGGCGACGTCCTGCAGCGTCCACGCGAACGAGGTGAAGAGGCACAGCCCCGAGGAATCGAACACCGCGGTGGCATCCTGGAAAGCCTTCACGAGCCCAGCCTTGCCCTCTGTCACGAGCGGATCGGTCTTCACCGGGATGCCCAGCACCTCGCTTGCGACGGTGTAGCCGCGCAGGTGGCAGGCGCCTCGATTCGACGTGGCATAGGCGAGCCCCATGCCCTGGATGCCGCGCGAGTCGTAGGCGGGGAACTCCTGGCCCTTCACGGTCATGGAGAGATCAGGGTGGCCGTACTTGGCGGTCAGGCGCTTCGAGCCCAGCGCGATCTCCTTGCCGAAGCCCTGGCCCTTGCCCACCTGCTCGGCGAAGAACGTGAGGGCCTTCGCGGAGCCGAAGGGCGCCTCGATGCCCAGCTGCTCCTTCTTCAGCACGCCCATGTCGTAGAGCTCCATCACAGCCCCCACGGTCGCGCCGAAGGAGATGGGATCCCAG
>JAMPXV010000231.1 GCA_023700985.1 Lysobacter sp.
CTCCTCCGTCGTGTCGGGCAGGATCAGCGCGAACTCCTCGCCGCCGTAGCGCGCCGCCACGTCGACCGGGCGGCGGCAGACCGAGCGCAGCGCGCCGGCGATCCGGCGCAGGCAGTCGTCGCCGGCGGGATGGCCGTAGGTGTCGTTGAAGGCCTTGAAGTGGTCCACGTCGGCGAGCACGAGCGCGATGGGGCGCCTCTCGCGCCGCGCGCGGCCGAGCTCGCGCATGAGGTCCAGGTCGAAGCGGCGCCGGTTGGCGAGCCCCGTCAGGCCGTCCAGCTGCGAAAGCCGCGCGAGGCGCTCGTTGGTCTCGCGAAGCTCGAGCGTCACCGCCATGAGCTCGCGGCGCATGTCGTCCAGGCGCCGCATGGCGCGGATCTTGGCCTCGAGCACCACCGGGCTCACCGGCTTGGTGAGGTAGTCGTCGCCGCCCGCCTCGATGCCGCGCGTGAGGTCCGCGTCGTCCTCCATCGAGGTGAGGAAGATCACCGGCACCCAGTGCGCGCCGCTCATGCTGCGGATGCGGCGCACGACCTCGAGGCCGTCGAGCCCCGGCATCTGCACGTCGATCAGCACCAGGTCGGGCTTCTCGCGCTCGAATAGCTCGAGCGCCTGCAGGCCGTCCTCGGCCTCCACCGCGTCCAGCCCGAGCTTCTTGAGGATGCGCAGCGTCGCGAAGCGCATCACGCGCGCGTCGTCGGCGACCAGGACCTTGAACACGGCGCGCCCCCTCAGTCCACGGGCCTGCCGTCGTTCAGCCGCAGCCACCCCTTGATCACCCGGTACAGGTACCAGATGAAGAGCAGCGTGAACGGCAGCCACATGAGGGGGATCAGGAGGAGCGTGAAGAACATGAGCGCGGTGAGGAGGCTGCACACGACGATCCACAGGAGCCCCCACCAGAACGTGCGCGACAGCCAGGCGAAGTGCGAGTCGAGGAAGGTGCCGCGCACGTCGTCCCTCTTGGCCATGCCCAGGACGATCGCGATCACCGCGAGCAGCCACGCCGTGAACGGCGCCAGGGCGTGCAGGATGTAGAGGACGTGGGCGAGGCGCTTCTCGTCTTCGATGCTGCGCCCGGGGTTGGCGGTGGGGTCGGTGCTCATGGCGGTGTCCTCAGTCGTCGGGGCCGGCGTCGATGCCGGGGAATAGTACGTCGGTGAAGCCGAACCGGCTCATGTCCGGCATGCGCATGGGGTAGAGGATGCCGTCGAGGTGGTCGCACTCGTGCTGCACGACGCGCGCGTGGAAGCCCTCGGCGATGCGGTCGATGGGCCGGCCCTCCTCGTCGTGGCCCGCGTAGCGAAGCCTCGTGCGCCGCGGCACCACGCCGCGCAGGCCGGGCACCGAGAGGCACCCCTCCCAGCCCTCCTCGGTTTCCTCGCCGAGGAAGGTGATCACCGGGTTCACCAGCACGGTGAACGGCACCTCCTCGGCGTCGGGATAGCGCGGGTTGGCGGTGACGCCGAAGATCACGACGCGCACGCTCTCGCCGATCTGCGGCGCCGCGAGGCCCGCGCCGTTCTCGTGGGCCATCGTGTCCTTCATGTCCCCGACCAGCCGCGCGAGCTCCGGCGTGCCGAAGCGCTCCACGGGTACCGCCACCTGGCGCAGGACCGGGTGGCCCATGCGCAGCACCTCACGGATGGCCATGGCGCTCCACCACCTTGCCCATGACCCGGCTCACGCGGCCCATGGTCTCCTTGAGCACCTTCGCGATCTCCTCGAGGGAGATCGACTCGGCGCTCGCGCCGCGCCCGGCAGCGGGGTTGGCCACCAGCGCCAGCGCCGCGTACGGGATGCCCAGCTCGCGGGCGAGTGCCGCCTCCGGCATGCCCGTCATCCCCACGAGGTCGGCCCCGTCGCGCTCCAGGCGGTCGATCTCCGCCGCGGTCTCCAGGCGCGGCCCCTGGACCGCGGCGTAGGTCCCGCGCGGCACGACCTCCACGCCCGCCTCCGTCGCGCTTTCGATCAGCATGCGCCGCGTCTCGCCGCAGTAGGGGTGCGTGAAGTCCACGTGCACCACGGGCTGCTCCGCCCCCTCGAAGTAGGTCGACTTGCGGCCCCAGGTGT
Source organism: Lysobacter sp. (assembly GCA_023700985.1). Lineage (GTDB taxonomy): Bacteria > Pseudomonadota > Gammaproteobacteria > Burkholderiales > Usitatibacteraceae > FEB-7. Next base: position 2,074 of record JAMPXV010000231.1, read on the forward strand.
AGTCGATGATCTGGTCCGGGACCACGAGCGACCCGGCCCCCAGGCCGCGGGCGATGCCGCCCACCGTGCACACCGCGAGGATGCGCGTGACACCCCTGTCCCGCAGCGCCCAGAGGTTGGCGCGGTAGTTGATCTCGTGGGGCGCCAGCGTGTGGCCGTAGCCGTGGCGCGCGAGGAAGGCGACCTCGCCCCCGGCCAGCCGCCCGAAGGTGAGCGGCCCCGAGGGCTCGCCGTAGGGCGTGCGCACGATCTGGCGCCGGATGACTTCCAGGTCCGCGAGCTGCGCGAGTCCGGAGCCGCCGATGATCGCGAGCATCGCTTCAGGCCCCCAGCGCGTAGATGGCGGGCAGGTTGCGCCACACGCCGTAGGCGTCCATGCCGAAGCCGAAAACATAGCGGTCCGGCACGCGCACGCCGACGAAGTCCGGCGCCACGGGCTTGGGCCGGCCGAGGTCCTTGTCGGCGAGCACGGCGGTCAGGACGCGGCGCGCCCCCAGCTCCGCGAGCCGGGCGCGCACGGCGGCGAGCGTGATGCCCTCGTCGAGGATGTCGTCCAGCACGAGCACGGTGCGCCCGCGCACGTCCTCCCCGGGCGCGAGGCGCCAGTCGATCTCGCTGCCTCGCGTCGTGTTGCCGTAGCGCGTCACGGCGATGGCGCCGAACTCGAGCGGAAAGGCGAGGAGGGGCAGCAGCTGGCCCGCGAAGACGGTGGCCCCGCCCATGATCGCGAGCACCATCGGGTACTCGTCCGCGAGCTGCGCGGTGATCTCGCCCGCGAGCCGGTCGACCGCGTCGCGCACCTCGCCGGCCGTGCAGACCACGTCGGCGCGCGCAAGCAGGGCGCGGGCCTCGGCCGCGTTCACGGCTTGCCGTCGCCGCGCGCCAGGCGGTCGAGGTAGGCGCGGAAGCCCTGCGCCACTTCCTCGTGGCGCAGCGCGTAGTCCACCGTCGCCTCGAGGTAGCCCAGCTTGGAGCCGCAGTCGTAGCGCCGGCCCTCGAACTCGTAGGCGTAGACCGCCTCGTCGGCGAGGAGCCGGCCGATCGCGTCGGTGAGCTGGATCTCGCGGCCCGCCCCGCGCGGGGTCTGCTCCAGGTAGTGGAAGATGCGCGGCGAGAGGATGTAGCGCCCGACCACCCCGAGGGTCGACGGGGCGTCCTGCGGCTTCGGCTTCTCCACGATGCCGGTCATGCGCGCGAGGCGCCCCTTCGGCGCCTGGGTGGAGGCGATGCCGTACGAGGCGGTCTCGGAGCGGGCGACGTTCTGCACCGCCACCAGGCTCGCGCCCTCCTTCAGGTGCAGGTCCGCCATCTGCTTCAGGGCCGGCACCGGGGCGTCGATGAGGTCGTCGGCGAGGATCACGGCGAAGGGCTCGTCGTTCACCAGGTGGCGCGCGCAGAGCACCGCGTGGCCCAGGCCCATGGCCTCGCCCTGGCGCACGTAGACGCAGTTGATCCCGGCGGGCAGCAGCCCGCGCACTTCCCTGAGGAGCTTCGCCTTGCCGGCCGCGTGCAGCTCCGCCTCGAGCTCGTAGGCCTTGTCGAAATGGTCCTCGATGGCGCGCTTGCCGCGGCCGGTGATGAAGATGAGGTCGGTGACGCCGGCGGCCACCGCCTCCTCCACCGCGTACTGGATGAGCGGCTTGTCGACGATGGGGAGCATCTCCTTCGGCGACGCCTTGGTGGCGGGCAGGAAGCGGGTGCCGAGCCCCGCGACGGGGAACACGGCCTTGCGGATCTTCGTCATGGTTCCTGTTTGTCCCCGAGCATGGCCAGAAAGCGCGCCTCGTCCAGCACCTCGACGCCCAGCTCGCGCGCGCGGTCGAGCTTGGAGCCGGCCTCACTGCCGGCCACGACGAAGTCCGTCTTCTTCGACACCGATCCGGCGACCTTGCCGCCGGCGGCCTCGACCCGCTCCTTGGCCTGGTCGCGCGACATGGCCGCGAGCGTGCCGGTGAGCACGACGATTTTACCCGCGAAGGGACCCGAGGTGGCGGCACGGACCGGCTCGCCCTCCCGCCAGCGCACGCCCGCGGCGCGCAGGTCCGCGATCACCTCGCGGTTGTGCGGCTCGGCGAAGAAGCGCGCCACGCTCTCGGCGACCACCGGTCCCACGTCGGGGGCCTGCTGGAGGGCCGGCGCGTCCGCCGCCATGAGCGCGTCCAGGCTGCCGAAGTGGCGCCCGAGGTCCCGCGCCGTCACCTCGCCCACGTGGCGGATGCCCAGCGCGAAGATGAAGCGGCCGAGTGCGGCGTCCTTGCTGCGCTCGATGGCCGCGATCACGTTGGCCGCCGACTTCTCGGCCATGCGCTCGAGGCCGGCCAGGCGCGCGCCATCGAGCCGGTAGAGGTCCGCGGGCGTCCTCACGAGGCCGGCATCGACGAGCTGGTCCACGAGCTTGTCGCCCAACCCCTCGATGTCCATGGCACGGCGCGAGGCGAAGTGCAGGAGCGAGGCCTTGCGCTGCGCCGGGCAGATGAGCCCGCCCGTGCAGCGGGCCACGGCCTCGCCTTCCAGCCGCGCGATCGCGGACCCGCACTCGGGGCAGGCCGCGGGCATCACGAAGCGGTCGGCCTCCTCGCGGGGCCCGCGCTTCGCCACGCGCGCCACCTCCGGGATCACGTCCCCCGCGCGCCGCACCACCACGACGTCCCGCCGCCAGACCTCCTTGCGGCGCACCTCGTCCTCGTTGTGCAGCGTGGCGTTGGACACGGTGGTGCCGCCCACGAAGACCGGCGCGAGCCTCGCCACGGGCGTGATGGCGCCGGTGCGCCCCACCTGGATGCCGATGTCGAGGAGCTCCGTGGTGGCCTCCTCCGCCGGGAACTTGTGCGCGATGGCCCAGCGCGGGGCCCGCGCCACGAAGCCGAGCGTCGCCTGCTGCGCGAGCGAGTTCACCTTGTAGACGACGCCATC
>JAMPXV010000232.1 GCA_023700985.1 Lysobacter sp.
CCCGGCGCGCGCAGGTTCAGGATCGTGGTGATGATGTTGATCGAGCCCATGATCGAGGAGGCGCCCAGGATGTGCACCGCGAGGATCGTCATGTCGATCGAGATGCCCTGCTGGATGATGAGCGGGGGGTAGAGCGTCCAGCCCGAGGCGGCCGCTCCCCCGGGCACGAAGAACGAGGCCACCAGCAGGATCGCGGCCGGGACCACGAGCCAGAAGCTCCAGTTGTTCATGCGCGGGAAGGCCATGTCGGCCGCGCCGATCTGCATCGGGATGAGCCAGTTCGCGAATCCCACCCACGCCGGCATGATCGCGCCGAACACCATCACCAGGCCGTGGACCGTGGTGAGGGAGTTGAAGAACTCGGGGTTCACGAACTGCAGTCCCGGCTGGAAGAGCTCGGCGCGGATGAGGAGCGCCATCACGCCGCCCATGAAGAACATGGCGAGCGAGAACCACAGGTACATCGTGCCGATGTCCTTGTGGTTGGTCGTGAAGAGCCAGCGCTTGATCCCCGCGGGGTGGTGCGCGTGGTCGTCGTGGTGGGCGTGGTCTTGGGCGTGGGTGGCAGCGCTCATGGGTGCTCCGCTTTCCTGGTATCCGGTGTGTGGTTCGGGGGCGCTTCGACTCAGCCCTTGCGCGCAGCCCTGACTTCGGACGGCTGCACTTCGCCCGCCTTGTTGCCCCAGGCGGTGCGCGTGTAGGTGATGACGGCGGCGAGCTCGGCGTCGGTGAGGCGGGAGAAGGACGCCATCGCCGTGCCCTGCTTGCCGTTGAGGACCAGCGCGATCTGCGCGGCCTTCGGGCCGTTGGTGAGCTTGGAGCCGTCGAGGGCCGGGAACGCGGGCGGCATGCCCTTTCCCGTGGCCTGGTGGCAGGCGACGCAGTTGGCCGCGTACACCTTCTCGCCGGCGGCCCTGAGCTCGTCGGCCGTCCACTTCCTGTTCGGGTCCTCGGCCACTGCGGCAACGGGGGCGGCCGCGGCGACCTGCTGCGGGGCGGCGGCCTGCGGGTTCTTCGCCTGCTGCTCCTTCACCCACTTCGCGTAGTCCTCGGGAGCCTTGGCCACCACCACGATGGGCATGTAGCCGTGCTCCTTGCCGCAGATCTGGCTGCACTGGCCGCGGTAGACGCCCGGCTTGTCGGCCTTGAACCACGTGTCCTTCACGAAGCCGGGGATGCCGTACTGGTTCACGCCCAGCTGCGGCACGTACCAGCCGTGGATCACGTCGTTGGCGGTGACGAGCAGGCGCACCTTCTTGCCGGCGGGAACCACCATCGGGTTGTCCACCTCGAGCAGGTAGTCGGGGTTCTTCGCCTCGCCCTTCTTCTGCCACTCCTCGATCTGCGCGCGCGGGGTGGAGAGCAGCGAGTTGAACTTCACGCCGTCCTGCAGGTAGTCGTACTCCCAGGCCCACTGGTAGGCCGTCACCTTGATGGTGAGGTCGGGGCTGGAGGCGTCCTTCATCTCGAGCACCGTCCTGGTGGCCGGGTAGGCCATCCCGACGAGGATGAGGAAGGGGATCACAGTCCAGATCACCTCGACCGTCGTGTTCTCGTGGAAGTGCGCGGCCTTGGCGCCCGCCGACTTCCGGTGCTTGAAGATCGAGTAGAACATCGCGCCGAAGACGACCACGAAGATCACGATGCAGACCCACATGATGGCCCAGTGCAGGTCGTAGATCTGCTGCGCGATGGGCGAGGCCGGCGGCAGGATGTCCACGTCGTAGGCGGCGTTCGCCGTGGCGCCCATGACGAGCGCGGCAACCGCCGGGGCGGCGTTTCGGATCGTTTTGCGAATCATGTCGAGGCCCATCGTCTAGTCAGTCTTGTCTTGTCAGGTCCGGGTGACCGGCAGCCGCCGACCGAGCTCGGCGGCCCACTCGCGCCGCGTCGCCTCGGTGAGCAGCCGGCCGAACTCCACCGTCCTCCCCGCGTATCTCAACCCCAGCCCGCAACGGCCGGGCCCGTCCTCCACCACCAGCAGCGCCCAGGGCGCGTGCCCTTCCAGCTCCACCAGGCGGGCCGCCCGCCGCGTCTGCAACCGCACCCTGCCGTCCTCGATCTCGAGGCGCTCGTAGTCGCCATCGTGGCGGGCGAACCACCGGAAGGCGATCGCGACGAGCGCCACCTCCAGGCCGGCGAAGGGCAGGACCGGCCAGGCTCCCAGCGCGGCGGCGCCCGCGCCGATCGCGAGAGTCGTGGCCGCGATGGCCGAGAGGCAGGCCATGCGTCCGAGCGGGCCCAACGATCGGTTGGGCACCGCCATCCAAATCTGCGGTGGCTGATCTGGCGGGAGCGACATGCGGGACGGGAGTCGGCTAGCCGCGGATTCTAGCCGATGCGTTTGATGTAGCGCAAAGAAACCTTACGACCCGGGGGTATTAGGGCCGCCGGCCGGACCGCCCTCCTCCCCGGGAGAGGGGGCGTCGGGATCGCCTTCCCGCAGGGGTATGCGGTAGCTTTCCGAGGCCCACGCGCCCAGGTCGATGCTCCGGCAGCGCTCGGAGCAGAACGGCCTCCAGGGATTGGCGGGGTCGTAGGCCGCCGCCGCCCCGCAGGTGGGGCACGCGACGAGCCGCGCGGGCTTGGCGGTCTCGCCGGTCACAGGTTGCAGAAGGAGAGGTCGAAGGCGACGTCGTGCTCGAACACCCGGCTCTTCTGCACCCCCTCGGGGACGAGGAACCGGATGTTGAGCGCGTACTTGTTGGCGCTGATCTCCGGGACGCAGGCGAGCGCCTCGGGGATGGCGAGCCGCAGCATCTGCGCCGGCTTGTCGCCGGGGCCCTGCTGGAAGACGCCCCGGGTGGCCACCAGCGACACCGTGCGGCCGCTTTCGCGCAGCACCCGCAGCACGATGGAGAGCGCGGCGTGCACCGGGTCGATGGGGCGGATCCAGGCCATGAGGTCGGCGCGCCTCGCCTCCACCGGGCGGTGCATCCAGTAATGGTACGAGGGCAGGTCGAACTCGCTGGTGCCGCCGGGGATGCCCGCGCGCTGCTTGATCGCCATGAGCCACTCGTTCTCGCGCAGGTTCTGCCCGGTCTTTCCCGACAGCCCGTGCAGGTTGGTGAACGCGCGGTCGATCTCGGTGAGGACGTGGTCCAGCTTCTCCTCGGAGATGGCCGGGTTGGCGCGCAGGGCGTCGAGGAAGGTGCGCTGCCGGTCGAGCTCCTGCAGCAGGTCGCTCTTCAGGTCGGCGCGGCTCGCCACCTCCAGGATCTCGAAGATCCCCGTGAGGCAGGCGTGGTGGTCGTGCGGGCTGTCGTGCTGCAGGAAGAAGTGGACGCGGTCGTAGAGATCCTCCAGGCGGAGCAGCGTCCGAACGCGCTCGTTCAGGGGGTATTCGTAGGTGATCACGGCCGCGCGGAGCCCCGGGGAGGAGGGACGACTTTCGGAATCGCTCGATTGTGGGGCATGCGTCCCTACCTTGACAAATCCGTCATCCCCGCCGGCCGGCCGCGAGCCGCGCGTGCAGGCGCTCGCACTGCGAGCGCAGCTCCTCGAGCCCGCCGCCGTTCCACAGCACCTCGTCGGCCGCCTGCAGGCGCCGCCACCGCGGCCACTGGGTCGCCATGATGGCACGGACCTCGGATTCCGCAAGCCGGGAGCGCCCCACGGTGCGGCGCACCTGCAGCGCCTCGTCGAGGTCCACGACCACCACGCGCTCGACCCGGCCGGCCCAGGACCCCGACTCGAAGAGCAGGGGCACGACCAGCAGGGCGTACGCACCGGTGGCCGCCGCCAGGCGCCGCCGGGTCTCGTCGCGGATGAGGGGGTGGAGGACTGCTTCGAGCCGGGCGCGCGCCGCCGGGTCGGAGAAGGCCAGCGCCCGCATCCCGGGGCGGTCGAGCGCCCCGTCCTGCGGGACGAGCTTCTCGCCGAACGCCTCGCGCAGCGCCGGAAGGGCGGCCCCGCCCGGGGCGGTGAGCCCGCGGGAGATCTCGTCGGCGTCCACCACGTCCGCGCCCATCCCGGCGAGGAGGTCGGCGGCGGTGGACTTTCCGGAACCGATCCCGCCCGTGAGCCCGATGACGCGGATCACGCCGGGAAACGCCCCAGGTAAGCCACGACGGCCTCGCGCCCCCAGAGCAGCGCCACCAGCCCCCCCGCGGCGAGGTAGGGGCCGAACGGGATGCGCGCGTCGCGCCCGCGGCCGGCGAACCACATGAGCGCGAGACCTGCCACCGCGCCGGCGCCGGCGGACACCAGCAGGATGAGCGGCAACGTCTGCCACCCCGTCCAGGCACCCAGCGCCGCGAGCAGCTTGAAGTCCCCGAACCCCATGCCTTCCTTGCCCGCCAGGAGCTTGAAGCCCCAGTAGACGGACCAGAGGATCAGGTAGCCGCCGGCCGCCCCCAGGACCGCCGAGCGCAGGTCCACGAACACCCCGCCCACGTTCACGAGCAGCCCCAGCCACAGCAGCGGCAGGGTGATGCGGTCGGGCAGGAGCTGCGTGTCGAGGTCGATGGCCGCGGCCGCGATGAGGGCCCAGGCGAACACGAGCCCCGCCGCGAGCGCCGGCCCCCAGCCGAGCCGCCAGGCGAGGAAGGCGGACAGCAGCCCCGTGAGGAGCTCGACGAGCGGGTAGCGCACGCTGATCGGGGCCTTGCACGCCGCGCACTTCCCCCCCAGCGCGATCCAGCTCGCGAGCGGGATGTTCTGCATCGCGGTGATCGGCGTGCCGCACGAGGGGCAGCGCGACCGGGGCGCGAGGAGGCTCAGCTTCTCGGCCGGCGGCGGGTCGCGCCCCTCGAATTCCGCGCAGTCGGCGCCCCACTCCGCCCGCATCATGATCGGGAGCCGGTGCACCACCACGTTCAGGAAGGAGCCCACCATGAGCCCGAGCACGCCCACGACGGCGGCGAGGAACGCGGGCGAGGCCTGCAGGGGGGAGAAATCCATCGTCGTCGGCTCTAAAGAAAAGCGGGCGCGGAAATCGCTTTCCGCGCCAGATCGGAAGAGCGTCG
>JAMPXV010000233.1 GCA_023700985.1 Lysobacter sp.
CCGGCACGGGGGCCATGGCCCTCCTCCTCGTGCCCCTGAGCCTTTTCGCGGACCGCTACGGCCGCGAACGGCTGATGCGCTGGGGATTGGCAGGCGCCGCGGCATTCGCCGCCGCTTCCGCTGTCGCACCGGACTTCCTCACGCTGCTCGCCTGCCGCGCGGGGGTCGGCGCCTGCGTCGCCGGCGTGCCCGCGGCGGCCCTCGCCTACCTGGGCGACGAGATCGCCCCCGAGGGGCGCAGCCGGGCCATGGGTCTCTACATCGCCGCCACGGGGCTGGGCGGCATGACCGGGCGCCTCATCGTCTCCGCGGTCACCGGCTGGCTGGACTGGCGCTACGGCCTTGCGACGCTGGGTGCGGCGGGCGTGCTGGCCGCGATCGTCTTCTGGCGCCTGCTGCCCCCGGCACGCCGATTCGAGTCGCGGTCGATGCAACCCCGCGCCCTCTTCACCGATGCGCGGCAGTTCATGGCCGACCCGGGCGTGCTGCTGCTCCTGGCCACGGGTTTCCTGATCTCGGGCACGCTGGCCGGTGCCTACAACTTCTCCGCGTTCCGGCTCAGCTTGCCGCCCTACGGGCTGGGGCCGGCCGCCGTCGGCTCGATCTTCCTGCTCTACGGAATCGGCAGCGCGGCATCGGCGTGGGCGGGACACGCGGTGAACCGGTTGGGTCGCGGCCGCATCGTGCTCGCGATGAGCCTTTGCATGGCGCTGGGGCTCGCCATCACGCTGGCGACCCCCTTGCCGGTCATCGTCGTCGGGCTCGCGGTGTTCACCATCGGCTTCTTCGCCGTGCACGCCGTGACGAGCGGCTGGGTGGGGCCCCGCGCCGGTGGGCGCAAGGGCCTGGTCTCCGCGCTCTACCTCTCCAGCTACTACTTCGGCAGCAGCGTCATCGGCAGCTCCGCGGGCTGGCCGTGGAGCCATTGGGGATGGCCGGGGGTGGTGGCGGCGCTCATGGCCTGCATGGCGGGCGTGATCGGCATCGCCATTCTCCTGCGGCGGCTGGGGGACGACTGAAGCGATTCGCCTCGGGCCTGCTCACCCCACCGTGAGGACGATCTTCCCGATGTGCGCCCCCGACTCCATGAGCGCATGCGCCTTGCCGGCCTCCTCCAGCGCAAAGGTGGCGTGGATGACGGGCTTGATGCGCCCGGATTCGAGGAGCGGCCAGATGCGCGCCTTCAGGTCGCGCGCGACCTCGCCCTTGAAGGCCACCGGTCGCGGGCGAAGCGTCCCGCCGGTGATGGTCAGTCGGCGGCGCAGGATCGGGTCGAAGGGCACCTCGCCCTTGGCCCCCCCGAGGAGCGCCAGGATCACGATGCGGCCGTCATCGGCGAGTGCCGCGACGTCGCGTGCCACGTACTCGCCCGCCACCATGTCCAGGATCACGTCCACGCCGCGGCCGTCGGTGAGGGCCTTCACTTCCTTGGCGAAGTCCTGCGTCTTGTAGTTGATGGCGTGGTCGGCGCCGAGATCCAGGCAGGCGCGGCACTTCTCGTCGCTGCCCGCGGTGATGAAGACCTTGTGTCCGAGCGCGCGCGCCATCTGGATCGCGGTGACGCCGATGCCGCTGGAGCCGCCGTGCACGAGCAGCGTCTCGCCTGCCGCCAACTGCCCGCGCCCCCATACCATGCTCCAGACCGTGAAGAAAGTTTCGGGAAGCGAGGCGGCCTCGATCATCGAGAGGCCCTTCGGGATGGGCAGGCACTGCTCGGCCGGCACGTTCGCGTACTGGGCATAGCCGCCGCCGGCGAGAAGCGCGCAGGCTTCGTCGCCGACCTTCCACGCCGAGACGCCATCGCCCAGCGCGACGATCCTGCCGGCGACTTCCAGCCCCGGAATATCCGAGGCCCCCGGGGGGACGGGATAGCGGCCACGGCGCTGCAGGCAGTCGGGGCGGTTGATGCCCGCGGCCGCGACCTGGATCAGGACTTCACCGGGTGCCGGCGAAGGGGTCGGGCGGTCGGCGGGCTTGAGGACCTCGGGGCCGCCGGGGGTGGTGATCTCGATCGCGCGCATGGAGGAAGGAAGGGGCTGGGACATGGCTTGTTCCGGGTTGTCTGGAAATTCGCAGGCTAGATTTTGGCAGGTTAGGCGGGCGTCTGCGCGCGCCACGTCCACTGCGCCTTGAGGGTCGAGCTACCCGCACCCGTCGTCCGGAGGCATTCGGCCTGGCGTGCGGTGGCGCACCGACGCCCGGGCAGCCCCCGACTACGCTTCCCCGATCGCAACCCACAACCAAGGATCTCCATCATGTCCGGCACATACTTGCTCCACCCGGCAGGCGACTCCCAGTTCCACTGGGACCTCAAGTCAGGCAACGCACAGACCATTCTTTCGAGCCAGATGTACAAGGCGAAAGCCGGCGCGGAATCGGGAATCGCGTCGTGCCGCGACAACTCGGGCGATGAAGCGCGCTACACGCGCATGACGTCGGAGAAGAACCAGCCCTACTTCGTACTGAAGTCGGGAAACGGGGAGATCATCGGCACGAGCCAGATGTACAGCTCCGAAGCCGCCCGCGACAAGGGCATCGATTCATGCAAGGAGAACGGGCCGAAGGCCGTGACGAAGGACGGCGCCGGGAAGTAGCAGCGCCCCGGGAAGTTCGTCCGCTCGAGCGAAGGGTCAGCCGTCATCTACCGGATCACTTCCTCCGCCCGGAGCAGCACCGAGGGCGGGATGGCCAGCCGAAGCGCCGCGGCCGTCCCGAGATTGATCGTCAACGCGTAGTTGGTCGGCTGCATCCACGGCAGGTTGCCGGGAACGGTGCCCTCGAGGATTTTCGCCGCGTAGATCGCCAGCCGGCGGTGGGCCTCGACCAGGTCGTATCCGTAGTGCAACAGCGAACCCGCGTCCGCGAAGCCGGATGAAGGCAGGCGGTTCGCCAGGGCGAAATCGGCGATGCGACGGCGGTGGGCGATGTTGACCTGCGTGGGCGTCGCCACCAGCGCATCGGCGCCCTGGCGGGCAATGGCCGCAAAGACCTCGTCGTAATCGCGGGGCTCCCTGACGCCGTGCCACTGGAGGTTCAGCCAGAGGCCGCGGGCAGCGGACTCCATTCCAGCGCGGAAGTCGCTTCCCGAAGAGGGGGCGGCGCTCCCGGCGATCACGGCCACCCGCGAGATCGAAGCGGCGATCTCCTTGAGCAGCTGCATCTCCTTGCCGGTCACCCCCACGGCACCGTACCCCGTGAGGTTCCCGCCCGGTCGGGAAAGGCTATCGATCATTCCCGCGTCGACGGGATCGTCCAGCAGGCCGACGATCGGGATGCGGCTCGTGGCCTTCTTCGCGGTCCACACACCCGCACCCGACGTCACGATCACGTCGACGTCCATGGCAACCACCTCGTCGATGAGCGCTGCCATGCGTGCCGGCCCCTTCCCTTCGGCGGAACGGCGCTCGATGACGACGTTGCGGCCGTCGACCAGCCCGAGGTCGCGCAGCTGGCGAACGATGGCCCGCGCTTTGGGATTGACGGGGTCGGTGCCGGAAATCTCCGCGGAGGGTGGAATGCCGAACACCAGCGCGATGCGCGGCTTCGGCCCGCCTAGCTTGCCGACTGCGCGCGCGGATGCCAGCAACATCATGGCGACGGAAGCGCCAAGGATCGATCGACGCGTGATGTCGACCATGGCGATCAGCCCGCGAGCACCTGTGCCACGCGGCTCACGAACCCCGCCGAATGCGCCCCATCCAGCCAGCGCGCAACGACCACCGCCTCGTGGTCCGGATCGATCCACACCGTGTGGCCGCCCGCGCCGAACATGAACCAGCTCGCGCGCGAGGCGTCGGCGAACATCCGCCCGTCAAGATTGAGCCACGTGAGCCAGCCGTAGAACGGCGCCACGGCGCACGGCGTATGCATGCGCTGCACCCAGTCGCGCGGGACGAGCTGCCGGCCTTCGTGCAGGCCGCCGTCCAGAAGCAGCTGGCCGATGCGCGCCTGGTCGCGCGCGCTGATCCGCACACCTCCGCCCCAGTGCGTTCCGCCCGTAACTGACTGCATGCGCCGGCCGTCGATTTCGACCCACGCATCGTCGTAGCCCTCCCAGAGGAAATCGCGACCGCCGCCTATCGGCTCCAACACCCGCTCGAGGAAGACCTCCGGCAGTGGCCGCTTGAAGAGGTGCAGCAATGCCAGCGAGAACTGGTTGATGCGCACGTCGTTGTATTCCCAGTAGGTGCCCGGCTCGCGCAGCGGCCGAAGCTCGCCCTTCTTGCCCGCGACCGGCTTGGGGTCGTGGGACACGCGCCGGTAGTGCTCCACCTGGTCGGGCATGCCGAAGCACTCGCCCTCCCACTCGCTCGTCTGCGTGAGCAGGTGCTCCCACGTGATCGCGCGGTTGCGCGCCGAATCGAATCCGATGCCCGGCAGCCGGTCGCCCACGCGCTCGCCCGGCTCCAGCAGTCCGCGCCAGTGCGCGATGCCCGCGAGGATCGCGAGGTAGGTCTTCGCGACGCTGAAGGTCTGGTCCGCACGGTCGGGCTCGCCCCAGGCGGCGACTTCCTCGCCGCGCACGCGGATGACGCCGGAGACGCCACCGCGCGGATGCACCGGGCCGCGCAACCGGTTGAACGGTGGCGGGTCGTCGTGGTGGACGCCCCAGTGCGCAAGGTCGGCCATCGGGTCGCGCGGCCACGGAATCTCGTGCGACTGTGCAAATGCCACTGCTTCGTTGAACGGGTTCATGGCGCCCATGATAGTCAGCCTGGCCATCCGGCGCAGCGCCGTGGCGTAGTAACCTTGGGGCACATACTGCAGAAGCAGTCGTCCCATGACGCCTGCGCAAGAAATTCCAGGCAACCTCCCGGGGTATCACTCATGGCAAAAGTAGCCTTTCTTGGAACCGGATTGCTCGGCGGCGCGTTCGCCGAGGCTGCAGCGAAGCGTGGCGACATCGTCACGGCCTGGAACCGCTCGCCGGAGAAGACCCTCGCCCTCGCACAGTTCGGCGTCA
>JAMPXV010000234.1 GCA_023700985.1 Lysobacter sp.
GCGAGCTTCAGCAGTTGCCGGATGGCCTGGCTCGTCTGCCCCATCGCGCGCAGCTGCAGCACGTCGCCGAGCATCACCAGCGTCACGATCACCGCCGCCGCCTCGAAATAGGTGCCCACCGCACCGTCGTGCTCGCGGAACTCCGCGGGGAACCAGCCGGGTGCCAGCACCGCTGCGAGGCTGAACAGGTAGGCGAGCCCGACCCCGAGCCCGATCAGGGAATACATGTTGAGCGCGCGATGCACCAAGGAGAACCAGAACTTGCGCAGGATCGGCCAGCCGACCCAGAGGACGACAGGGGTCCCCAGCACGAACTCGATCCAGCCGCGCGCCCGCGGCTGCAGGCCGAACAGGTCAGGCAAGCCCACCATGGGCGACATCGCGAGCACCACGAGCGGCGCCGAAAGCGCAACGCCGATCCACATCCGGCGCGTGAGGTCGCGCAACTCCGAGTCGTCCGCCGGCCCCGCTCCGGTGCCCTCTATGGGAACCAGCGCCATGCCACAGATGGGGCAGTCGCCCGGCGCGTCCCGCACGATTTCCGGGTGCATCGGGCAGGTATAGGCGCTTCCCGGCGGCGCGGCGACCGAGACGGCCGTCTCCGCCTCGACAGCAGGCGGCGTGCCGGCGAACTCGGACGGGTTTGCGTCGAATCGCGTCTTGCAGGCGGCGGAACAGAAGTAATGGGTCCTTCCCTCGAACACGCTGCTGCCTGCCGCGGACTTCTCGTCGATCTGCATGCCGCATACGGGATCGGTTGCCATGGCCTTGCCTCCATCTCCCCGGGATCGACCCGCGGGTTACTTGCCCAGCATCAGGGCCGCCACCGGCGGAAAGGTCAGCGCGAAGCCGATCGCCAGCAGGGCGAACGAGGTGATGCCGATCCGCGTCAACGCCAAGTCCCGGCCTTCCCACTTCCTCGCCAGCACGAACCAGGCCGCGAGCCAGATGACGATCGCCAGGGTCGTCACGCCCGAGAGCGGTCCCGCGGGGTTGTAGATGTTCAGCAGGCCCTTCAGGCCGCCGAATGCGCCAGCCAGGAACGTCAACGCGCCCAGCGCGGCGCATCCGATGCCCGCGGCCAGGAACGCCGCCGCGCCGGCGCCGTTCGGCAACTCCACATATCTCGCCGGTGCACCGGTCGTGGCCATGTTCATGCTCCCTTCATCAGCTGGATCGCCTCGCCGCCGCGTACCGGCGCGTACTTGTTGAGGAAGGCCCCGAACGCCCCCGCGACGGCGGAGGAGAGGAAGGCGGCCAGCAGGAAGGCCAGGGCGGCGGCGCGCAGGCCACGGTGTCTTGCGAGGCCCCGGCCATACTTCGCGTACAGGTACGCGACCATCGTCATCGCGATCGGGGAAATCCAGGCCACGTGTTCCTTCCATTCCATGCCGAGGTGGTGCCACTCGCTCGTCGTCGCGCTCGAGAGCAGCAGGTACCGCGGATATTCGGCAAGGTCGATCGTCCCTGCCGGGGGTGCGGCGCGGTACCAGGGATAGACGATGTAGGTTCCCGAGAGCACGGTCGCCCACGCCAGGACGGCCATGCCGATCAGGAAAACCCGCAGCATCGTCTGGTCCCCGTGATCCGGCACTCCCGGAGAGCCAGGCCCGGACATCCGGACCAACGCGACCATCGCCCCGGTGAATGCCAGCAGGAACAATGCGCCGAAACCCATCCCGTGCAGCACGGTCCACATTTCACGCGTGCTCATTTCCATGGCATGCCCTCTCATCGCTTCACGGGCGATATCGGATGCGAATGGCGACGATTGCACGTCGCAAGACCGCGAATCTGTACGCCGCCGCACATTGGCCGCCCGGGCGACGGTCGCGAGGCTGCGGCAACGCCTCAGGTCACTAGAGCACCCGCTCGATCTTCTCGTACTCGCCGCGGGTCCTGAGCGTGATGGTCGCATCGGCCCCCGACCGGTTCCGCCAGAACCAGCCGTGCTTGCCGTCGAACGCGGCCTTGAGCGTGCCCGAGTCCCCGGTCCTGTTCCGGCCCTTGCCGTAGCCATGGTAGAAGTCCTTCGGCGCGTCCACGGGGTCGCCGTGGGCGTCGTAGTTCACCGGCACGCCGGCCGTCGACCATTCGTAGTGCACGCCGGCGTCCTTGCGCATGGCGAGCTTGAACTCCGCCGCCTGCCCGTGCTTCAGCGTGACGCTCACCGTGTCCTGCCGCTGCGTCGCCGCACCCGTCGTCGAGGTGGCGGATGGCGGGCGCGCGGCGACAGGCTGCGCGGCAACGGGCTCCTCGACGGCGGGCTTCGCCGGGCCTGCGCCCGTTGGCGGCGCCACTTCTCCGGCATGTGTGCTGGCGGCGAGCGAGGCCTTGATCTCCCCCATCTGCGCCAGGCCCAACGCGCGGCCGATGCCGGTGGGATCGATGCCGAACTCCGCCGGCAGTATCGCGGTCACGAGCAGTGCCGCGGCGACCAGCGCGGCTACGATGGTGGAGCGCACGAGCCGGGCGGCGCCCGGCAGTTCGGCACGGTCGGGAAGGTCGGTGTTGTACATGGGTGAAGGCTCGAGGGGAGTCAGGAAACGGCCAGGCCGGTGAGGTGGTAGCCGATCAGCGTGAAGCCGGCGGCCATCATCGCGACGTTGGCGGTGTAGGCGTGCCTGAGGAAGGCCGCGGTGCGCCGCCAGAAGCCCATCGCGATCAGGATGACGCCGAGGGCCAGCAGCTGCCCGACCTCGACGCCGACGTTGAAGGCCAACAGGTTGGGCAGCAGCCCGTCGCGGGCGATCTCGTACTCCTGCACCTTCGCCGCCAGGCCGAAGCCGTGGAAGAGGCCGAACACCAGCGTGGCAACGCGGGTGTCGGGCTGCACGCCGAACCAGCGCGGGTAGGCGCCGAGGTTGTCGAGCGCCTTGTACACCACCGACAGGCCGATGATCGCGTCGATCAGCCAGGCGTTCACGCTCACCCCGGCGTAGACGCCGTACACCATCGTGACCGAGTGCCCGATCGCGAAGAGGCTTACGTAGAGCGCGATGTCCTTCAGCCGGTAGAGAAAGAAGATGACGCCGGCGAGGAACAGCAGGTGGTCGTAGCCGGTGACCATGTGCTTGGCGCCTAAATAGGCGAAGGGCACGAGGTGGGTGCCCGAGATTTCCTGGATGTAGCCCTTGTCGCCCTCGGCCACGCCATGGGCGCTGACCGTGGCGCTGAAGAGCAGGCAAAGCAGCGCACCCGCGAAGGCGCGCAAGGATGAACCGAGGGAGGGCGGGCGCACGACGCTGAAGCCTCCTGCTACCGCTCGTGACCGGCCAGGAGAAGCTCCGAGGCGACCTCGCGAAGCAGCCGCCAGCCTGCCAGCGCCATCAGCACCGCAGTGGCGAGGGGTAACGCGCACGCGCTCCACTCGAGATTCCATGCGATGGCGGCGCCGGCGCCTCCTGCCGCAAGCGCCACGCCTCCGACCGCCGCCTGTTTCCAGCATGACTCGGCCGTGTCCTCTCCCCGAAAACGCAATCCAAGTGTCACGATCGATACAGCCAGCACGCCGGCACCAGCGAACAGCCGCTCGTGACTCGGTTGCCACAACCCGTGAACAGCCGCGAGGACCGCGGTGCCCAGCACGATTGCCGCCAGGATCGAGGCCACGCCAGCCAGCGCGCAGCGCAAGGCTGCCCGGAACGCATCCACGGGCGCGCTCCGGTCCATGCCCGCGTAGAACGCCCACAGTCCCAGCGGACCCGCCGCGGCCATGACGACGCAGTCGCGAAGGGCGATCCCCGCCACTAGGCAAGCCATCGCCGGCCACCATCCCAGCCGCGTCGCGCTCGCGGTCATCGACGTGGGCCGCCAGAAGCCCGCTACTTCGCGGCCTCGATCGACGTCACCACATAAGCCCCCGCCTTCTCCTCGGCCGCGAACTTCACCTTGTCTCCGGCCTTCACCTTGTCGAGGAACGCGCGGTCCTTCACCTGGAAGACCATCGTCATGGGCGGCATGTCCAGGCTCTTGATCGGGCCGTGCTTGAGCGTGATCTTGCCGGCGTCCTTGTCGACCTTGCGCACCTCGCCGTCGGCGAGCGTCGTCGCGGTTGCCTGGGCCAGCGCGGCGGGGGCGTAGGAAGGATGGGCGTGATGGTGCGTCTGCGCGACCGCGGGACCGGTGGCGAGGGCGGCGAGGGCCGCGGCGAAGGTGATGGCCTTCATGGGGAGTTCTCCTGGAATGGACGGGGTTTCGGAAACGACGCGCCTATTTCGCGGCGACGATGACGCGGCCTATCATCCCGGCCTCGAGGTGGCCGGGAAGCAGGCAGCCGTAGTGGAACTCGCCGGCCTTCGTGAACGTCCAGACGATTTCCTGCGTCTTTCCGGGCGGGACGTGCGCCATGTAGGGCTCGTCGTGCTCCATGTTGGGGAATTTCTTCATCAGCTCGCCGTGGGCCTTCAGGTCCGCGAGGTTGCCGAGCACCATCTCGTGCATGACCTTGCCGCCGTTCTTCGCCACGAAGCGGATGGTCTCGCCCTGCTTCACGCGCACTTCCGACGGGCTGAAGCGCATGGCGTCGCTCATGTCGACGGTCACCGTGCGCGATACCTTTTTCGGGTCCCCCTGGCGGCCGAAGGAGTGCTCTTCGGTCGAGATGGCCTTCGGTGCGCCGGCCTTGCCGTGCATTTCGGGTCCGTGGGCCAGCGCGGCCGGGGGCAGGAATGCCAGCGCGAAGGCGGCGGCGAAAAGTTTCCTCAAGGTGGTTCTCCTTTTGCAGTTCAGTGGTTTCCGTGGCCCTGGGGCTTGCGTACCCGGACCTCGGCGGCGGGGGACTTGCCGGCGGCCGGCATCGATTGCCCGCCCTCGGACTTGAAGCGCGCCGGCTCGGTGATCGGGCCGGTCCATTCCCAGGCCTGCGTGCCCGGCGGCTGCTTGTACCAGCCCGGGTCCCGGTAGTCGCCGCGCTTCTGGTCGCGGCGCACC
>JAMPXV010000029.1 GCA_023700985.1 Lysobacter sp.
CGAGAAGGTGCTGCGCTCGCGCCCGGACATCGCCAGCTACATCTCCGGGATCCTCGCCTCGCGCAACACCGAGCTCACCGTGCGGCGCGAGTCGGCGGAGACCGCCGGCAAGCGCGCGCCGCGCGGGGAGGACATCCTCGCGAAGATCCGCAGCTTCTTCGGCCTCGACGCCTGAACCGGGTTGGGGCGTGGAAGTTGTAATCAGATTACTTTTTCTAATCTGTTTAAGGCCCGCGTAATCAGATTAGAAAAAGTAATCTGATTACAACTTCCACTCAGGCGTCGAGCGTGAGCCGTATGCGGTTGCGCCCGAAGAGATAGGCGTAGTCGTTGTCGACGGTGAGCCCGTGGGCGAGCAGCACGCCCAGGCCGCCCTCGCGCCGGCTGTGGGCCAGCGCCTCGAGCATCTCGCGCGTGGCCGCGGCGAAGGGGTTGAAGGGCGGCGCCCGGTCCTCGTAGGACATGCGGATGGCGCCGGCCTGCGCGGTCAGCGTGATCCAGACCGGGGCGTCGGAGCCGCCGCGATGGCCGTGCTTGACCGTGTTGAGGAAGAGCTCCTCGACCACCAGGTTGAGCTTGAGGCAGGGCTGCCGCGCGACACCGGCCTGCTCGCAGAAGGACTCCAGGAAGCCGCGGGCGTCCCGGAGCGCGTCCAGGCGGGACGGAAACATGCCTACTCTCGATGTGATCTCGGTCACAGAAGCCCCTTTTCCGGCATTATAGAGTGGTTGTCCGGGCAATCCATCGCCCCTCAAGGAGGCTTTCATGCGCAAATCGTGGATCATCGTGCTGGCCCTGGCATTCGCGGCTCCTGCCGTGGCGAGCGACATCGGCCAGATCAAGGTCGCCAAGGGCGCCGTTCAGGTGGAGCGCGAGGGCAAGCGCGTCGCCGCGACGGTCGGCATGCCGGTTCGCACCTCGGACGTGCTCGTCACGGGCGCGGACGGCTCGGCCGGCGTCACCTTCTCCGACAACAGCCTCGTCTCGGTCGGCCCCAACAGCGTCTTCTCCATCGACAAGTACCGCTTCGACACGACCACCCACGCGGGCGAGTTCGAGGGGTCGCTGCGCAAGGGCAAGCTCGCGGCCGTCTCCGGCAAGATGGTCAAGCAGTCGCCCGAGTCGATGAAGATCCGCACGCCCTCCTCGGTCATGGCCGTGCGCGGCACCGAACTCGTCGTGCAGGTCGACGAGCCGGCCACCGCCCCCGCCAAGCGCTGAGACCCGCGCCTATGCGCCTCGCGGCCGCCGCGTTCCTGCTGCTCGCCGTCGCGGGGTGCGCCGAGGCGCCCAAGGCGCCCCGGATCGTCGGCCCGGAACTCTTCGCGGTCCTCCCTGGCCCGAACGGGAACGTGGGCGCGATCGTGGTGCGCTCCAACGGGTCGGAGCAAGTGCTCGACAGGGCCTATGCCGCGAGCCGCGTGCAACCGGACGGGAGCGCCGTGGCCGCCAGTGTCTCGGCCGACGAGGTCCGGCGCGACTTCGGCGGCACGATCGACTCCCTCCCGGGCCGGCCGGCCTCCTTCCTGCTCTACTTCCTCGAGGGCAAGGACGAGCTGACCCCGGCATCCCGCCTGGAGATGGACAAGGTGTTCGCGGAACTGAAGCGCCGCCCCGCGCCCGACATCGTGGTGATCGGCCACACGGACACGATGGGCAACCTCGCCTTCAACGACAAGCTCTCGCTCGCCCGGGCGGAGCGCATGCGCGAGCTGATGGTGGAACTCGGCATTCCGCCCGACCGCATCCAGGCCGCCGGGCGCGGCAAGCGCGAGCCCCTGGTGCCCACCGCCGACAACACGCCCGAGCCGCGCAACCGCCGCGTCGAGATCAGCGTCCGCTGACGGCCCCGCCGGGCCCTTCCCAGCGCACCGCCAGCAGCGTCAGGTCGTCGGCCGGCTCCGCCGTTCCCGAGAACCGCCGCACGTCGTCGCGCACGCGGGTCACGATCGTGACCGCGTCCGCCTCGTCGCCCAGCCAGGCGAGCGTGGTGCGCAGGCGCTCGCTTCCGAAGAACTCCTTGGCGGGGTTCATCGCCTCGGTCGCTCCGTCCGAGAGCGCAAGCAGCCACTCCCCGCGCACCAGCGTGCGCCGCGTCGTCGGGTACGTGTACAGCTCGAGCACGCACAGCGGCGGCCCGCCGGAGGCGTCGAGGCGCTCCGGACGGCCGTACGGTTGGTGCGACCACGCCGGCTCGTGGCCGGCATTGGCATACTCGAGCTCGCCCGTCTCCAGGTCCAGCACGCCCGCCAGGGCGGTCACGAAGAGCGACTCCGGGTTCTCGCGCCGGATCTCGTCCTGGGCGCGCACGAGGACGCCGCCCACCGAGCCCTCGACGGTGAGGGCGGCGCTCTTGAGGATCGACTTCACCGAGGCCATGAAGAGCGAGGCCGGCAGGCCCTTGCCGGAGACGTCCGCCACCGCGAAGAAGAGCCGGCGCTCGTCGAGCATGAAGCAGTCGTAGAAATCGCCGCCCACCGTGCGCGCGGGCTCGAGGAGGGCGGCGACGTCGGCCCGCCGTTCGCCGTCCAGCACCTCGCGCGGGTCGGGCAGCAGCCCCATCTGGATGCGCTTGGCGGCGTCGAGCTCGCCGGCCATGCGCGCGGCCTGCTCGCGCAGCTGCTGGCGCTGGCGCTGGGCCTCGGCGAGCGAGCCCGCCTGCATCACGCCGAAGACCGCCGCGGCCCCGAGCACGGGTGCCACCGGGTCGAAGAGAAGCCCCAGGAACAGGAACGCGGCCGCGCCGGCCGAGACGACGGCCACGATGCCCGCCACGAGATACGCCGCCGACCGCTGCGCGTTCGAGCGGGGCATCAGGAAGAAAAGCGCGAGTCCGAAGGCCACGAGGACCGCGGCCTCGATGCGCGGCGCAAGGTCGACGCGGCGCAGGAACTGCCCCTCGAGGATCGCCTCCATCGCCTGCGCGTGGTTCTCGACGCCGAAGGCCATCTCGCCCAGCGGCGTCGTGGTGAGGTCCACGAGGCCCAGGCCCGTGAACCCGACGACGACGAGGCTGCCGCCGAGCGCCGTGAGGTCCGCCGTGCCGTCCAGGATGTCGGCGGCCGACACGAACCGGCCCGGGCGCGAATGGCCGTAGCGGAGGTAGGCCCTGCCGTCGGCCTGCGCGGGAACGGCGTACTCGCCGAAGCGCAGCTCGAGGGTCCCGTCGCGAACGGGAGCGACGACGAGCGGGGGCGACCCGAGGGCGACCCGGATAATCTCCACCGCGAGCGCCGGCACCGTGGCGCCGTCGAAGCGCCCGAGAAGCTGCACGCGGCGCGCCACGCCGCCCTCGAGGTCCACGCTGTAGAGCCCGTGGCCCGCGGCTCCCGCGTCGATCTCGCGCACGTTGCGCAGGTGCCCCGGATAGGCACGCAGCCGCTCGCCTGCCCCGTCGAGGAAGCGCACCGGGGGCGCCGGGGGCGGGCCCGCGAAGCGCGCGTCGGTCGTCTCGATGCCGGCCACGCCCAGAACGGAAGGCACGGCCCTGAGCGCCGCGCCGAGCATGGCGTCGTTGGAGGGCAGGCCCTTCAGCCTCGCCGCGACGTCCGGCGCCTTGCCTTCCAGCCGCGCCGCGATGACACCCGGGGAGAAGCGATCGGGCTCGGGGAAGAAGATGTCCATGCCGATCACCAGCGGCCCGGCCTTCGCGATGCGCGACACGAGGTCGGCGACCAGGTCGCGCGGCCACGGCCACTGGCCGTGCGCGCCGAGCGACTTCTCGTCGATCACGACGACGACGACGCGGTCGGCGACGCGCTCGCGCGGCATGACGCGCTGCCAGCCGTCGAAGACCAGGTTGCGGAAGCGATCGAGCTGCGGCGGCGACGCCGCCAGCAGGAGCGAGAGCGCCGCGAGCAGCGCGATGGCCGCAACGCGGAACGCGCCCGAGACGCTCAGGGCTCGATCTCCAGCCCGTCCCAGGCGGCGGAGACCTTCAGCGGCTCGCCGGAGCGCGTGAGCTCCTCGAAGCGGCGCGCCTCCTTCAGGAGGCCCTCGAGGGTCGCGTCGTCGTTGGCGGGCTCGTGGTGGAAGAGGACGAGGTGGCGCGCGTTGGCCATCTGGCAGAGCTCGACGCCCACGATGTTGCTCGAGTGCCCCCAGTCGGCCTTGACGCTGATCGCGTCGGCCAGCGCGTACATGGCGTCGAAGATCACCACGTCCGCGTCGCGGAAGAACGCCGCGAAGCTCTCGGCCTCTGCCCGGTTCTCGAGCTTGTGCTCGGAGTCGGTGGAATAGACGACGCGCTTGCCGTCCTTCTCGAAGCGGAAGCCGTAGGAATCCCCCGAGTGCAGCTGCAGGTGCGGCGTCACGACGAGGCCCGAGACGTCGCGGGGCACGTCGGGCTCGAGCTTCACGAACTCGATCGAGGCGGCGAGCTGCGCGAAGTCCACCGGGAAGCAGGGCGCGGCCTGCTGCAGGCGGTAGGCCTGCTCGCAGACGTCGTGGCAGCTGTGGATGCGGATCCTCGTGCCCGGCACGTAGGCCGGCCCGAAGAAGGGGAAGCCCATGATGTGGTCCCAGTGCACGTGCGACATGAACACGTTCACCGTGGCCGGGCGCCTCGCCTGCTTCGCGAGGACGTGCACGCCGAAGGGGCGCGCGCCGCTGCCCATGTCGCAGACGAAGTACTCGTCGCCGCCGAGGTCGAGCTCCACGCAGGGCGTGTGGCCGCCGAACGTGTGCGTGATCGAGAAGTCCAGCTCGGTCGAGGCGAAGGCGTGCGCCTCCTCGTAGGAGGCGAAGGTGCGCCCCGAGGCCTCGACCAGGGCGCGTGCCAGCTTGTCGCGGATGTCGTACGAGGTGAGGGCCACCGGGATCGAGCCGCGGGTGCCCCAGAACCGGATGCGCATGGACATGATTATTCCCGGTCTCGTCCCTCGGCGTCGAGGATCATGCCTTGTCGAAGGCCGCGGCGGCCTCGATGGAAGCGGCCGCGAGCGCCTCGCGGACGGTCGGAAACACCTGGAACACCATGTTGAAGTGGCTGATCTCGAAGATCTCGGCCACCATCGGCTGGAGCGATGCCACGAAGATCCGCCCGTGCTGGGCCTTCGCCTGGCGCGAGGCGAGCATGAAGCAGCGAAGCCCCGCGCTCGAGACGTACTCGAGGCCGGAGAGGTCGAGGATCACCGCACCCCCGTCGTGGGCGGATCGTTCGACGTGCGCCATGAGATCGGCACGGAAGGCGTCGCAGTTGTCCTGGTCGAGCCTGCCGGCCACCCCGATGACGAGCGCGTTCGCATAGCTGCGGGCTGGGAGAGCCATCTCGTCGTGGTTGTTTGCGGTTCCGGCCCTATTGTCGGGGAGGCCCGGGGGAACAGCAAGCAGGCGATTGGCCCCTGGCAGGCGCGTAACATGGTCGCAACGCCCTTCCCCGAAGCCGCCACCCCGCGCATGCTTTCCCGACGCCAGGCCCTCGCGGCGATCGCCATCCCGGCCATCGCCGGCCTTGCCCTGTGGTGGGGCAAGCGGGACCTGCTCAACCCCTGCGCCAATGCCGGCAGCCCCGGCCACCGGGTCGATCCCGCCCTGCTCGCGCAAGCCTGGGCCGGCCTGGATCCGCGCCGCGTGCTCGACCTGCACGTCCACCTCTTGGGCGAGGGGCCGGGGCCCGACGACCCCTGGGTCAACCCGGCCATGCGCGAGCTCGCCAACCCGTTTTCCTACGCGCACTTCGCGCTCATGGCCAATGCGTCCTGCCTGGGGCACGACCCGGCCACCTGGAGCCGCCAGTACGCGAGCCGGCTTGGCGCGCTGGCCGACGAGTTTCCCGCCGGCGTTCGTTTCCTGCTGCTGGCGCTGGACGGCTACCACCGCGAGAACGGGCAGCTCGACCGCGGCAGGACCGTGTTCATGGTTCCCGACGCATACGCGGCGGGCGTGGCCCGCGCCAACCCCGGGCGCTTCGTGTGGGCGGCCTCCATCCACCCGTATCGCGAGGACGCGATCGAGCGCCTGCGCAAGGCCGCTGACGCCGGGGCGCGCGCGGTGAAGTGGATTCCCTATTTCATGGGCATCGACCCGGCCAGCCCGCGCTGTCGCCCGTTCTACCGGGAACTCGCCAGGCTTGGCCTGCCGCTCGTCTCCCACGGCGGGTGGGAGCACGAGCTGGTGGAAGGAGGCGTCCAGGATCACGGCAACCCCCTGCGCCTGCGCGCCGCCCTGGAGGAAGGCGCCACGGTGGTCGTCGGGCACTGCGCGATACAGGGCGACTTCGCGGACCTGGACCAGCCGATGTCGCGCAACCCGAAGCCGAGCTTCGAGCTGTTCGCACGCCTCATGCAGGCGCCGGACTATCGCGGCCGTCTCTACGGAGACCTGTCGGCGGTGGTGCTCGAGGGACGCCAGCCCGGCGCGCTGGCGCGCCTGATCTCGACGCCCGAGTGGCACCCGTGGCTGCTCAACGGCTCGGATTACCCCGGGCCCGGCATCGTCGCCGTGATGGGAACGAAGGGGTTGGTCGAGGAGGGGGTGCTCGCCGCGAAGGACGCCGAGCGGCTCGTGCACATCCAGAGCCACAACCCGCTGCTTTACGACTTTCTCCTGAAGCGCTGCCTCGCGTGGAAGGGCGAGCGGTGGCCCGCGTCGGTCTTCGAGACGGAGCGGGTGCTGCGGGGTCACACCCGCCAGTAGACCGCGGTCCAGTCGACCTGCACGATCGGCGCCGCGACGCCATGGGCCGCCCGGAACTCGTCGACGGCCTTCCGGCAGCCCTCCCAGGCGTGGTAGTCGTCCACGATCACGAATCCCCCGGGGCTCACCTTGTGGTAAAGCGCGCCCAGCGCGTCCATCGTCGAGCTGTACAGGTCGCCGTCCAGCCGCAGGAGCGCCAGCCGCTCGATGGGGGCCGCCGGCAGCGTGTCGCGGAACCACCCCTTGAGGAAGCGGACCTGCCCGTCGAGCAGGCCGAAGCGGCGGAAGTTCTCCTGCACCTGCTCCAGCGACACCTTGAGGTACGCCTCCTGGCTGTGGTCGGGGTCCTTGCCGCCATGCGCCAGGTCGCCCGCGCTCGGCGGCGGCAGCCCCTCGAAGGAGTCCGCCACCCAGACCGTGCGGTCCGTCACGCCGCGGCTCGCGAGCATCCCGCGCATGAAGATCGTCGCGCCGCCGCGCCACACGCCCGTCTCGATCAGGTCCCCGGGCACGCCGTCCTCCAGGATCCTGTCCAGGCAGAACTGGATGTTGTCCATGCGCCGCAGGCCCGCCATGGAGAATCCGAACAGGGGCCAGTCCCGGCCCTCGGCGCGCGCCATCTGGTCCAGCGGCCGGTACTGCACCAGGGCCACGCCCGGGGGCAGGGTCACGACCTCGTTGTTCACCTTGATGCGGTTGCTGGCGTGGCCCGCGCTCTCGTCGTAGAGCGAGGCCGTGAGCGCCTTCTTGAGGAGGTCCAGGTAAAGATCGGCTTCAGGCACGTCGAGTCCGTTCGCGTTGGCGGTGCCCGGATGATCTCACGGCCTTTTCCGGATCGTCGACGCGCCCCGCGCGGCCGCGCCGCTAGATCTCCTCGGGCACCATGCGGATCGCCCCGCACGGGCATTCGGCCGCGCACACGCCGCAGCCCTTGCAGTAGTCGTAGTTGAAGCGGAAGCGGTTGCCGGGGCCCAGCTTGATGACCGCGTTGTCCGGGCACACGCCGTAGCAGTTGTCGCACTCGAAGCAGTTGCCGCAGGAAAGGCAGCGGCGCGCCTCGAAGAGCGCGGTGGTCTCGTCCAGCGCCATCACGACCTCGTCGAAGGAGGTGATGCGCTTCTGCATGTCGAGCATCGGGCGCACCGTCTTGGAGGCGTCCGAGTAGTACCAGGTGTTGAGCTTCGCGAACTCCGCGAGCTCGTGCTTCGGGCCGGGGTCGTGCGCCTCGCCGCGCAGCCACGCGTCGATGTGGCGCGCGGCCTTCTTGCCGTGGCCGATCGCCACCGTCACCGTGCGCTCGGCGGGCACCATGTCGCCGCCGGCGAAGATGCCCGGGTGCGAGGTCATCATGTTGGGGCCCACCGTCACGACGCCGCCCTCGATCTGCATGCCCGGCACGCGGTCCAGGAGCGAGAGGTCCACGTCCTGCCCCAGCGCCATCACCACGGAGTCGGCCTTGAGCTCCTCGAACTCGCCGGTGGGCTGCGGCACGCCCTTCTCGTCGAGCTCCATCTTCTCGACGGTGATCGCGCCCTCGCCGGCTTCCTTGATCGTCGAAAGCCACTTGATGAGGACACCCTCCTCGATCGCGTCCTGCACCTCGAAGTCGTGCGCCGGCATCTTCTCGCGCGTGCGGCGGTAGACGATCATCGCCTCCTCCGCGCCCAGGCGCTTGGCGGTGCGCGCCACGTCGATGGCGGTGTTGCCGCCGCCGTAGACCACGACGCGCCGGCCCAGGAGCGGCTTGGCGTCGCCCTCCATTCCGCGCAGCACCTGCACCGCGTCCATGATCTTCGCGGCCTCGTTGGCCGGTATGTAGGCGCGCTTGGCGATGTGCGCGCCGACGGCGAGGAACACCGCGTCGAAGCCGCCCGCCTTCTGCGTCACGAGAACGTCGTCGACCTTGGCGTCGAGCTTCAGCTCCACGCCCATGTCCAGGATGCGCTTCACCTCGCCGTCGAGCACGTCCCGCGGCAGGCGGTAGGCGGGGATGCCGAAGCGCATCATGCCGCCGGCCATGGGCCCCGCCTCGTGGATCGCGACCTGGTGGCCCAGGCGCGCCAGGTGGTACGCCGCGGAGAGCCCCGAGGGCCCGGCGCCGACGACCAGCACCTTCTTCCCCGTGGGCGCCGCCGGCGGGTCGAACTTCCAGCCGCGCTTGAGCGCCTCGTCGCCGAGGAATTGCTCCACGGAGTTGATGCCGACGGAGGAGTCGAGCTGCGCCCGGTTGCACGAGCTTTCGCACGGGTGGTAGCACACGCGCCCCATCACCGCGGGCATGGGGTTGTTCTGCACCAGCGAGCGCCAGGCCGCCTCGTAGTCGCCGCTCTCGGCGTGGAAGAGCCAGGCCTGGATGTTCTCGCCCGCGGGGCAGGCGTTGTTGCACGGCGGCAGGCGGTCGAGGTACTCGGGGCGGAGCGTGCGCCAGGAGCCGGTGTGGTTGGCGAGGCTGGAGCCCGGGTCCAGCGTGATGGCGAAGGGTTTTCTCATGCTTCCTCGAGCAGGCGGTATTTGCGGATGTTGCGGTCCGCGGCCTCCTGGATGCGGCGGATCACGTCCTCGCGCGGCTTGGGCGAGAAGAGGTGCGCGTAGCGCTTCTGCGGCTTGAGGTACTCCTCCACCGGCACCTGGCGGCGGATCCTCGAGACCCCCGTGACCTCGCCGCCCTCGGCCTCGAAGACGGGGAAGATGCCGGTCTCGTGCGCGAGGCGCGCCATCCGGATGGTGAGCGACGAGTCGTGCCCCCAGCCCAGCGGGCAGGGCACGAGGATGTGCAGGTAGCGCGCGCCGCGGAACTCCATCGCGCGGCGCACCTTCGCCTCCAGGTCGCGCAGCTCCGACACGATGGCGGTCGCCACGTAGGGAATGCCGTGCGCCATGGCGATGAGCGGCAGGTCCTTGCCCTGCCCGAACACGTTGCCCGGGGTGGGCCCCACGGCGGCCGTTGTGGCGGTGCGCGCCGCCGGCGGCGTGGCCGACGAGCGCTGCACGCCGGTGTTCATGTAGCCGCCGTTGTCGTAGCAGATGTACAGGACGTCGTCGTTCCTCTCGAACATCCCCGACAGGCACCCGAAGCCGATGTCGGTGGTGCCGCCGTCGCCGCCCTGCGCGACCACGCGCACCTCGGAACGCCCCTTCACGCGCATCGCCGCGGCGATGCCGGTTGCCACCGCCGCGGTGTTGCCGAAGAGCGAGTGGATCCATGGGATCTGCCAGGACGTCTCCGGATAGGGCGTGGAGAACACCTCGAGGCAGCCCGTCGCGTTGGCCGCGATGAGCTGGCCTTCCGTCGCCTCCATGGCCGCGTCGATCGCATAGCGCGCGCCGAGGGCCTCGCCGCAGCCCTGGCAGGCGCGGTGGCCCGAGTTGAGCGAGTTCGTGCGGCGAACCGTCGACTGCACCGAGCGCTCGTTGTCGGGAAGCAGGCGGTTGCCGACCGTGAAGGTCCCGGTCTGGTAGAACTTGATGGGCTGGAACGACATGGCGTCTCCTCAGCTTATCCTGGCGGCCACGAGTCCCACGTCCCTCAGGAGCCCCTCGGCCACCGGCCCCGAGTGGCGCGTATCGCGCTCGCGCGCGAGCGCCCGCTCGACCAGGCCGTGGTCGAGGTCGAGGAACGTGAGCGGAGGCAGCGTCCCGGCCGCGGCCGATGCGAACACGCGCGCGAGCGACTGGCGCGTGATGGAGCGCCCGCCCAGCCCCGCGACCACCGTGTAGACGGTGTCCGCGTGGCCGGCGAACGACGTGCGCACGTTGGCCGACACGATGCCGCCGAGGCCGACCGCGATGCTCTTCTCGACGACCACGATCCGCTTGGCGCCCGCGAGGGCATCGCGCACCGTGTTGGCGGGCCACGGGCGGAAGCACGTGATGCCGAGAACCCCGATGCGCTCGCCCCTCGCGCGCATCTCGTCCACGGTGTCCTTGATCGTCCCGAGCACGGAGCCGAGCGCCACCACGATCGTCTCCGCGTCCTCCGTGCGATAGGCGTGCAGGAGCCCCCCGGAGTCGCGCCCGAAGGCGTCGCGGAACTGCTCCGCCCAGCCGGGGATCAGCTCCAGGGCCCGCATCTGCCGGACGTGCTCCAGGTAGCGCACCTCCATGAAGGCCTCGGGACCCACCATGGCGCCCATGGACACGGGCCTCGCCGGGTCGAGCACCTGCCGCGGATCGAAGGGCGGAAGGAACGCGTCGACCTGCTCCTGCGAGGGCATGTCCACCCGTTCGTAGGCGTGGGTGAGGATGAACCCGTCCATGCACACCATCACCGGAAGGGACAGGGCCTGGGCCAGGCGGAAGGCCTCGATGTGCAGGTCGAGCGCCTCCTGGTTCGTCTCCGCGAAGAGCAGGATCCAGCCGCAGTCGCGCTGGCTCATCACGTCGGTGTGGTCGTTCCAGATGTTGATCGGCGCGCCGATCGCGCGGTTGGCGACGGTCATCACGATGGGCAGTCCCAGCCCCGCCGCGTTGTAGACCGCCTCGGCCATGAAGAGCAGGCCCTGGCTTGCGGTCGCCGTGTAGGAACGCGCCCCGGCGGCGGCGGCGCCGATCGCGACCGACATCGCCGCGAACTCGCTCTCGACGTTGATGAACTCGCACGACGAAAGCTCGCCGCCCTTCACGAGCTCGCCCAGCGCCTCGACGATGTGGGTCTGCGGCGAGATCGGGTAGGCGCAGATCACCTCGGGGCGGCAGAGCGCCACGGCCTCGGCGACCGCGCGCGATCCCTCAATCTGCTTGAGCATGGTGCAGTTCCTCCTTCTCGGGCCGCGCGTGCGCGAAGGACTCGGCGGCGGCGGCGATGTTGCCTTCGGCGACGCGCTGGGAGAATTTCTCGCGGATCGCCGCGAAGACCGACTCCAGCGTGATGCGGCCCGTGACCGCGGCGAACCCGCCGAGGAGCGCGGCATTGGGCATCGGCCGGCCGACGTGCTTCATCGCGATTTCCGTGGCGGGCACCGTGCACAGGTGGCTCGCCGGGAACTGCGCGGCGAACTCCCCGAGCCCGAGGGCCTCGAAGGTGCGCGACGTGTTGATGAGGATGTAGCCCTCGCGCCGAAGCCCGCCGAAGACGTCCACCTGGTTGAGCAGCGTCGGGTCCTGGATGATGATCGCGTCGGGCTCGAGGATCGGCTCGCGAAGCCGGATCTCGCGATCGTCGATGCGGCAGTAGGCGACGACCGGGGCGCCCGTGCGCTCGGACCCGAAGCTCGGGAAGGCCTGCGCGTGGTGCCCTTCCATGAAGGCCGCCACCGACAGCATCTCGGCGGCCGTGACCACGCCCTGGCCGCCCCGCCCGTGAATCCGGATCTGGAACATCGGGATCTCCTCCCCTCGCCGCTTGTGCGGGCCATTCTAGCGGCACTCGCACGGGCCCGGTTTGCGAATGGATAAGGGACTGCAACCGGCGGGGCGGCGAAAACGGTTGCGCTGGATCAATATGGACCAAAGTCCCATGCACGAAGATCGCCGGAGAAGAAGTAGGCGAAGGCGCCCGCGCGAACCGCGGCGCCGATCGCCGCGCGATGCGTGTCCGGAGGAACAAGATCCGGCGCGACACGGCATCGGCCGCGCGGAGGCGACACCCTCCGCGACCGCCGGGGTGCGCGCGCCGGGTGCCAACAGGTGACCCATGAAAGACGATGTCCGCCTTCCCGGTGAAGTCCACTCCTTCGAAGTGCGCCTCGAGTCGATCGGGGGCCTCGGCGCCCACGCGGCCGGCCAGGTGCTGGCCTCCGCCGCCGTGCTCCGGATGGGGCTGAACGGCGCGCACTTCTCCTCGTACGGATCGGAAAAGAAGGGCTCCCCCGTGCGCTCCTTCGTGCGCCTCGTGCCCGGCGAGCGGCCGATCCGCACCAGCGCGCCGGTCGAGGCGCCCGACGTCATCGTCGTCTTCCACGCGACGCTGCTGCGCAACCCCGCCACCTTCGCGGGCCTGCGCAAGGACGGCACCTTCGTCTACAACGCGCCCAAGGGCGTCGTCCCGGAACAGCTCGTCGCCCTGCCGCGCACGGCACGCGTCGTGCGCGTCGACGCCCTCGGCATATCGGTCGAGGAGAAGTCGCGCCCCAACGCGGCGCTGCTCGGCACGCTCTGCGGCCTTTTCCCGTTCCTGCGGGCCGACGACGTCCTCGCCGCCCTGACCGAGGAGTTCGCGGGCAAGCACCCGGAAGCCGTCGCCGCCAACGAGCGCGCCTTCCGTCGCGGGGCGGCGGAACTCGAGATCGTCGAGGGCCCCGGCCGCGCCGAGGGGGACCTGCCCATCGCGAGTTCGGAACCGGCCTGGGGCTACGAAACCCAGCCCGTCGGCGGCATCCTGCCCAACCCGGGCAACACGGCCTGGAACGACCTGTCGGCCTCGCGGGCCGGCTCGATCCCCGTCCTGCGCACCGAGAAGTGCATCCACTGCGGCGTGTGCGACCTCGTCTGCCCCGACTTCTGCCTCGTCTGGGCCGACGGCGAGCCGGGCGGCACGTTCGAGCGCCAGCTCATGGGCGTGGATTACCGCTACTGCAAGGGATGCCTGCGCTGCGTGGAATCCTGCCCGACCGGGGCGCTCGTGAAGGAGCCCGAAACGCCGGGCCTGGCCGATCGCCTGCGCGTCCCGCTGTTCCCCGAACTCATCGCCTGAGGAGCCTGCCATGGCTGCACGAATGCCCGTCGCCACCGAGCGACCCGCGGAATACCTCCCCGCCGGCAAGGCGCGCCAGAAGCTCGAATTCAGGAGCGGCAACGAGGCCGCGGCACTCGCCGCGACGCACATCGACTTCCACCTGATGGGCTACTTTCCCATCACGCCTTCCACCGAGGTCGCCGAGAACCTCTCGAAGATGCAGGCGGACGGGCTGCACGAGATCGTCATGGTCGCCGGCGACGGCGAGCACGGGGCCGCCGGCATCAGCTACGGCGCGGCGCTCGGCGGCGGCCGGGTGCTCAACGCCACGAGCTCGCAGGGCCTTCTCTACTCGCTCGAGCAGCTCCCGGTGCAGGCGGGCACGCGCGTGCCGATGGTCCTCGACATCGCGGCGCGCGCCGTCTCCGGGCCCCTCGACATCCGGGGGGACCACTCCGACATCTATTACGCGCTCAACGCCGGGTGGGTCGTGCTCTGCGCCCGCGACCCGCAGGCCGTCTACGACATGAACTTCGCCGCCGTGAGGATCGGCGAGCACGCGGACGTGCAGCTTCCGGTCATCGTGGTCTACGACGGCTTCATCACCAGCCACCAGAAGCGGCGCATCCAGGTGTTCGACGACCCGAAGGCGGTGCGCGACTTCCTCGGCACGCGGCCCGACTATCCCTCGCCGCTGGACACCGAGCACCCGGCGACCTTCGGCCCGTACATGAACGATCCCGACCTCATCAACAACAAGGTCCAGCTCTCCCAGGCGATGGAGGCCGCGCGCCGGGTGATCCCCGAGGTCTTCGCGGAGCTCGCGGCGCTCACCGGCCGCGACTACGCCGTCCTCGACGCCTACGGCATGGAGGACGCCGAGGCGGCCGTGGTGCTGCTCAACTCGTCGGCCGAGACCGCCAAGGAGGCGGTCGACAAGCTGCGCGCCGCCGGCCGGAAGGCGGGAGTGCTCTCGCCCAACGTGCTCAGGCCGTTCCCCGACGCCGAGTTCCGCGACGCGCTGCGCGGCGTCAAGGCCGCGACGGTCGGCGACCGCGCGGACTCCTACGGCGCGAACGGAGGCAACCTCTCGCTCGAGGTGCGCGCCGCGCTCCAGGTCGATCCGGCCAACGCGACGAAGGTGCTCTCGCGCATCTACGGCCTGGGCGGCAAGGACTTCTACACCGCCGACGCGGAGAAGTTCCTCGGCGACGCCCTCGAGGCGGCGGCGAGCGGGCGCGTCAAGGTGCCCTTCGCGTACCACGGCGCCACGCCGGGCAAGCCGGGCCACGGCGCCAAGCCCGGCCTCGCCGCGATCCGGCCGGAGGACGTCTCGCTCGGCATGGCGAAGGTGACGCCGAACGCGTCCACGGGGCGCCTCGAGGTCGAGCTGCAGCCCCTGTGGAAGATGACGGCCATGCCGATGCGCATCGCCCCGGGGCACGGGGCCTGCCCGGGCTGCGGCGCCTTCCCGACCTTCCACCAGGTCTTCAACGCCCTCGAGGGCGACATCGTCGTGCTGTTCCAGACGGGCTGCGCGATGGTGGTGACCACGGGCTACCCGTCGACGGCGCACCGCATCAACTACATCCACAACCTGTTCCAGAACGGCGCGGCGACGCTCTCGGGGCTCGTCGAGATGTACCACGAGCGCGTGCGGCGCGGCGAGATCCCCCCCTCGAAGGACATCACGTTCGTGATGATCTCCGGCGACGGGGGCATGGACATCGGCATGGGCCCGGCGATCGGCGCGGCAAACCGCAACCACCGCATGATGATCCTGGAGTACGACAACCAGGGCTACATGAACACCGGCGCGCAGCTCTCGTACTCGACCCCGATCGGCCACCGCACCTCCACCAGCGAGGTCGGCGCCACGGCTCCCGGAAAGCGCTACCACCACAAGGACACGGCGCAGATATTCGCCGCCTGCCACCTGCCCTTCGTCTTCACCGCGAGCGAGGGCTACCCCGAGGACCTGATGCGCAAGGTCGCCAAGGCGCAGTGGTACGCGAAGAACGAGGGGCTCGTGTACGGCAAGATCCTCTCCTACTGCCCGCTCAACTGGCGCACCGCCGACGATTCCGCCGAGCCCGTCCTTCAGGCGGCCATCGACAGCTGCTTCTTCCCGCTCTACGAGGTCGAGCACGGCCGCACGACCCTGACCTACGACCCGGAAGCGTCGGGCCGGCGCATCCCCGTCGCGGACTGGCTCAGGCTCATGGGCAAGACGCGCCACCTGGCGAAGCCCGAGAACGCGACCCTCATGGCCGGCGTGCAGGCGGAGACCGACCGCCGCTGGGCCCGCATCAGGGCCATGCACGAGCACCCGCTCCTCTAGGCCGGAGAAGGAAATGGCGAAGATCATCGAGACGAGACGGCTCACCCCCGTCACCACGTACTTCCGGATCGAGGCGCCGCTCATCGCGGCCTCGGCGAGGCCGGGGCAGTTCGTGATGCTGCGCGTGCGCGAAGGCGGCGAGCGCATTCCCATCACGATCGCGGACTACGACCGGCAGCTCGGCACGATCACCATCGTCGTGCAGGCGGTGGGCGCGACGACGAACCGCGTGTGCGCGCTGCGGACGGGCGACGAGATCCTCGACGTGGCCGGCCCCATGGGCGGCCACATCGACATCGCGCCGGGCGGCCACGTCTGCGGCGTGGGCGGCGGCTTCGGCTCCGCGGCGCTGCTGTGCCTGATGCGCGAGTTCACCGCCCGCGGCGACACCACCACGGCGATCCTCGGGGCGCGCAACAAGGAGCTCCTCATCCTCGCCGACGAGCTGCAGCCGCTGTGCAC
Organism: Lysobacter sp.; assembly: GCA_023700985.1. Classification (GTDB taxonomy): domain Bacteria; phylum Pseudomonadota; class Gammaproteobacteria; order Burkholderiales; family Usitatibacteraceae; genus FEB-7. Next base: position 16,053 of record JAMPXV010000029.1, read on the forward strand.
GCACCTCGAGATCTGCACCGACGACGGCTCGGCCGGCTTCAAGGGGTTCGTCACGCAGAAGCTCGCGCAGCTGATCGAGGCCGGCGGCCGGTACCGGCCCGACAGCGTCGTGGCGATCGGCCCGATGGCGATGATGCGCGCCGTGGCGGAGACCACGCGGGGCAAGGGCGTCAGGACCCTCGTCTCGATGGACCCGCTCATGGTCGACGGAACCGGCATGTGCGGCGGGTGCCGCGTCACCGTCGGCGGCAAGGCCCAGTTCGCCTGCGTCGACGGCCCGTGCTTCGACGCCCACGAGGTGGACTTCGACGTGGCGATGCGGCGCAACAAGGCCTACGTGCGCGAGGAAAAGCAGGCGCTCGACCGCGCCGCATGCATGGAACGGAGGGCTGTGTAATGCCGATCAAGCGAGCGGAAAAGACCCCGATGCCGATGCGCGAAGCCCAGCTTCGCGCCCACGACTTCCTCGAGGTGAACGGCGGCTACACGGCGGCGCACGCGGCCTTCGAGGCCGAGCGGTGCCTGCGCTGCCAGGACGCGGTGTGCGTGGACGGCTGCCCGGTGAACGTGCCGATCCCGGAGTTCATCCACGCGGTGGCGATGGGCGACATGGCCGGCGCCGCGAGGATCCTGCGCTCGGCCAACCCGCTGCCCGCGATCTGCGGGCGCGTCTGCCCGCAGGAGTCGCAGTGCGAATCCGAGTGCAGCCTCGCCAGGCGCTTCAACCCCGTGGCGATCGGACACCTCGAGCGCTTCGTCGCCGACTGGGAGCGCACGCAACCCCCGACGGCGAAGGCGCAGATCACGCGCAAGGAGCGGATCGCCGTCATCGGCGCCGGGCCGTCGGGCCTCGTGTGCGCCGGCGCGCTCGCGCGGCTCGGCTACCCGGTCACGATCTACGAGGCGCTGCACGCCGCGGGCGGCGTGCTCCGCTACGGCATCCCGGAATTCCGGCTGCCGAAGGAGGTGCTCGACTGGGAGATCGGGCTGCTGAAGTCGATGGGCGTGGAGATCGTCTGCAACGTGATCATCGGCAAGACCCTCACCCTGGACGAGCTCTTCGGCAAGATGGGCTACGCGGCCGTGTTCATCGGGACCGGCGCCGGACTGCCGCAGTTCCTGGGCATCCCCGGCGAGAACCTGAACGGCGTCATGTCCGCCAACGAGTTCCTCACCCGCGTCAACCTGATGGGCGGCTACAAGTTCCCCGAGGCCGACACGCCGGTGCGGGTGGGCAGGCGCGTGGCGGTCATCGGCGCGGGCAACACGGCGATGGACGCCGTGCGCACGTCGCTGCGCATGGGCGCCGAGGAAGCGATGATCGTCTACCGGCGAAGCGACAAGGAGATGAGCGCCCGCGTCGAGGAGTACCACCACGCGAAGGAGGAGGGCGTGAAGTTCCACTGGCTCACCAACCCCCTCGAGGTCGTGGGCAATGCCGACGGGTGGGCCACGGGCCTGAGGTGCCAGAAGATGCAGCTCGGGGAACCGGATGCCTCGGGCCGGGCGCGCCCGGTCCCGATTCCGGACTCGGAATTCGTGATCCCCGTCGAAAACGTCGTCCTCGCCATCGGCACGACCCCCAACCCGCTCCTCACCCGGACGACCGCGGGGCTGCTCACGAACGCGAAAGGCTGCCTCGTCGCGGACGAGAAGACCGGGCTCACCTCGAAGACGCTGGTCTTCGCCGGCGGCGACGCGGTCACGGGCGCGGCGACGGTGATCCTCGCCGCGGGGGCGGGCAAGCGCGCCGCGCAGGCGATCCACGAGGCGCTGGCCGCGCGAGGCTAGCTGGAAGTGCCCTTGGGGCGGCCCGCCCCGCCCGGCGGCGGGTCGCGGCGGATGCGCCGCTCGCCCCCGAGCGCGAGCCCGGGGCCGCCGCCCGCGGCCAGCAGCTTCTCCCAGTCCACGCCGTCGGCGCGCACGTACTCGATCGCCCGCGTGACCCACTGCACGTGCTCGGCCTCCTCGCGGGCCATCTCGTCGGCCAGGGCATGGATCTCGCCGTTGGCGGTCGTCCCCGCCACCCACTCGAAGAAGCGCCGGGCGTTCCGCTCGGCCTTGAGGGCGATCTCGAGGAGCTCGCGCGGGGTGGCCAGCCGGAAGACCAGGTCGCAGTCGACGGCCTCGGGCGGTGCGGACTCCAGCCACCGGTAGCGCTCGGGCGGCAGCTCCGGCACCTTCAGCGAGCGCGAACGCTCGAGCAGGAGCTTGTGGTGGTCCTCCTCGAAGTGGGCGAGGTTGCCGCACAGGCCGGCCAGCACCTCCTCGCCGCGGTCGGTGAAGTGCTCCTGGAACCGGCGATAGCACTTGGCGGCTTCGCGTTCGATGGCGAGCGCGTGGGCGTAGAATTCCTCGACGCTACCGATGGGCTCAAGCATGGCGACACCCCCTCAAGCTGCAAGATGCTCTCCTGTCGCGGCGGCGCCGTTGACCTGAATCAACGGCGGTGGACATCGCCGGGGCCACGATTGTTAACTGGCGATGCGATGGGTAAACTTTCGCATGGACGTTCCCCGTTGACCCTTGGGTCCGCAGGGTCATCGGTTCCCGCACAGGTCCTTCACGAGGTTGCCTGGTGACCGCATCGCCTTCAACGATCCTGATCGTGGACGACTCGCCGGAGAACCTGGCCGTCCTGAACGAACTCCTGCAGCCGTCGTTCCGGGTGCTCGCCGCCACCTCGGGAGACAAGGCCCTGCGCGTGGCCGCGGGCGCCGCGCGACCGGACCTCATCCTCCTCGACGTGATGATGCCGGGCCTCGACGGCTACCAGGTCTTCGAGCGCCTGCGCGCCGACCCCGCCACGCGCGAGATCCCGGTCATCTTCATCACCGCCCTCGACGGCCACGAGGAGGAACTGCTCGGGCTCGAGCTCGGCGCCGCGGACTACATCACCAAGCCGATCGTGCCGGCCGTGGTCCTGGCCCGCGTAGGCACGCAGCTGGAGCTCAAGCGCGCGCGCGACTGGCTGAAGGACCAGAACACCCTCCTCGAGGCGGAGGTCGCGCGGCGCATGGCGGAGAACGACCTCACGCAGCGGGTGAGCATCCGGGCGCTTGCGCACCTCGCCGAGACACGCGACCCGGAAACCGGAAACCACATCCTGCGCACGCAGTCGTACGTGAACCGCCTGGCGCAGGCGCTTCGCGCGCACCCGCGATTCTCCGCGGCGCTCACGGAGCGCTACATCGACCTCCTCACCCGCTCCGCGCCGCTGCACGACATCGGCAAGGTAGGCATCCCCGACCACGTCCTCCTCAAGCCCGGCAAGCTGTCGCCGGACGAGTGGAAAATCATGAAGACGCACGCCCGCATCGGGGCCGATGCCATCGAGCGCGCCGAGCAGGACATCGAGCAGCCCCTCGACTTCCTTTCCGCGGCCAAGGAGATCGCCCACTGGCACCACGAGAAGTGGGACGGAAGCGGCTACCCCGACGGCCTCGCCGGCGACGCGATCCCCGTCTCGGCGCGGCTCATGGCACTGGCCGACGTCTTCGATGCCTTGATCTCGGCGCGCGTCTACAAGCCGGCGTTTTCCTACGAGAAGGCGCGCGGCATCATCGCGGAAGGCCGGGGCGCGCATTTCGACCCCGACGTCTGCGACGCCTTCCTCGACGGCTTCGAGGACTTCGTCGCCATCGCCGAGCGCTACGGGGACCCGGCCTGAGGGGGCGGGAGCGACAACCCATGGCGATGCCAGACGCCGACGGCCCGGACGCGCCCGCGAAGAAGGGTGGCGCCCCCGGCATGCACGCGGGCGTGGCGGGCGTCGTCGCCTTCTACGCCGCAGTTGCCGGCGCGTGGATCCTCCTGTCGGACCGCATGGTGGCATCGCTCGTCGGCAGCCACGACGCGCACTGGCTGGCTCAGACCCTCAAGGGCCTCGCCTTCGTGGGCGTCACCTCGCTCCTGCTATGGGTCCTGGTGCGGCGGCTCGTCTCGCGCGTGGTCGCGGCCACGCGCCGGGAGAGCGAGGCGCGCGAGCAGTCCGATCGCGCCGCGGGCCTGCTCCACGCGATCGCGGAAGGTTCCACCGACGCCATCTTCGCCAAGGACCGCGAGGGCCGCTACCTGCTCTTCAACGCCGCGGCGTGCCGCCAAACCGGCGCGAGCCCGGGATCGGTGATCGGCCGCGACGACAGCGCGATCTTCCCGCCGGATCAGGCCGCGCTCGTCCGCTCCAACGACCGGGAGGTGATGGAAAGCGGCCGCGTGGTCACGTTCGAGGAGCCGCTCACCACGGCGGCGGGCCCGGCCGTGTTCCTCGCCACCAAGGGGCCGCTTCGCGATGCGGCCGGGCGCATCGTCGGCCTGTACGGCGTGTCGCGCGACATCACCGCGCTCAAGCAGGCCGAAGCGAGGCAGCGCGTCGCCAACCGCGCGTTGCGCACCCTGGCCGAGTGCAACCAGGTGCTGGTGCGCGCCACGGGCGAGGCGGAGCTCCTGCGCGAGATCTGCCGGCGCCTCGTCGATCCCGGCGGCTACCGCATGGCCTGGGTGGGCTACACGCTGGGCGACGAGGCGCGCACCGTGCGCCCGGTGGCCCAGGCGGGCTTCGAGGAAGGCTACCTGGAAACCGTCCGCTTCTCGTGGGGCGAGGACGAGCATGGCCGTGGACCCACCGGGACGGCGATCCGCGAGTTGCGCCCGGTCGTGGCGCGCTGCATCGCCGACGACCCGGACTTCGCCGCCTGGCGGGCCGAAGCCGTGCAACGCGGCTATGTCTCCTCGATCGCCCTGCCGCTGGCCCTGGAGGGCGCGCCCTGCCTGGGGGCGCTCAACCTCTACGCGCAACGCGCGGACGCCTTCGACGCGGACGAACAGCAGCTGCTCGTGAGGCTGGCGGGCGACCTCGCCTACGGCATCCGCGCCCTGCGCGATCGTGACGCCCTGCGCCGGGCGGAGGCGCTGCTCAGCGAGATGAGCGCCATCGCCGACGTGGGCGCCTGGGAGGTGGATGCGTGGACCGACCGCATCGCCTGGTCGCGCGAGTCCTACCTCATCTACGGGATCTCCCCGGAGAGCTTCCCGCACACGATCGGCGCCTTCCTCGAGCGCGTGCACCCCGACGACCGCGCCACGGCCGCCGCGTGGATGCGCAGGTGCCGGGCCGGCGAGGAAGTCGGCGACCTGGAGTTCCGCGTGATCCACCCCGAGGACGACGTGCGCGTGGTCAACGTCCGCGGCATCCTCGAGCGCGACGCCGCCGGCAGCCCGGTGCGCCTGGTGGGCACCGTGCAGGACATCACGGGGCGCAAGCGCGCCGAGCGGCTGCTCGCCATCCAGAGCCGCGTGCTCGAGGGCGTGGCCGCCGGCCGGCCCCTCGCCGAGTCGCTGGGCGAGCTCGCGCGCTCGATCGAGGACGAGGCACCGGGCATGCTCGCCTCCATCCTCATCCCCGACGAGGACCTCGCGCACGTGCGCCACGGCGCGGCGCCCAGCCTTCCGGAAGCCTTCCTGAAGTCCGTGGACGGTCTCGCCGTCGGCGGGCAGGAAGGCCCCTTCGACGCGGAAGCCTGGCGTCGCGGGCCGGCCATCGTCGAGGACATCGCCGCCGACGACCGGTGGGCCGGCCACCGCGAGACCGCGCTCGCCTGCGGCCTGCGCGCGAGCTGGACCATGCCCATCCCGAGCGCCGCGACACCCGCCGCGGGCATCTTCGCCCTGTACTACCGGAAGCCCTCGCGGCCGACGGAGCACCACCTGCGCCTGGTCTCGCGCGCCACCCACGTGGCCGCCATCGCCATCGCGCGCGACCGCGAGGAACGCGCCCTGCGCGAGAGCGAGGAGCGCTACCGGCGCCTGTTCGACGGCAACCAGGCGGTGATGCTGCTCGTCGACCCCGCCACCCGGCGCATCGTCGCGGCGAACGAGGCCGCCGCGCGCTTCTACGGCTGGACGCGGGAGCAGCTCGCCGCGATGAGCCTCTCCGACATCAACCCGATGCCGCCCGCGGAAATGGCTTCGGCGATCGAGCGCGCGCAGGCGCGCGAGAACATCCGCTTCGAATTCCGCCACCGCCTGGCCGACGGAACCGAGCGCGACGTGGAGGTCTTCGCGAGCCCCGTCCCCTACGGGGGCAGGCAGCTCCTGCATGCGATCGTCTACGACGTCTCCCACCGCAAGCGGGCCGAGCAGGAAGCCCTGCGCTGGCAGCGCGTCTTCGAGGTGGCGCAGTTCGGGCTCGCCTACCACGATGCCGCGAGCGACACCTTCGTGGAGGTGAACGACTGCTTCGCCCGGGACCGCGGCTACACGCGCGAGGAGATGCGCGGGCTGCGCATCGAGGAGATCTATACGCCCGAGGAGCGCGAGGCGCTCGCCCGCCACCTGGCCCGGGCGGACGCCACCGGCCACGCCATCTTCGAGTCCTTCCACCGGCGCAAGGACGGCACCCGCTTCCCGGTGCTGGTCGAGATCGCCTCCATCCGCGACGCATCCGGCGGCAAGGCTACGCGGATCGCCTACGCCGTGGACATCAGCGAGCGCGAGCGCGCGGAGGCCGCCCTTCGCGAAAGCGAGGATCTGTACCGCTCCATATTCGACAGCAACCTCGACGCCGTGCTCCTCACCGCGCCCGACGGGAGCATCCTGGCCGCCAACCCGCAGGCGCAGCTCCTCTTCGGACGCAGCAACGAGGAGCTGTGCCGCCTGGGCCGCGCCGGCCTCGTGGACACTGACGATCCCCGGCTCGCCGCCGCGCAGGCCGAGCGCGAGCGCACCGGGCGCTTCAGCGGCGAGCTCACGTTCCTTCGCGCGGACGGAGGGCGCTTCGAGGCGGAGGTCATGTCGAAGCTCTTCACCGACCGCAACGGACGGCGGATGACGAGCATGATCGTGCGCGACACGACCGAGCGCCGGGCGTCCGAGGCGAGGCTTCGCAAGCTCTCGCTGGCCGTCGAGCAGAGCCCGGAAAGCATCGTCATCACCAACCTGGAGGGCGAGATCGAGTACGTGAACGAGGCCTTCGTGCGCGCGAGCGGCTACGCGCGCGAGGAGCTCCTCGGCAGGAACCCGCGCGTGCTGAAGTCCGGACGCACGCCCGCGGAAGTCTACCGCGCGATGTGGGAGACGCTTTCCCGCGGCGAGCCGTGGAAGGGCGAGTTCCGCAACCGCCGCAAGGACGGAACCGAGTACGTCGAGTTCGCGATCGTGGCGCCCATCCGCCAGGCCGACGGGCGCATCACCCACTACGTGGGCGTGAAGGAGGACATCACGGAGAGGAAGCGCCTCGGCGAGGAGCTCGACCGTTACCGTCACCACCTGGCGGACCTGGTGCGGGTGAGGACGGCGGAGCTGGCGCAGGCGCGCGAGCGCGCGGAGGCGACCAGCCGGGCCAAGAGCCTGGTCCTGGCCAACATGAGCCACGAGATCAGGACGCCGATGAACGCG
>JAMPXV010000235.1 GCA_023700985.1 Lysobacter sp.
CCATGAGTCCGCGGATCTCCCGGCTCCACGCCGCCTCGGCGGCCTCGCGCCCCTGCGCGGCGAGCGTTTCCCGGTACTGCCGCGAGGCGTCCGCATAAGGGCCGGCGTGCATGTCGCGGAGTTCCTTCTCGATGTCCCGGTACGCCTCGTAGGCGGCGTCCCCGTTCTCGCGGTCCCAGTCGTGGTACATGAGCTCGTTCACCACGCGCTCCTGGTCCGCGGCGAAGTGCGCGATGTCCATGTCGGCCGAGACGATCGGGAAGAGCGCCAGCGCCGCCTTGCCCTCGGCGCTGTCGGCGGTCGCGGCCGTGACGGGCAGCGTCTCGTGCGCGTACTGGCCGAGCTGCAGCCCGCGCCGGATGACCGTGAGCTTGGCCGCGCGCTGCCGCTCGAGGCCCAGCTCGGTCGCGACGCGCTCCTCCATGCCGGCCTGCCGCGTCAGTGCCGAGAGGATGGGGCCCAGGTAGGCGAGGAGCACGGCGCCCGCCAAGAAGAGCGCGGCCAGCCCCGCGAGCGTGGTGGGCACGCCGCGCCGCCGGTTGGCCATGGAGCGCGTGAGCCAGGTGCGCACCAGGAGGCCCCCCGCCACGAGCACGAACGCCAGCACCGTGAGGGCGAGCGCGATCTCCGATTTCGCGCGCGTGACGTGGAACTCGATCACGGCGTCCTGCACCTGCCACATGAGCGCGATGGAGAGCCCCGCGATCGCAGCCGCCACGAGCACGCGCACGGGCCAGGCGCGGTCCCATTTCTCGCACTGCTGCAGCCAGATCTTGAGGAACACCAGCGCGAGCGCCAGGCCCGAGATGAGGCGCCCCCAGTGCTCGACGGCCTCGGTCTCGTCGATGGGCAGGGAACTGCCCATCTTGTCGAGGAGGCTCACGCCGAACGAGAGCTCCAGCCACAGGTACAGCGGCGTGAGCACGATCATCAGCCGCAGGTGGTGGTAGCGGAAGCCGTCGACGCGGTTGCCCGGCAGGGCGTCGTTCTGCCTGAGGAGCGACGCGGGATCGGCGCGCGCGGGGCTCGCGGCGCCGCGCGGAGCCGGGTGGCGCATCCGGCGCCGCAGGAGCACGGCCATGGCGGGCAGCCGCCGGATCGTCGCGAACAGGGTCGCGGCCGACAGCGCCCATGCCAGCACGAGGCCGGCCGCCAGCCTCAGGTTCCCCGCGAGCGCCATGACTCTCACTGCCCGTCTTCCCCCGGCAATGCTTTATTGTCTTCCGGCGCCATTGTTGTTGCCGCGACGCCGGTGTGCGACGCATTCTGCACGAAAAAGGCACCGGCTGTCCGCACCGGGCGCGCGGGCGCGCCGGCCCCGCGGCGGCGGCCGCGGAGCGCGTCCTGCAGTCGTTGCTTCTAGTTCAGGACCCTAGAGCCGCGTGATGAGGGACGAGCTGTCCCAGCGGCTGCCGCCGTCCTGCTGCACGTCGGCGTAGAACTGGTCGACGAGCGCGGTGACCGGAAGGAGCGCGCCGTTGCGCCGGGCCTCGTCGAGGCAGATGCCGAGGTCCTTGCGCATCCAGTCGACCGCGAAGCCGAAGTCGAACTTGCGCGCGGCCATCGTCTTGCCGCGGTTCTCCATCTGCCACGACTGCGCCGCGCCCTTGGAGATCACGTCGAGCACGAGCAGCGGGTCGAGGCCCGCCTTCTCCGCGAAGGCCACGCCCTCGGAGAGGCCCTGCACGAGGCCGGCGATGCAGATCTGGTTGACCATCTTGGTGAGCTGGCCGGCGCCGGCGGCGCCCATGCGCGTCACCGCCCTGCCGTAGCACTCCATCACAGGCCTCGCGCGCTCGAACGCGGCGGCATCTCCCCCGCACATGATGGAGAGCTTGCCGCTTTCCGCGCCCGCCTGGCCGCCGGAGACCGGCGCGTCGATGAAGTCCACGCCCCGCTCCCGGGCCGCCTCGTAGAGTCCGCGCGCCGCGTCGGCCGAAGCGGTCGTGTGGTCGATGAGGACGGCCCCCTTCTTCATCCCGTCCAGGGCGGCGGCGGCTACCTCGGCGAGGTCGCGGTCGTTGCCCACGCACATCGCCACGAAGTCGGCGCCGCGCGCGGCCCCCGCCGGCGTGGCGGCGGACTGCCCGCCGTGCTTCTGCACCCAGGCCTCGGACCTGGCGGCGGTGCGGTTGAAGACGGTGACGTCATGGCCCCGGGCCTTGAGGTGGCCGGCCATGGGGAAGCCCATCACGCCGAGGCCGAGGAAGGCGACTTTCGCGGTCATCTGCTTTTCTCCGTTGCGGACGCGCTTGGCGGTCAGGCGAGTTCCCTGTTGACGAGGTGGGGCGGCGCGCGCCCTTCGAGCGCGGCCGTGAGATTGGCGACCGCCGTCTCGCACATGCGCATGCGGGTGGCGCGCGTGGCGCTGCCGATGTGCGGCGTGAGGACGGCGTTGGGGAGGGCGAGGTAGCCCGCGTGCAGCTTCGGCTCGCCCTCGAAGACGTCGAGCCCCGCGCCGGCGATGCGCCGCGCCTGCAGTGCCTCGACGAGCGCCGCGTCGTCCACGACGCCGCCCCTGGCGGTGTTCACGAGGATCGCGGTGGGCTTCATCTTCGCGATCTCGGCGGCGCCGATGAGGTGGTGCACGGCAGGCGAATACGGGACCATCACCACCACGAAGTCCGACTCGGCCAGCAGGCGGTCGCGCTCCACCCAGGTGGCGTTGAGCCGCCGCTCGTCGGCCTCGGGGATGCGGCCGCGGTTGTTGTAGAGCACGCGCATGTCGAAGCCCGTCGCGCGCTTCGCGATCGCCTGCCCGATGCGGCCCATGCCGATGATGCCCAGCGTCGCGTGGTGCACGTCGGTGCCCAGCGGCGACTGCATCGCGAAGGCGAGCTTCCAGTCGCCGCGGCGCACCTGGGCGTCGCCCTCGGCGATGCGGCGGGCGGCTGCCATGAGCAGCGCGAAGGTGAGGTCGGCGGTCGTGTCGTCCAGCACGCCGGGCGTGTTGGTGACCCGGATGCCGCGCTTCGTGCACGCCGGGATGTCCACGTTGTTCGTGCCGACGGCGATGTTGGAGACGACCTTGAGGGCGGGAGCCGCCGCCAGCACGGCCTCGTCGATGCGGTCCATCACGGTGGCGAGCACGCCCTGCTTGTCCGCGAGGCGGCGGGCCAGCTCGTCGGGGGCCCAGGGGCGGTCGTCGTCGTTGTGCTCGACGTCGAAGCGGCCGCGCAGGGCCTCGACGATTTCGGGGAACACCTGCCTCGTCACGAGAATCTTCGGCTTCATGGTCTATCCGGAAACTTGGAATGGAATGGCCCGCCATCCGCGACGGCGGGCCGCCGGCCGGCGCCGCGCGAAGCCGGCGGCCACCGGCGAGAGGGGCGGCGGCAGCGGGGCCGCCTGCCTCTCGTTGCCTGGCGCTACCGGTACAGCAGCTCCGGCAACCACAGCCCGATGCCGGGCCACATGTAGAGAAACGCCAGCGCGACGATCTGGATGCCCATGTACGGCATCATCCCCAGGAATATCTGGTTCAGGGTCACGTGCGGCGGGGAGACGCCCTTCAGGTAGAAGGCGGCCATGGCGACCGGCGGCGACAGGAAGGCCGTCTGGAGGTTCAGGGCCACGAGCAGCCCGAAGAAGAGCGGGTCCACGTTGAACTTGGCGAGCAGCGGGATGAAGATCGGCATGAAGATCACGATGATCTCCGTCCACTCCAGCGGCCAGCCCAGGATGAAGATGATGAACTGGGCGAGAAGCATGAACTGCACGGTCGTGAGCCCCAGCGACAGCACCCAGCGCTCGATGATCTCCTGGCCGCCCAGGAGCGCGAAGGCCGCCGAGAAGATCGAGGAGCCCACGAAGAGCCAGCACACCATCGCGCTCGTCTTGGCGGTGAGGAAGGCCGATTCCTTCACGATCCCGCCCACGTCCTTCACCGTCGAGACGAAGACCGTGCCCTTCCGGCCCTGCAGCGCGGCGACGTAGCGGTACGCCCATGCCAAGAGCAGGCCGCCGAAGGCGCCGACGGCCGCCGCCTCCGTGGGGGTCGCCAGCCCGAAGACGATCGAGCCCAGCACCGCGAGGATGAGGACCGCGAGCGGGAAGAACGAGGTGAGCAGCATCTTGAATATCTCGAGGCGCTCCCACGACATGAAGCCGTAGGTGCCTGCGAGGATCGCGACGCCGATCCCGAAGACCACCCAGTACCAGGTGGGCGCCGGAAGGCGCTCGGGCTCGACGGTCTTCTTGGCCGCCTCCGCCTTCTTCTTCTTCGCCGCCGGGGCCGGCTTGGCCGCGGGGGGCTCCTCGACGCCGCCGGCCACCGCCTTGGGCTCGTCCGACGGGGGCTCGGCGAGGCCGGTGTCCTCCATCGGCGGCTCGGCGAGCCCGGTGTCCGCGCCGGCCTCCTCGAAGCTCGCGGCCACCGCCCCGCCTGCCTCCACCAGCCCGTACGTGCTCACCTCCTTCACCGGCGCCGTCGCCCCCGCGTACATGAGCGCGAGCATCGAGCCGATGGCGAGCGCCGGGATGAGCGACACGAAGAACTGGCCGAAAACGCGCGCCTTGGTGTGCCCGGTGATCCCGCCGACCGCGCCGGCGAGCCCCGTGAAGGCGTTGGATCCGCGCTTCGCGAGCGTCTCGGAGAGCGGCGGCAGCGGCACGAACCGCCCCTCCGCCGACAGGGGCGGCATGAGGGCGGGCTTGATCTTGGCCAGGACGATGACGTAGCCCACGTACATCGTCGCCAGCATCAGGCCGGGGAAAAACGCGCCCGCGTAGAGCTGCACGACCGACACGCCCGCCGTTGCCCCGTAGACGATCAGGAGCACCGAAGGCGGGATGAGGATGCCCAGGCAGCCGCCCGCGGTGATGGCCCCCGCCGCGACCGAAACGTTGTAGCCGGCGCGAAGCATCGCGGGGAGCGCGAGCAGGCCCATGAGGGTCACCACCGCGCC
>JAMPXV010000030.1 GCA_023700985.1 Lysobacter sp.
GGCCCGGCCGGCCTGTCGAACATGGCGCGTTCCGCCCCGGCGGCGAGCGAGGGCGCGGCCGGCGCCGGGCGCGGGGGTTCGGTCCCGCGGCGCCCTTCCCGGAAGGACTTCCAGCTCGTCGCGATGGCCCCCCACAGGACCAGGAGCCCCACCAGCGGGAAGAGCAGCACGATGAGGGCCAGCCACTCGCCGCTCGCGGCGACGTCGCGCACCACGAGGATCGCGATGGGCCAGGAGAGCGCGTTCCAGAAGAAGGCGAAGATCCAGAGGAAGCGCGCCGAGGACTGGCCGCCCTTGCCCACGGTGCCGAGGGCGCGGTCGAGCCCCTGTTGCGCGCTCGCGCCGGCCGCCTCAGACCCCTTGCCGCGAAGCACGTGCACCATCGCCACGAGCGCCCCCACGCCCACGCCGCCGAACGCGAGCGCGAAGGGCGTGAGGAAGAGGAGTTCCGACCAGCGGATGCCGCGGTCGTACACCGCCTCGGCGGGGTTCTCCGGGTTCACCCAGACGGTGACCGGCTGGCCGGCGGCGCGCGCGGCCTTGAGCCGCGAGCTCGTTTCCTGGTGCCAGCTGTCGAAGTTGTCGGTGCCGCCGATCATGGAAGTCCCCAGCCGGGTGCCCGTGTAGGACCGGCCGTTCCAGGCATAGCGGAAGCTCCCGTCGGCGCGGTAGGTGTCGCCGCCGTCGGAACTGCCGGATTCGTGGAGCGAGGCGCTCTCCACGACCGCCGGCACCGGCACCCAGCCGCGCGCCTTCCACGACGCGTGCACCGTGGAGCCGATGGCCCACGACGCGAACACGCCGACGCCGCCGAACGGCACGGCGAAGAGCAGGCAGGCGAGGACGGCACCGGCTTTGCCCACGCGGCTAGTTGCGCAGCGGCTTGCCGGTCTTGAGCATGTGCTCGATGCGCTCCTGCGTCTTCGCGGTCTTCGCCAGCTCCACGAAGTGGTGGCGCTCGAGGTCCAGCAGCCACTTCTCGTCCACCAGGCTGCCGGGTTCCACCTCGCCGCCGCACATCACGGTGGCGATGCGCGAGCCGATCTCGTAGTCGTGCTCCGAGATGAAGCCGCCCTCCTTCATGTTCACCAGCATCATCTTGAGCGTGGCGATGCCCGTCGAGCCGGCCACGGGGATGCGCGTGGGCGCGAGCGGCGGGCGGTGACCCGACTGCGCCATGGCCCGCGCCTGCTGCTTCGCGACGTGCAGCAGCTCCGCGGGATGGAACACCACCACGTCGGAGGGCCGCAGGTAGCCCAGTTCGCGCGCGTGCTCCGCGCTCCTCGACACGTCGGCCATGGCCACCTGCCGGAAGAGGCGCCCGAGCTCCGGGAAGGCGTCGCCGCCCTTCGCCCACGCGTTGGCGCGCTGCGCCAGCTCCTTCAGGCCCCCGCCCGCGGGCAGCAGCCCCACGCCCACCTCGACCAGGCCGACGTAGCTCTCCAGCGCCGCCACCACGCGCTGCGAGTGCATCACGAACTCGCAGCCGCCGCCCAGCGCCATGCCCTCGACCGCCGCGACGGTGGGCACGAGGCTGTACTTGAGCCGCTGCGAGGTCTGCTGGAAGAGCGCGACCATGGCCTCGAACTCGTCGATCCGGCCGGCCTTCAGCGATTCCAGCGCCGCCTTCAGGTTGGCGCCCACCGCGAACGGCGCCTCGTGCCAGATGACGAGCGCGTCGTAGTTCGCCTCCGCCTCGTCGATGGCGCGGTTCAGCCCCGCGAGCACCTCGGAGCCGAGCGAGTGCATCTTGCTCCTGAACGAGACGATGGCGATGCCGTCGCCCTGGTGCCACAGGCGCACGCCCTCGTCCTCGAAGACGGTCGTGCCGCGGTCGGCAAGCTTCTCGCCCAGCACCAGCTCCGGGAAGAGCTGGCGGCCGTAGACCGCCAGCCTGGAGCGCGAGTGCATCGTGCCGTCGGCGGCCGAGAACGAGCCTTCGGGGCCGTGCACCCCCTGGCGGCCGTCGGTCACCCACTTCGGCAGCGGCGTCTTCGCCATGGCCTTGCCCGCCGCGATGTCCTCGGCGATCCACCCGGCCACCTGCTGCCAGCCCGCGGCCTGCCAGGTCTCGAAGGGGCCCATCTTCCAGCCGAAGCCCCAGCGGATGGCGAGGTCCACGTCGCGGGCGCAGTGGGCGATCTCCGCGAGGTGCACGGCGCTGTAGTGGAAGAGGTCGCGGAAGACGGCCCACAGGAACTGCGCCTGCGGGTGCGCGCTCGCGCGCAGCTTCGCGAACTGCGCGGCCGGCGACTTCTCCTTGAGGATCGCCTGCACCTCCTCGGCGATGGCGCCGGCGGACGGCCGGTAGTCGTTCTTCGCGAGGTCCAGGACGTGGATCTCCTTGCCCTTCTTCACGAAGATGCCGCCCCTGGTCTTCTGGCCCAGCGCGCCCTTCGCGATCAGCGCCGAGAGGAACGCGGGCGCCGTGTAGTACGGGTGCCACGGGTCGCCCGGCAGGGTGTCGTGCATCGTCTTCACCACGTGCGCCAGGGTGTCCAGGCCCACCACGTCCGCGGTGCGGAAGGTCGCGCTCTTGGCGCGCCCGATGGCCGGGCCGGTGAGCGCGTCCACCTCGTCGAAACCCAGCCCGAAGGCGACGGTGTGGTGCATCGTCGCGAGCATGGAAAAGACGCCCACGCGGTTGGCCACGAAGTTGGGCGTGTCGCGCGCGCGCACCACGCCCTTGCCGAGCGCGGTGGTGAGGAAGGCCTCGAGATCGTCGACGATGGCCGGGTCGGTGGCGGCCGTCGGGATGACCTCCACCAGCCGCATGTAGCGCGGCGGGTTGAAGAAGTGGATGCCGCAGAAGCGCGGGCGCACGGCTTCGGGGAGCACGTTCGAGAGCTCCGTGATCGACAGCCCCGAGGTGTTGGAGGCGAATATGGCGCGCGGCGAGAGGTGCGGCGCCACCTTGTCGAAGAGGGCCTTCTTCCAGTCCATGCGCTCGCTGATGGCCTCGATGACGAGCTCGCAATCGGCGAGGAGCCCCAGGTGCTCGTCGTAGTTGGCCGGCGTGATGCGCTCCAGGACCGATTTCGTGGCGAGCGGGCTGGGCTCGAGCTTGGCCAGCCCCTCGAGGGCCTTCCTCACGTTGGCGTTCTTGTCGCGGCCCTCGGCGGCGAGCTCGAAGAGGACCGGCTGGACGCCGGC
Organism: Lysobacter sp.; assembly: GCA_023700985.1. Lineage (GTDB taxonomy): Bacteria > Pseudomonadota > Gammaproteobacteria > Burkholderiales > Usitatibacteraceae > FEB-7. The sequence goes on from JAMPXV010000030.1 coordinate 3,154, forward strand.
ATTCGCGAGGTGGGCGGCGATCTGCGCGCCCATGACGCCGGCGCCGAGGACGGCTGCCTTGCGGACGAGGAATTTCGACACGGACTTTCTCCTGGGGCGTGCCCGTCAGGGCGGGCTGGTTGTCGGATGCGGGGGATCAGGCCTTGTGCTCGCCGGGCACGCCAGCGGGGATCGGGCGCGGGTGGCGCTCGGCGTCGATGGCGACGTAGGTGAGCTGGGCTTCCGTGACCTTCACGGCGTCGGTGCGGCCGTCGCGGCCGCGCTGCGCGAAGACCTCGACGTCCACGGTGATGGAGGTGCGCCCGACCTTGACCACGCGCGCGTAGAAGCTCACGAGGTCGCCGACGAAGACGGGCTCCTTGAAGAGGAACGAGTTCACGGCCACCGTCACGATCGGCCCCTGGGCGCGCTCGTAGGCCGGGACGCTGCCCGCGAGGTCGACCTGCGCCATCACCCAGCCGCCGAAGATCGTGCCGTGCGCGTTCGTGTCCGCCGGCATCGGGATGATGCGGAGGACGGGCATTTCGTCGCTGGGCAGTCGGGAGGTCATGGGAGGGGGTTTCAAACGGGCGTTTGAATTCTACTCCTGCCTTGAAAAAGGGGGCAGATCCCTTTTTCATCTGGCTCCCTTTCACGCCCCGTGCCCCTTGTAGATCTCGGCCAGCCGGTCGCGGTGGAGCTCGAGGATCTTCGCGCGCCTGGGCTTCAGGGTCGGCGTGAGGAGCCCGTTGTCCACCGTCCACTTGTCGGGAAGCAGTGCCACCCGCCGCACCTGGGCGTAGCCGGGGAAGGCGTGCACCTGCCTTGCGATGCGCGCGAGCACGAGCTTCTCCGCCCGCTCCCGCCCTTCTCCGTGGGGGTCTGCCGGCAGTCCCTCCGCCTGCGCAACCCGGGCCCACTCGTCCATGTCGAGCGTGACGAGCGCGCCGAGAAAGGGCTTGCCCTCGCCCACGACCAGCACCTGGTCCAGCAGCGGGTCGAGCTGGATGGCGAGCTCCATGTCCACCGGCGGCACCTTCTCGCCGTTGGACATCACGATGATCTCCTTGATTCGCCCGGTGATGTAGAGGAGCCCGTCCTCCAGCCTCGCCTGGTCGCCCGTGTCCAGCCACCCCTCGGCGTTGATCACGCCCGCCGTGGCCTCGGGGTTGTTCCAGTAGCCCATCATCACGTTCGGGCCGCGCACCAGCAGCACGCCGTTGTCGCCGAACGCGACCTCGATGCCGGGCAGCACCCCGCCGATGGAGGCCGGGTCGTTGCGCTCGAGGCGGTTCACCGACACCACGGGCGCGGCCTCGGTGAGGCCGTAGCCCTGGCAGATCGGCAGCCCCAGCCCGATGAAGGTCCGCGCGATCTGCGGGTTGAGCGCCGCGCCCCCGCTGACCGCGAGACGCAGCCGCCCGCCCAGCCGCTCGAGAAGCTTCGCCGCGACCAGCGCCCGCAGCAACGGCCAGAGAAGGAAGGCGGGCTTCCACGGCCCCCGCCCCTGCCGCCACTGGAACAGGTCCCATCCCGTGCCGTGCGCGAACTCGAAGAGGCGGCGCTTCGCCGCGGAGGTGTCCTGCAGCTGCCCCTGGATGGTGGCGTGCAGGCGCTCGTAGATGCGCGGCACGGAGACGATCGCCGTGGGCCGCACCGTCCGGAAGTCCTCCGCGAGGTGCGGGATGGAGCGCGCGAAGGCCACCTGCGACCCCGCCACCATCGTGAGGTAGTAGCCCACCGTGCGCTCGAACGCGTGCGACAGGGGCAGGAAGGAGAGGAACACGTCGCCGGTGAAGACGTCGATGCCGTCCAGGCCCGAAATCACGTTCTGCAGGATGTTCTGGTGCGAGAGCATCACGCCCTTCGGGCGGCCGGTCGTGCCCGAGGTGTAGACGATCGTGGCGAGCGAGTTCCCGTCGACGGCCACCGGGGGCCCGGCGGCGGGCTCTTCCGGGAGCCAGTCGGCGAGGGTGCGCACGACCGGGTCGCCTGGCAGGTCGACATCCCTCACGGCAACGATGCGGGAGACGCCGGGCAAGGCCGCGCGCACCTCCGCCAGGCGCTTCACATGTTCCTCGCCCTCCACCACCACCAGCTTCACGCCGGCGTCGTCCAGGCAGTAGGCGATGTTGTCCGGCCGGTCGTCGACGTAGACGGGCACCGTGACCAGGCCCTGCGCGAGGGCGCCCTGGTCGAACCAGACCCACTCCCTGCCGTTGCGCAGCATGATCGCCACGCGGTCTCCCGGGGCGAGTCCCTCGGCCGCGAGGCCTGCTCGCACCCGGCCGGCCATCCGCGCGGTCTGCGCCCAGGTGTGGGCCTTCCACGAGCGGCTCGCCGCGTCGTATTCAAGGTAGGCCGGGGCGTCCGGAGTGAGCGCCACGCGCCGGGCGAAGGCGGACGCGAGGGAGTCCTGCGGCGTGACGGGAACGTACTGCTTGTCGCGGGCGGGCACGGGGCGGACCTCGGCTCGAATCTCTGGGGGAAGGGCTTCGGGTCTATTCCGGGGGAAGGGAGGTGTCGCCGGGGCCGATGGGGCGCTGCATCAGCACGCTGTCGACCCACCGGCCGTGCTTGAAGCCGATCGCGCGCAGCGTGCCGACCAGCTGGAAGCCTAGCGCCGAATGCAGCCCGATGGAAGCGGCGTTGCCGCTGTCGCCGATGACCGCGACGAGCTGCCGGCAGCCGACGGCCTCGCACGCCTCCACGAGGCGCGCGAGAAGCGCCCGCCCGGCGCCCCGGCCGGCGAAGGCAGGGTGCACGTAGACGGAATCCTCCAGGCAGAAGCGGTAGCCGGGGCGGGTGCGGTAGTGGCTCGCGTAGGCGTACCCCGCCAGCCGCCCGTCCGTTTCGCAGGCGAGCCAGGGGAAGCCCTTCTCGCGCACGGCGTGGAACCGCGCCGCCATCTCGGCCAGGTCCGGCGGCTCGGTCTCGAAGGAGGCCAGCCCCGTGCGCACGTGGTGCGCGTAGATCGCGGCGATCTCCGGCAGGTCGGCCTCGGTCGCCTCGCGCACCTGCAGGCTCATGCGGCCGTCCCCCGCACGGCTCAGGCCGCGCGCCGCGGCGCGACCCACATGGTGATGACGGCGCGGCACACCACCTCGCCCGCGCGGTCCTTCACCTCGACGCTCACCGGCACGTCGCGCCCCGGCCCCTCGGCGATCGCGCCGACGGATGCGTGGGCCTCCACGTCCGACCCGGCCTTGCGCACGTACTCGACCGCCATGCCCTTGGGCAGCCAGCGCATCGAGGGCGGGATCGTGACCTCGGTCATCGTCCCCGCCGCGAGCTCCGCGAGGTTGCACATCGCGATCGCGTGCACGGTGCCGATGTGGTTGGTCACCGCGCGGCGCTTGCGCATCGACACCCGCGCGTACCCCGGGCCGAACGCCTCGAACCTCGGCCGGATGCTCCCGAAGTACGGCGCCTTCCAGCAGATGATGCGCGAGAAGATCGCCTTGCCGAACGGCTTCCCCTCCAGCCGCTTCCACATCGCCAGCGCGGGACTCATATCAAGCCCCATCGGCGTTCATCGGCGGGGCATCGGCGTTCATCGGCGTTTCCAAAGCCTTTCGCTCGCATCACTCTCAAAGCGTGTCCCACCCGGTATCCGGCACGAACCGGTCCCCGTGCACCGCCCGAAGCTCGGCCATGGTCCTGAGCCACGACTCCTTGCCGCGTTCCCGGATCGCGGATATCGGCCCCCCGCGATGCGGCGCGAAGCCGGTCCCGAAGATGACACCCGCGTCGCACAGGTCCGCGTCGGCCACGATCTTCTCGCGCAGGCAGGCCACCGCCTCGTTGAGCGCAGGCAGCACGATCCGGTCGGCGATGGGCTTCAAGTCCACGGACCCCGTGCCGCTCGCCTTCTGCGCCTTGCCCTTCGACCAGGTGTAGAACCCGCGGCCCGTCTTCTTGCCGAGGTGCTTCGCCTCGATCGCGGCCTGCAGCTTCTTCGGGATCGGCGTGCCGGGCTTCGCGAGCTCCTGGCCGACGGCCCAGCAGATGTCGAGCCCCACCATGTCCGCGAGCTCGATGGGCCCCATGGGCATGCCGAAGTCGCGCGCGGCCGCGTCGATCGTCTCGCCGGGCACGCCCTCGTCGAGCATGAGCATCGCCTCCATGAGGTAGGGGGAGAGCACGCGGTTCACGAGGAACCCGGGCGCGCTCTTGCAGGGCAGCGGCAGCTTGTCGATCTGCTTCGCGAAGGCCTGCCCCGCCTGCATCACCTCGGGCGAGGTCTGCGGGCCCTCGACGATCTCCACCAGCATCATCTGCGCCACGGGGTTGAAGAAGTGCAGCCCCACCAGGCGCTCGGGCCGCGCGAGGACCCCGGAGAGCTCCTGCAGGGGGATGCTCGAGGTGTTGGAGGCCAGTATCGACCCCTCCTTCATCCGCGGCTCGATGCCCGCGAAGAGCTTGCGCTTGATCTCCGCGTTCTCGACGATGGCCTCGATCACCAGGTCCGCCTTCGCGACCCCGTGGCCCTCCACGTCGGGGATGAGGCGATCGAAGGCCGCCTGGACGAGGTGCGGCTGCTTCAGGCGCTTCGTGTAAAGGGCGTGCGCGCGCTGGATGGCCGGCGAGATGCGCTCGGGCGCCAGGTCCTGCAGCGTGACGGTGATGCCCTTGAGCGCCGCCCACGCGGCAATGTCGCCGCCCATGGCGCCCGCCCCGATGACGTGCAGGTGCCTGATCGGCGGAAGGCCGGACTTCCCCATGGCCTTCATGCGGTCCTGCAGCTTGAAGAGCCGGATGAGGTTGCGCGTCGTGGGGTGCGCGAAGAGGCTCGCCATCGAGGCGGGGTGCCCGGCGGGGATGTTGCGCACGTCCCCGCCGAAGTCCTTCCACAGGTCGATGATCGCGTAGGGCGCCGGGTAGTGGTCCTGGCGCGCCTTCTCGGCCACCTTCTTCCTCGACATCGAGGCCACGATCGAGCGCACGACCGGCCAGTCGGTGACGGCGGCCGCGAACGGCGGCTTGTGCGGCGCCGGCGGCTTGGCGAGGAAGAGGCGCACCGCGTTGGCGAAGTGGCGCCGGGGCGTGGCGGCGTCGACCAGGCCCAGCTTCTTCGCGCGCCGGCCGTCGACGCCGCGCCCCGTGAGCATGAGGTCCAGCGCGTTGGCCGCGCCGATGAGCGGCGGCATGCGCTTCGCCCCGCCCCAGCCCGGCACGATGCCGATCATCACCTCGGGCAGCGCGATCTTCGTCTTCGGGCCGTCGTCGGCGATGCGGTAGCGGCAGGCGAGCGCCAGCTCCGTGCCGCCGCCCATGCAGAAGCCGTGGATCATGGCGAGCGTCGGGAAGGGGAGCGCGGCGATCTTGTCGAACACCACGTTGCCGAGCGTCGTGAAGGCCATCGCCTGCTCGGCGCTCGAGATCGTCGTGAACTCGTCGATGTCGGCGCCGGCGGCGAAACCGTTCTCCTTGGCCGACAGGATCGCGAGCCCTCGGGGCGGCATGCCGGCCAGGTGATCGGCGATGCTTCCCAGCTCCTCCAGCGCCTCCGTCGAGAAGGTGTTGGTCGCGGAGCCGGCGCGGTCGAACCACAGCCAGGCGAGGTTGTCCGCGTCGATTTCCAGCTTCCAGTGCTTCAGGTCCATGGCATCGCTTTCGAGAAAAAGGGGTCAGATCCCTTTTTCTAGTGAGAGTCCGCGCGGCGGATGTAGAGGGTCTTTTCGACGGCGGCGACCGGCAGGCCCCGGCCGTCGGTGATCTCCACGCGGTAGGTGGGCTCGTGCCGCGATCCGCCGGCCGTACGGGCCACGGCCTCGTCCACCATCGCCTGGGTGAGCTCGAAGCGGGCGGTGAGCGTGCCGCGCCCCGGCTTGAGGAAGCGGATGCTCGCCGACTTGTCCCACACGACGTAGTCGCGGCCGAGGTTCTTCATCATCATGATCATGTAGAACGGGTCGGCCATCGCGAACATCGAGCCGCCGAAGTGCGAGCCCACGAAGTTGCGGTTGAGGAGCCCGGCGCGAAGCTCCACCGTGACCCGCCGGAAGCCGGGGTCGATGTGCGCCACGCGGATCCCCGCGGCGCGGAACGGCGGCCAGAGGTTGAACACCCGCCGCATCCAGGCCGCGTTGAGGTCCACGCGCGACAGGTAGCCCTGCGACACCGCGCCACCTAGGGCCGCTCGAGGAGCATCGCGCCGCCCTGGCCGCCGCCGATGCAAAGCGACGCCACGGCCCGCTTGCCGCCGGTCCGCTCCAGCACCTTGAGCGCGTGCAGGACCACGCGCGCGCCGGAGGCCCCGATCGGGTGGCCGACCGCGATGGCGCCGCCGTCGACGTTCAGCTTGCCGCGGTCGAGCTTCCCGAAGGCGCGGTCGAGGCCGAAGTGCGTCCGGCAGTACTCGTCGCTTTCCCAGGCCGCCAGGCACCCGAGCACCTGCGCCGCGAAGGCCTCGTTCACCTCCGCGCAGTCGATGTCGTCCCACGTCAGGCGGTTGCGGCTCAGCATCGGGGTGATCGCGTGCACGGGCCCCAGCCCCATCTCGGCGGGGTCGAGCGCGCCCCAGTTCGCGTCGACGATGCGCCCCAGCGGCTCGAGCCCGTACTCGTTCACCACCTCCTCGGCGGCGATCACCAGCATCGCCGCGCCGTCGGTGATCTGGGAACTGTTGCCGGGCGTGACGTTGCCGTAGGTGCGGTCGAAGACGGGCTTCAGCTTGGCGAGCTTCTCGACGCTGGAGTCGCGCCGCACGCCGTCGTCGGCGGCGTGCACGTGGCCGTCCGGGCCGTAGACCGGCTCGACCTCGCCCAGGTGGCCGTTGTCCTGCGCGAAGGCGGCGCGCCGGTGCGACTCCACGGCGAACTCGTCCATCATCTGGCGCGTGATCCCGAAGCGCTTCGCGACGATCTCCGCCGTCGAGCCCATGGAGATCTTGACCACCGGGTCGGTGAGCCCGCGCAGGATGGCGATCACGGGCGCCAGGTAGGCCAGGCGGAAGCGCGCCGCCGTCGCGGCCCTTGCCCCGAGGGACTTCGCCGCGTACCAGTCGGCCAGCCAGTTCACCATCGCCGGCCCGAACATGAGGGGGGCATGGCTCATCGCGTCGGTGCCGCCGGCGAGCACCAGGCTGGAGCGGCCCGCCTGGATGTTGAGGCACGCGGTGTCGATCGCCTGCATGCCCGAGGCGCAGTTGCGCATCACCGTCCAGGCGGGGACCTTCTCGCCGCAGCCCAGGCGCAGCGACACCACGCGGCCGATGTTGGCCTCGTCGGCCGAGGGCATCGCGGCGCCGACGATCACCTCGTCGAAGGCCGTCGCGTCGAAGGGCTGGCGCGCGAGGAGCGGCCGCCCGGCGGCCACCGCGAGGTCGGAACCGGAGAACGGCCCCAGCCCCTTCTTCGCCTTGAGGAACGGGGTGCGGGACCCGTCGACTACATAGACGCGGCGAGCGGCCATCGGGCGTTCTCCTGGGACGAGTTTCGCGAAAGGTCGTTGGGGAAGTCGTCGACCATGATGACCGCGCGCTTCAGGCGGTCGGTGCGCACGAGGTGCTCGAGTTCCGCCGGCGCGATGATGCCTTCCTTCACGGCGGCGTCACGGCGCTCGGCGAGCGTGCGCTGCGGCAGCCGGCCTTCCTTCTGCGCGGCGCGCAGCTTCGCCTCGATCGGGTCGGCCTTGATGACGGCCTCCATGGCGAACTCGAGCCGGCCGACGACGTCGTCCTCCCGGCGCGGCAGGTAGATGCCGGCGGTGAGCCGGTCGCGCACGGGGCCCGGCTCGATGAGCAGGCGCGCCACGCGCGAGGCCCACTTGTCGTGCGGCGCCGTGAGCGTGAGCCCCTTCGGGAACGCGACGCGGCGCAGGAGCCAGGCGATGGGCCGGTTGGGGAAGTTGGCGAGCACGCCGTCCATGGCCACCTGGAGCTTGAACGAGCTGTCGTACATGGCCCAGGTGAGCAGCGGCAGGTCCTCCTCCGGGCAGCCGTCGTCGTGGAAGCGCTTGACCGTGGCCGACATCATGTAGAGGTGCGACAGGATGTCGCCCAGCCGCGCCGAGAGCATCTCCTTGCGCTTGAGGCTGCCGCCGATCACGAACATCGACATGTCCGCGAGCAGCGCGTAGGCCGACGAGAAGCGCGTGAGGATCTGCAGGTAGCGCGCCGTGCGCGGCGAGCCCGGCACCGGGATGCCCTTGCCGCCCGTGAGCCCGAGCCAGAGGGCGCGCGCGGCATTGGCGACGGTGAAGGACGCGTGGCCCCAGAACGCCGCGTCGAAGGCCGCGAGGTCGTTCGCGCCTGCCGCGCGGATCTCCTTGAGCACCCACGGGTGGCAGCGGATGGCGCCCTGGCCGAAGATGATGAGCGAGCGCGTGAGGATGTTCGCGCCCTCGACGGTGATGGCGATGGGCGCGGTCTGGTAGGCGCGGCCGAGGTAGTTGTTCGGCCCCATGCAGATCCCCTTGCCGCCGTGCACGTCCATGGCGTCGTTGAGGATCGAGCGCATGCGCTCGGTCATGTGGTACTTGCAGATGGCCGAGATGACGCTGGGCTTCTCCCCCATGTCGAGCGCGGCCATCGTCAGGCGGCGCATGGCGTCCATGAGGTAGGTCGAGCCGCCGATGCGCGCGAGGGCCTCCTCGATGCCCTCGAAACGCCCGATGGGCGTCTTGAACTGCGAGCGGATGCGCGCGTAGGCGCCGGTCGTGCGCGAGCCGATCTTGCCCGCGGCCATCGACATCGACGGCAGCGAGATCGAGCGGCCGGCGGCCAGGCACTCCATGAGCATGCGCCAGCCCGTGCCGGCCTGCGCGGCCCCGCCGATCACCCAGTCGATGGGCACGAACACGTCCTTGCCCGTCGTCGGCCCGTTCATGAAGGCGCAGCCCAGCGGGTTGTGGCGACGGCCGGTGTTCACGCCCGGGTGCGAGGTGGGCACGAGGGCCAGCGTGATGCCGATGTCCTCCTCGCCGCCGAGGAGCCGGTCGGGGTCGTAGAGCTTGAAGGCGAGGCCCAGGAGGGTGGCCACGGGGGCCAGCGTGATGTAGCGCTTCTCCCAGGTGAGGCGGATGCCGAGGACTTCCCGGCCGTCGTGCACGCCCTTGCAGACGATGCCGAAGTCCGGGATCGAGGCCGCGTCCGACCCCGCGTCCGGGTTGGTGAGCGCGAAGCACGGGATCTCCTGCCCGCGCGCGAGGCGCGGCAGGTAGTGGTCCTTCTGCGCCTCGGTGCCGTAGTGCATGAGGAGCTCGGCGGGGCCCAGCGAGTTGGGCACCATGACCGTGACGGCCGCGGCCCCGCTCCTCGTCGAGATCTTTGTGACGATCTCGGAGTGCGCGAAGGCCGAGAAGCCCAGGCCGCCGTAGGACTTCGGGATGATGATGCCGAGGAAGCCCTTGTCGCGGATGAACTTCCAGACCTCGGGCGGCAGGTCCATGCGCTCGTGGTTGATGTCCCATTCGTCGAGCATGCCGCAGAGTTCCTCCACAGGCCCGTCCACGTAGGCCTGCTCCTCGGCCGTGAGCTTCGCGGCCGGGTAGGCGAGGAGCTTCTTCCAGTCGGGCCGGCCGGAGAAGAGGTCCGCGTCCCACCAGACGCTGCCCGCGTCGAGCGCCTCCTGCTCCGTCTGCGACATCTGCGGGAGCACGCGCTTGAAGACGCCGAAGAGCGGGGCCGTGACGACGGCACGGCGCAGCGGCCTCACCACCGCGAGCGCGGCGAAGAGGGCCACCGCGACCCAGGCCGCGGCGAGGACGCCGGCGGGCACCTCGCCGAATCCCGGCAGGGACGCGGCGCCCGCGGCAAGCGCCAGCGACCAGGCGGCGCCGTTCGCCCGGTGGTAGGCGAGCGCCCAGGCCACGGCGATCGCCAGCAGGACACCAAGGATCAGGGTGAGCATCGTCGTTCTCCTTCCCGAAAGAACCCTCCCGCAGGGCGGGTGGGGGTTGCTCCATGCGGCCCCTTCCGGGGCTTCTTGTCGTCAGTCGCCCGCGACCAGCTCGAGCTTCTTCGTGTCGCCCAGCGGCGCCTTGAGGCCGGCCGCGAGGAACGGCGCCAGGCGCTGCAGCAGCATCTCGTCGTTGTCCTTGTCCTGCGGCATCACCTGCGCCATCAGCTTGAGCGCGTCGGTGCCCGCCAGCGTGTAGGAAAGCGCGCCCATGACGAAGTGCAGGCGCCAGGTGAGCTCCTGCTTCGTGAGGTGGGGCAGCGCCTTGAGGAAGGCGTCCTTGAACCGCGAGATCATCTCGGCGTACTGCGCCGACAGGAAGTTGCGGATGAAGGGCGCCGGGTCGGCGTAGGCGCGGCCCAGCACGCGCAGGAAGTCCTTGCCGCCGCGCCTCGGGTCGCGCGAGAGCTTGAGGGCCGGGATGAGCATCGCCGAGAGGATCTTCTCGCAGGTGAGCGGCTTGCCCCCGGCCTCGCGCTCGTACTGCGCCAGGAGGTCGATGCGCTCCTGGTTCATCGGGTCCAGCCGGCGGGTGAGCACGGCCTGGAACAGCTCCTCCTTGGAGCCGAAGTGGTAGTTCACCGCCGCCAGGTTCACGCCGGCGGCCGAGGTGAGGCTGCGCAGGCTCGTCGCCTCGAACCCGTGCTCGGTGAAAAGCGTCTCCGCCGCATCCAGGATGCGGGTCTTGGTGTCCTGCGACAGGGCATCCATCGCGGGCGTTCGGCGGCCAGTGCGCGGCGCGGGCATCGAGATCGGGGCTCCCGGGAAGTGGGAAGGGCGCCGGAACCGCGTGAAACGCTCGATTCAAACGCCCGTTTGAATCCATCCTAGGGCGCGTCCCCGGCCATTGTCAAATTCCCCGTGGCCGTGCCATGGGCTACACTCCCGGCCCACCATGAAAGCCCCGATCCTCGCCGCCGCCCTGGCCGCGGCCGCCTTCGCCCTCCCCGCCGCCGCGATCCTGACGCGGGCCGACCGCGACGACGAGGAATACCGCGAACTCGCCACGCGCTACCCCGCCGCCGTCTCGCTGGGCGCGCCCGCCGCCACCGGCGCCCTCGTGGCGCCGCGCTGGGTCCTCACCACGGCGGGCGCCGCGCAGGCGCTGCGCTCGCTCAAGGGCCCCGTCGCCATCGAGGGGCAGCCGAACGAGGTCCAGGAGATCTTCGTCCACCCCGACTGGAAGCCCGGCGGGGACGCCGACATCGCGCTCGTCTTCCTGCGCGCGCCCGTTTCAGGCGTGGAGCCCGTGCCGATCTACCGGCAGGCCGACGAGGCCGGGCAGGCCGCCCGCATCGTGGGCCGCGGCGCGTCGGGCCGGATCGGCGGCCCGGCCCGGGAGCCGGCAGGGGTGCTGCGCGCAGCGATCAACACGGTCGACCGCGTGGCCCCCCGCACGCTGGGGCTTCGCCTCAAGGGCCCCGAGGAGGCCTCCGACCTGCAGGGCGCCCTGGCCGCGGACGACCTGGGCGCCCCGGCCTTCCTCGAGGTGGGCGGGCGCATCCTGCTCGGGGGCATCGCGTCCCGCGCCGAGGGCGCGAACCGGGACGGCATCGCCGCCCGCGTCGGCGACTGGGAAACCTATACGCGCGTCTCCGCGTTTGCCGACTGGATCGACGAGGCGATGGCGAAGGCGGCCGTCGCGGAGGCGGCGCGCGAGGTGGGGAAGCCCGGAACCGGCACGGGACGGCGGCCGTGACGGTGCGCGAGGACGCCTGGCCCGACGGGCCGCTCGAAGCGGTGCGCGAGGCGTCGGGGCGCGCGCTCGCCCACGCGAGCGCCTACGAAGCGCGGCAGTCGCTGGAGGAAGCGAAGCGCGCCTCCGGGATGGCCCGCCGGCTCGGGCGGCTCGAGGAATCGGCCGGCGCCCTGGCGGCGGCGAGCCTCGCCCACTATTACCAGGCCGGCCTCGTCGATGCGGTCGTCGCGGCGCTCGACGCCGTGCGCCGCGGGCGCGACGACGCCGGCCTTGCGCGCGCGTGGTTCGCCGCGAGCCTCGCCTTTCTCGCCCTCGGGGCCCGCGACGTCGCCCGCGCCTGCGCGCACCGCTCGCGCGACCGCGCCGAGGCGGCCGCCGACGCGGCGCTGCTGGCCCGTGCGCACTTCGCCCTGGGTTTCGCGGCCAACGAGGAGGGTTCGCACGAGGAAGCGGCCGTCGAGCTGCGCAAGGCGTGCCGCCTGCTGCGCGGCCATGGCGACCGCACGCTCGCGATGAAGGCGGTGGGCAACCTCGCGCGGACCTGGCACGACCGTGGCGAGGCGGCCGCGGCGGCGGGACGGGCGGCGGATGCGCGGCGCGCCTGGCGCCACGCCGCGCGGCTTTTCGCGGTGGCCGCGCGCATCCCGGCCACGAGCGGCGACCAGCTCATCGTGAAGGGAAGCCTCGGTGCCGTGCTCGAGCGGCTGGGGCAGGCCCGCCGCGCCCTGCCGCTGGTCGAGGAGTCCGTGGGGCTCCTCACGCCGGAGAGCCTGCCGTGGCTCGCGGCGGAGTCGCACCTGCGCAGCGCGCGGGTCCGGCTCGCCCTCGACGACCTCGAGGGGGCGGCGGCCGACCTCGAAGCCGCTGCCGCAACCTGCCGCGACGACCGGGCGGTTCCGGCGCGGGTCGACTGCCACCTGCTCAACGCGGAGCTCGCCGGACGCCTGGGCCGGCGCGACAAGGAAGCGGTGTTCCGGGCCTACGCCCGGACCGCGAAGCTGCGCCGGGACGAGGAGATCGCCTCGGCGCGACGGCAGGCGCTCGCCCTGTGGGCGCGCTTCGAGAGCGCGGACGCCGGGCGACCCTAGGTGCCGGAGAGGGCCTGGTCCACGTCCCAGAGGATGTCGTCGAGGGTCTCGAGGCCGATCGACAGGCGCACCATGTCGGGCGGCACGCCCGCCTTCACCTGGTCCGCCTCGGAGAGCTGGCGGTGCGTGGTCGACGCCGGGTGGATCACCAGCGACTTCGCGTCACCGATGTTGGCGAGGTGGCTCACGAACTGCAGCCCCTCGATGAACTTCACGCCCGCCTCGTACCCGCCCCGGATCCCGAAGGAGAGCAGCGCCCCCGCCCCCTTGGGCATGTAGCGCGTCGTGAGGGCGTGGTACGGGTTGTCGGGAAGGCCGGGGTAGTTCACCCAAGCGACCAACGGGTGCCCGCGCAGGAACTGCGCCACGCCCATCGTGTTGGCGCAGTGCCGCTCCATGCGCACCGGCAGCGTCTCCAGCCCCTGCAGCAGCAGCCACGCGTTGAAGGGCGCGATGGCCGGCCCGAAAACGCGCAGCACCTCCATGCGCGCCTTCATCGTGAACGCGAAGTCGCCGAAGGTCTCGTAAAAGCGCACGCCGTGGTAGCCGGCCGAGGGCTCCGTCATCGACGGGAAGCGCCCGTTGTCCCAGGGAAACTTCCCGCTCTCCACCACCACGCCCCCCATCGTCGTGCCGTGGCCGCCGATGAACTTCGTGGCCGAGTGCACGACGATGTCGGCGCCGTGCTGCAGGGGCTGGCAGAGGTAGGGCGAGGCGGCCGTGTTGTCCACCACGAACGGCACCCCGGCCTCGCGCGCGACGGCGCCCACCGCCGCGATGTCGATCATGTTGATCGCGGGGTTGCCCAGCGTCTCGGAGAAGACCGCCTTCGTGTTGGGGCGGATCGCGCGGCGGAAGTTCTCCGGGTCGTCGGGGTCGACGAGGGTCGCCTCGATGCCAAGCTTCGGAAAGTTGACCGCGAGCATCGTGTGCGTGCCGCCGTAGAGCTTCGACGACGACACGATGTGGTCGCCCGCCTGGCAGATGTTCAGGAGCGCGACCATTTCCGCGGCCTGGCCGGAGGCCGTGGCGACCGCCGCGCGCCCGCCCTCGAGGGCCGCCATGCGCTGCTCGAACATCGCGGTCGTGGGGTTCGACAGCCGCGTGTAGACGTTGCCGAAGGTCTGCAGGTTGAAGAGGCTCGCGGCGTGGTCGGCGCTGTCGAAGACGAAGGACGTCGTCTGGTAGATGGGTGCGGCGCGCGCGCCCGTCTCCCGGTCGGGGATCTGGCCCGCGTGCAGCGCCAGCGTCTCGAAGCCGAACTCGCGGTCGGCCATCGCGCTACTTCGAGGCGCCCGGCGCCTTCGTCCGGTCGAGCACCGTCATCGCCGTGGACACCATCGTGGAGACGTCGGTGAGGTTCGAGGGCACGATGAGCGTGTTGCCCTGCTTGGCGAGGTTGCCGAAGGCGGCGATGTAGAGCTCGGCCACCTTCAGGTTCGCCGCCTGCAGCCCCCCCTCCGTGCCGATCGCCGAGGCGATCTGGCGCACCGCGTTCGCCGTGGCCTCGGCCACGGTGATGATGGCGCTCGCCTCGCCCTGCGCACGGTTGATGGCCGCCTGCTTCTCGCCCTCGGAGCTCAGGATCGCGGCCTGGCGCTGGCCGTCGGCGAGGTTGATCTCCTCCTGCCGCTGCCCCTCGGACTTGGCGATGAGGGCGCGCTTCTCGCGCTCGGCGGTGATCTGCGCCTGCATCGCGCGCAGGATCGACTCCGGCGGCGTGAGGCTCTTGATCTCGTAACGCAGCACCTTGATGCCCCAGGTCCGGCCGGCCTCGTCGAGCACGGCGACGATCTGGCGGTTGATCTCGTCGCGGCTCTCGAAGGTCTTGTCGAGCTCCATCTTGCCGACCTCGCTCCGGAGCGTCGTCTGCGCTAGCTGGGTGATGGCGAGCAGGTAGTCGGAGGTGCCGTAGCTCGCGAGCTTCGGGTCCACCACCTGGAAGTAGATGATCCCGTCCACCGCGAGCTGGGTGTTGTCCTTGGTGATGCAGACCTGCTCGGGGACGTCGAGCGGGACCTCCTTGAGCGAGTGGCGGTAGGCCACGCGGTCGACGAAGGGCAGGATGAGGTTGAGTCCGGGCAGGAGCGTCATGTGGAACTTGCCCAGGCGCTCGACCACCCAGGCGCTCTGCTGCGGCACGACGCGCACGCCCTCGATGAGGACCACCACGATCATGGCGACGAGGAACGTGGCGATGGTGACGCCCACGCTCTGCGTGGTGAACGCGGCGCCGATCGACAGGATGATCGCGACCAGGATTTTCCAGAACATGACAGCCTCCCCTTGGTTTCGTGTTGTTCGGTGCGCTATTTCCGCGACGGTGCCGCGCCCACGAGGAACGTGTTGCCTTCCTGCCCGGTGATGTAGAGCGTGGCGCCCGGCGCGGGGCGCTCGCCGCCGGAAAGCCGCGCGTCCCACGACGCGCCGCGGTAGGTGACGCGGGCGCGGCCCGATTCGCCGTCCAGCCACTCCTCGAGCGTCACGGCCTGGCCCAGGTCGAGGAGGTCGTCGTCGGCGTTCGCCGGCTGGTGCGCCCGGTGCCAGCGGCGCACGAGCCAGGTGCCGGCCAGCGCCACGATGCATGCGCCCACGGCCTGCGCGAAGACGCCGCCCCCCGCCCACGCGACCGCGGCGCCGGCGAAGGCGCCCACGCCGATCACGAGCAGGTAGAACGTGCCCGTCAGGAGCTCGATGATGACCAGCACGAAGCCCGCGATGATCCAGGCGAGATACGTTTCCATGGCGTCCTTTCCTCGAACGGCGGCGTGGGTGGGCCTATTCTAAGGGCGATGCGGGGCGGCGGGTCAGGCGGGGCGCTTCGCGGAGATCACCTTCGTGTCCACGCCCGCCCAGCCCAGCCCGCCGAAGAGCCGGCCGTGCTCGATCTTCACGCAGCGGTCCTCGACGACTTCCAGGCCCGCCGCCTCGGCCTTCCGGCGTGCCTGCGGGTTGGTCACGCCGAGTTGCATCCAGAGGACCCGGGCGCCGATGGCGATGGCCGCGTCGGCGATGGCGTCGATCTCCCCGCTCTTGCGGAAGCAGTCCACGATGTCGACCTTGTCCGGGATTTCGGCGAGCGATTTGTGGCACTTCTCGCCCAGCACGCTGTCGTACTGGGGGTTCACGGGGATAATGCGGTAGCCGTGCTCCTGCATGTACTTGGCGGCGAAGTAGCTCGGCCGGTACCAGCTGGCCGAGAGCCCGACGACCGCGATGGTGCGGTTTTCGCGCAGGATGCGACGAACCTTCGTCGTGTCGTCCATGGGAGAGGCCCGCAGTGATGATCCGACCCGATTCTACGCGAAGGCTCGCCGCGGCCTGGCTCGCCGCGGCATGCCTCGCGCCCGCCCTGCCGGCGCTCGCCGTGAACCACGAGCTCGTCGTGGCCCCTGTCCCCAGGGGCCCGTTCCGCGTGGCGTGCTCCAACGTCGAGCAGGACGCGGCCCTCATCGCGCAGTCCGGCGCGCCGCCCGCCGACTTCTGGGAAGGCAGCGGCGGACGCTACATCACGCAGGTTCTCGCCGCGCACGGCGCCGCCGTGCGCTTCGCCGCCCCGGTCCCGGACCTGCGCGAACTCTACCCGCAGCACGCGGGCGGGACCGTGGAGCACGTGGCCATCGTCTGCCACCCGACGCCGGAATCGAACGCCGATCCCGACTACCCCTTGCCGGGGTCCAGCGATGTCGTGCCGCACATGCAGCCGCCGGGCGCGCGGCCCCGCCTCATCGGCGTCGATGACTACGCGGCGGGGCTCGGCGCTGCCGTCGGCCCCGCGGCGACGCCGGGGCCCGCCCGCCTGCCGCTCGTCATGTTCTCCCACGGCCTGGGGGGCAGCCCCATCAGCTCGGGCCACATCGACGCGATGGTGGAACTCGCCTCGCACGGCTTCATGGTGGGCGCGGTCTTCCACGGCGACGAGCGGTTCTCCCGCATCCGCCTCGAGGACCTGGGCGACTTCGCGTACCTTCTCACCGACTTCGACAGGTTCGTGGAGATGCAGCTGATGCGCCCGGTGTCGCTGAAGGCCCTGGTCGACGTGCTGCTCGCGGACCCCGGCTTCGCCCAGGGCATCGACTCGGAGCGCATCGGCGGCTTCGGTGCGAGCATGGGCGGCCAGGCGATCGCGAACCTGCTGGGCGCGAAGCTCACCGCGAGCCTGGGAGGGGCCTGCCGGGAGTCGGTCCGCGACCCCCGCGTCAAGGCCGCCGTGGGGCTCGTGCCCTACGCGGGCCAGACCTTCCTGCCGTCCTTCTGCAATAACCAGGAAGGCGCCGCGAGCCTCGCGAAGCCCTACCTCGCGATCTCCGGCTCCGCCGACACCACCGCGCCCATCGGGATGGTGGAGCAGGCGCTCAACCGCTCCCCCTCCTCGCGTTACCTCGTCGAACTCGAGGGCGTCGAGCACGAGTTCACCCGCGCCATGGCCAGCGACGTCTTCACCTGGACCGTCACGTTCCTGCGCGCCTACCTGGGAGTGCCGCAGGACCCCGGCGCGATGGGGCGACTCATCCGCATGGGGAGTGCCGCGGGCGGCCCGGCGGACACCCTGCGCGTCGACGTGCACGTGCCATCCGCCGCCGGCGCGGACGGGACGACCGTCGTCGAGTTCTACAACGAGCCTCTCGCGCACTACTTCATCGCGGCGAGCGGCTACGAGGTCCAGCAGATCCTGTCCGGGGCCGCAGGACCCGGCTGGTCGCTCACCGGGCAAGCCTTCAACGCCTACTCGCGCATCCCGCCGGACGCCTTCACGCGCGTGTCGCCCGTGTGCCGGTTCTACGGCGCGGCCGCGGGAGGGCCGAACTCGCACTTCTTCACCGCGAGCGGCGACGAGTGCGAGGCCGTGAAGCGCGCCGGGGGCTGGTACTACGAGGGCATCGGCTTCTTCGCCGAGCCGCAGACGGCGGACGGGCGCTGCCCCGAGGGCATGCTGCAGGTGCGCCGCGCCTACAACCTCGGCTTCCCGCGCAACGACTCCAACCACCGCTTCACCACGAGCGACTCCACCTGGCGCGAGATGCAGCGCCACGGCTGGGCCCTCGAGGGCGTGGCGTGGTGCGCGCGCCCCTGAGCTAGGCGCCGTCGGCGCCGGCCTTCGGCGCCCGGCCGGCCCAGCCCGACCACCACGCCCGCGCGTCGTCCTCCCGCCACGGGCGCTCGCGCGCCACCTCGGCCAAGACGGCCGCCACCTCCCCGACGGAGGCCGGGCGTTCCCCGCGATCCTTCGCAAGGCAGCGCGCCACGAGCGCGGCGAGGATGGGAGGCGCGTCCGCCGCGCCGCTGTCGGCGATGGACGGGGCGGGCACGTTGAGCACCTGGTAGACGAGGTCGTGCTCGCTCTGCGTCTCGAAGACGCGCCGGCCGGTGAGGATGAAGAACGCCACGGCCCCCAGCGCGTAGATGTCGGCGCGCGCGTCGGCGTCGGCCGGGTCGCGCAGGCGCTCCGGGGCCATGTAGAGGGGCGTGCCGAGCACGCGCGCGAACTGCGTGATGTCGCGCGTGTGCGGGTTCTCCAGCTCCTTCACGAGGCCGAAGTCGAGCACCTTCACCACGTCGAGCTCGCCGCCGTGGCGGCAGAGCATCAGGTTGTGCGGCTTCACGTCGCGGTGCACCAGCCCGCGGTCGTGCGCCTCCTTCAGCGACCCGCACACCTGCCGCAGGATGTGCACGGCGCGCGACACCGGGAGCCGCCCCTCCTCCTGCACGAGGTCCTCCAGCGACAGGCCGTCCAGGTATTCCATCGCGTAGTAGAAGGTGCCGTCGCGCGTGCGCCCGTAGTCGTAGATCTCGATCGTGTTGGGGTGCGAGAGCCGGCTGCAGAGCTGCACCTCGCGCTCGAAGCGCGTGGTCATCTCGTCGGTGGCGAGCGCGGGCTTGAGCACCTTCACCGCCACGGGGCGCTTCAGGTGCGAGTGGCGCGCGAGGTAGACGTGGCTGATACCGCCCTCGCCGATCTCGCGCTCGAGCGTGTAGGGGCCGATGCGCCGGGCCTCGCGCAGCTTCAGGCGCACGGCCCAGAGGGACGACGAGACGGCCGCCAGCATCGCCGCCGCGAAGAAGCCGAGCAGGATGCCGAAGGCGATCTCGAGGTACTTGAGCGGCGCGTAGGCCTCGGTCGCCTCGATCTCCACGGCGAGGGCCATCTCCTTTTCGGGCAGCCACCGCCAGGCGCCGATGACCTGGACGCCGCGGTAATCCCGGTAGGGGTCGAGGATCACGCCGTCGAACGGCCCGCCCGCGGAGCGCGCCTCGAGCGCGGCCTGCGCCAGTTGCGTGAGCGGCCACTCCGACTCGGGGGACGCGGGACGGAAGCCGGCCATCATGTTGCCGCCGGGGTCGCGCACCGGGATGCGCAGGATCCCGGACTCGCCGGCGCCCACGCGGCCCGCGAGCCGCAGGTCGCCCACGTAGCGGCTCTGCGTGAGCATCATCCCGCGGCCGTCGAACGCGTAGGCCTCGCGGGTGGTGGGCCCGGATCGCAGCACGAGCAGCGACCCGAAGCGCTCGTCCGCCAGGCGCCCGAATCCCAGGGCCGCGATGACCTCCCCCGCCCCGCCGCGCACCGGCGTCTCCACCCAGACCAGGGGCTGGTCAAAGGGCACGCGCGCCTGCGCGCCGACGCGATCGCGCTCGTCGAACGGCCGCACGAACACCGTCCGACCCGAGAACACCGGCTCCAGGCGCCGGGCGAACTCGCCGCCGGCGACGGTGAGGCCGCAGTAGTCGTCGTGCAGGGCGGCGATGATGGCACCGTCGCGGCCGATGAGGTTGACGGCCGCCGCCTCCTCGAGGGCGACGAAGGGCGCGATCTGGGCCAGCAGCGCGCGGCGGGCCGGCGAGCGGCAGACGGCGGCCGCGTCCATCCCGCCGCGGGCGAGTTCCACCAGGGCCGCGGCGTCCCGCTGCACCGGCTCCGCCGCGGCCCAGCGCTCCGCGGCGCGCTTCTTCTCGTCGATCCAGATGGCGAGCGCGCCCGATTCCGCCTCGAGCAGCGCGGTGAGGCCGGCGGCGCGCAGGTCCCGCAGCGACCCGCGCACCTGCCCGTAGGACCACCACCCCATCGCCGCGAGGGCGACCGCGACGATGCCCATGATCGCCACCAGGTTCCAGAACCGCTCGCGCGCCTCGTCGCCGGGCATCGCGCCGGGCGGGCGCAGCAGCGCCGGCATGTCCTCGGGGATCTTGCGCAGGCCGGCGACGGGTTCGCGGGTGGGCATGCGCCCATCATACGAGACGCCGGCGCCGCAAAGAAA
>JAMPXV010000236.1 GCA_023700985.1 Lysobacter sp.
CGCGGCTGGCAGTTCTTCATGCACCCCGGCCCCACCAACATCCCGCACCGGGTGCTGCTGGCGATGGCGCGGCCGGCGGTGGATTTCATGGGAGCGGACTTCGTGGCCCTTCGCGACCGCTGCCTGCAGCGGCTGAAGGGCGTGCTCAAGACGCAGAAGGGCTTCGCGATCACCTACGCGGCTTCCGGCCACGGGGCCTGGGACGCGAGCATCGCGAACCTCTTCTCGCCCGGCGACAAGGTGCTGGTGCCCCAGACCGGCTACTTTGCGGAGAACTGGGCGAAGACGGCCAGCCACTACGGGTTGGAAGTCGAGATGGTGGCCATACCGGAGCGGCGCGCGGTGGATCCGGAGTTGGTGGCCAGGCATCTCGCGGCCGACGCCAAGGGCGCCATCAAGGCCGTCATGTTCGTGCAGAACGAGACCGCGACCGGCATGCGCCACCCCGTGGCCGGGATGCGGGCGGCGATGGACCGCCTCGGGCACCCGGCGCTCTTCATGGTCGACACGATCTCGTCGCTCGCTTCCTATGACTTCCGCATGGACGAATGGGGCGTGGACCTGGTGATCGGCGGCTCCCAGAAGGGCCTCATGCTGCCGCCGGGAATGTCCTTCACGGCAATCAACGCGCGCGCCTGGGAGGCGGCCCAATCCGCGCGCAACCCGCGCCGCTACTGGGACTGGCGCCCGATGGTGGAAGACGGCCGCCAGGTGCGCTTCTGCGGCACGGCGCCGATCGCGCACTTCTACGGCCTCGAGGCATCCCTCGACATGATCGAGGAGGAGGGGCTGGAGAACGTGTTCGCCCGCCATCGACGCCTCGCGAACGCCACGCGCGCCTGCGTGCGCCATTGGGGGCGGGACGGCGGCGTCGAGCTCTGGTCGCTGGATGCCGAGGCCGCTTCCGATTCGCTCACCTCGGTGCTGATGCCCGCCGGCCACGACGCCGACCGCGTGCGCGCGATCGCCTCGGAACGCTACGGGGTGGCGCTGGGCCGCGGCCTGGCCGCGCTTCAGGGGCGCGTCTTCCGCATCGGCCACATGGGAGACCTCAACGAGCCCATGCTGCTCGGCGCGCTCGGCGCGATCGAGCTGGCGCTCGCCGATGCCGCAGTGCCGCATGTCCGGGGCGGGGTCGAGGCGGCGATGGATTCGCTGCGCACGCCGGCCGCCGCGCATAGGGCGGCGGTCGCCGCGTAGGCGGCCACTCAGGATTAATCTGGGGCAAGTCGCGAACCTTACGCAGCGGTAGGATATGTGCTGGTTTGGCGCAACCGGGCTTCGGGCCATCGATGCCGGTTGCATATGAGCGGGGCGCCTGGATGGCGGGAGTGGGCGGATGGCAACCCAGCCAGAATCTCATCAGGATCGCGCGGGCGTGCCTACGCCCGCCGCGGTCATCGAGCTGACGCGGCAGTTCCTCGCCCAACTGCAGGCGGGCAGCGGACGCACTCGGCCGGTCACGCTGGACAGCTCCCTCGAGCGCGACCTGGGGCTCGACAGCCTATGCCGCGTGGAACTGGCGGTGCACATCGAGCGCGCCTTCGGGGTTGCCATTCCGGAGAAGGCGCTCGGCGATGCCGAGACGATCGGCGACCTGCTGAAGGCACTGCGCGGGGAAGACGGGCTGCCGCCAGCCGCCGCGGGGGCCGCCCTTCCCGAAGACTGGACACAGGCAACCCAATCCGCGCCCGACGATGCGGCCTCCCTCGTCGAGGTGCTCGACTGGCACGTGCGGGCGCACCCGGACCGCGTGCAGATCGTCCATCTCGGCGAGGAAGGCGAGACCCGCATCACCTACCGGGACCTGAAGCGGCAGGCCGACCTCGTCGCCTCGGGGCTCCAGCGAAGGGGCCTGGAACGGGGCCGGACGGTGGCGATCATGCTGCCCACCAGCCCCGAGTACTTCCATGCTTACCTCGGCATCCTCGTCGCGGGTGGCGTCCCGGTGCCGATCTACCCGCCGGCGCGCATGTCCCAGCTCGAGGAGCACGTGCGTCGCCACGCCGGCATCCTCGGGAACGCGCAGGCCACGATCCTCGTCACGGTGCCCGAGGCGCGGGCCGTGGCGAGGCTCCTCGAGGCGCGCGTGCCCGGCCTGGACCAGGTCGTGACGGTGGCGAGTCTGGTGGAAGGCGGGGGCGAACCGGACCGGGTGACCATCGCTGCCGAAGACATCGCCTTCATCCAGTACACCTCCGGCAGCACCGGCGACCCGAAGGGGGTCGTGCTCACGCACGCCAACCTGCTGGCGAACGTCCGCGGCATCGGCCGGGTGATCGACCTGAAGCCGGCCGACGTGTTCGTGAGCTGGCTGCCGCTCTACCACGACATGGGCCTCATCTGCGCGTGGCTCACGTGCCTGTATTTCGCCAATCCGCTGGTGGTGATGTCGCCCCTCGCGTTCCTGGCGCGCCCGGAGCGGTGGCTGCTGGCCATCCAGCGCTTCCGCGGCACCATCTCCGCAGCGCCTAACTTCGCCTACGAACTGTGCGTGAAGCGCATCGACCCGGCGAGCATCGAAGGGCTGGACTTGAGTTCCTGGCGGCTTGCGGCCAACGGCGCGGAGCCGGTCGTCCCCGAGACGCTTCGCCGCTTCACCGGGAAGTTCGCTCCTTACGGTTTCAGTCCCGGGGCCATGACGCCGGTGTACGGCCTGGCCGAGTGCACCGTCGGCCTGCTCAGCCCACCGCTCGGCCGGGGCCCGCGCATCGATCGCGTCCGGCGCGAACCGTTCAGCCTGGAGGGCCGCGCCGAGCCCGCCGACGAAGGCGACGGCAATGCACTGCAGTTCGTGTCCTGCGGGCGTCCGCTGCCGGGGCACGACGTCCGGATCGTCGATGCGCTCGGCGCCGAGGTGGAGGAGCGCGTCGAGGGGCGGTTCGAGTTCCGCGGACCTTCGGCCACTTCCGGCTACTACCGCAACCCCGAACAGACGCGGCGGCTCTTCGACGGCGAGTGGCTGGATTCCGGCGACCGCGCCTACATCGCGGACGGGGAGGTCTACCTCACCGGCCGGGAGAAGGACATCGTCATCCGCAGCGGCCGCAACCTCTATCCGCACGAGGTGGAGAATGCCGTCGGGGTCGTCCCCGGCGTGCGCCGCGGCTGCGTGGCCGCTTTCGGCAGCCCCGACCCGAACCACGGCACCGAACGCCTCGTGGTGCTCGCGGAGACCGTGGAGCGCGGCTCGAACGAACAGGATGCCTTGCGCGCGCGCATCCTGGAGGCCACGCTCGCCGTGCTGGGCGAGCCGCCCGACGAGATCGTGCTGGTGCCGGCGCACACGGTGCTCAAGACCTCGAGCGGCAAGATCCGCCGCGCGGCGTGTCGCGAGCTGTACGAGGCCGGGCGGGTCGGTGAGGGCGCGCGCGCGGTCTGGTGGCAGGTCGTCCGCCTGGCTTCCGGGTCGCTCCTGCCGCAGGCCATGCGCATGGTGAGGGCGCTGCGCCGCCTGGCCTACGGGCTCTACGGCTGGCTGGTGTTCGGTCTGGTCTCGCCGCCGACCTGGGTGCTGACGGCGCTGTCCCCGAACCCGGCCGCGGCGTGGCGCGTGAACCGCGTGGCGGCGCGTGTCCTGCTGCGGCTCTGCGGCATTGCGGTCACGGTGCGCGGCGCCGGGAACCTGCCCCGCGGGCGCTGCGTGCTGGTGGCCAATCACGCGAGCTACCTGGACGGGCTCGCGCTGTTCGCCGCCTGCCCGGGGCCGTTCGCCTTCGTCGCCAAGCAGTCGTTCCTGGAGAGCCCGGTGGCGAGGATCTACCTGCGGGCCCTCGGGACGCATTTCGTGGAGCGATTCGAAGCCCGCCAGAGCGTCGAGGACGCGGCGCGGCTGGCGGAGGTGGCGGCCGCTGGCACCTCGCTGGCGCTCTTTCCCGAGGGCACCTTCCGGCACATGCCCGGCGTGGGCTCCTTCCGCCTCGGTGCCTTCGCGGCGGCGGTGGCGGCGCAGGCACCCGTGGTGCCGGTCGCCATCCGCGGCATGCGCGCGGTCCTGAGGGACGGCCAGTGGCTTCCCACGCGGGGGCCGGTCACGGTCACGATCGGCAGCCCGCTTGTTCCGCACGCGCAGCCGTCGAATGCCTTCGCGGCGGCGGTGGCGCTTCGCGATGCCGCACGCGCGCACATCCTGGCCCATTGCGGCGAGCCGGACGCCGGGCCGGGCTGAGGTCGCCACCGGCGATTCGCGGCGACGCGCGTGACGATCAATTCGCGGGAAACGAGATCATGTACTACGGGGAGAAATTCAATGCGGTGACCGCCCTTGCCGGGGCGGTCCTGGCGCTTGCCGGGGCGATCGTGCTCGTCGTGCTCGCGGCGATGCAGGGCGACCCCTGGAAGATCACCAGCGTCGCGGTCTATGGCGTGACCCTGGTATCGCTGTACAGCATCTCCGGGCTCTACCACAGCCTGCGCGGGCGCCCCAAGGGCATCCTGCGCAAGCTGGACCACCAGGGCATCTACCTCCTCATCGCGGGCAGCTACACGCCTTTCTGCCTGGTGACGCTGCGCGGGCCATGGGGCTGGTCGCTGCTCGGGACCGTGTGGGGCCTTGCGGTGATCGGTGGGCTCCAGGAACTGCGGAAGCTGAAGGGCGCACGAGTCCTGTCGGTGGTGATCTACGTGCTGATGGGCTGGGTGGCCGTGGCCGCGTGGGTACCGCTTCGAAAGGCGCTCGGCCCCGACGGCCTTGCGTGGCTCATGGCGGGCGGGCTGTTCTACACGGTCGGGATCGTCTTCTATGCCCTCGACACCCGGCTTCGCCATTCGCACGGCATCTGGCACCTGTTCGTGATCGCCGGCAGCGCCTGCCACTACGTCACCGTCCTGCGCTACGTGTTGTGAGCGGCTGGC